>NZ_JBXPBP010000021.1:0-55296 GCF_056924295.1 Enterococcus sp. LJL128 | reverse complement strand
ACTAAATCTAAGAAAATTAGGAAAATATATGGAGAGAAAGAGAAGGGAAGAAGAAAAAACAAGCCCGATTTTGACATTCATCATCAAAATCGAGCTTGTTTTCTTTTTGAGAGTGGATTATGTCCCACTCCCTTTTTGTATGCTGTATAATGATGATAAACGGACACAACAGTTACTGGCGAATGAGCTGCAGAGTTGATAAAAATCTTTATTAGGAGATGTATGTATGCAAAATCGTTTCAGTTTGTTGGTATCTAAACTTGATATAACGTGAAATCCGTTATATCAATTATTGGAATAAGAATTATGCTATTTAAGACTTTAAATGGCAAACTAGGGACGGCGAAGTTATCTTTTTTAACGATTTGACAGATAGTTTTTGTATATAGAAGCTTTAGCTAAGGATTACTTGGACACTATTGAGGAAATGAATTTTTAGAGATTTTAGTGGAGTTTTAAGCTAGGTCTTAGTCAACGTAAGGGGGATTAGAATGAAGATATTAATTATTGATGATGATCGTGAGCTATGTCGGTTATTGGAGCAGTGCTTAGAGGCGGAGGGCTATCAGGTAACTTCTGCTGCTGATGGAGAAACAGGCTTGGCGCTTGCCGGAGAAAAAGACTTTTCCTTGATTATTCTAGATGTAATGCTGCCTAAGCTAAGCGGCTTTGATGTATTGAGGGAGATAAGAAAAAATAGTGTAGTGCCAATTTTAATGCTGACAGCTAAAGAGCATGAGTCAGATAAGGTCTCCGGTCTTCGGCTGGGTGCAGATGATTATCTAACCAAGCCATTTAGTATTCATGAGCTAGTTGCCCGTGTAGAATCTCAAATTCGCCGTTCGACTCAGTTTAATAATAACAGCCAGACAGCAGCGCAGGTGCTGGAAGTTGGCGCATTTAAAGTTGAGCCTAAATTCCACCGTATTCGATTAAATGAAAGTGTATTAGAGCTGACAGAATTTGAATACAAGCTGCTGCATTTTTTCCTGCAGTATCCAGAACAGGTTTTTACGAAGCAGCAGTTGTATCAGCAGGTCTGGCAGGAAGAATATTTAGAATCTGATAATACAGTAATGACCTGTATTAGCCGAATTCGCCAAAAAATCAATCAGGAAGCAGAGAATAAACAGTATATAGAAACGGTTTGGGGTGTTGGCTACCGGTTCAAACCAGAGGGGAGCTGACCAGTATGACAATATATCTTGCGGCTGCTGGTGTGATTCTTGGGTTAGGTTGTCTCCTGTATCATGCAGCCTATCGTCGGAAAATGAACCAGCAGCTGGAACAAATTAATCGTGTATTGGCGAATTTAGCCAGTGAAAAAAGCTCTCAACAGAAAATTATTCTGGCTGAAAATGAACAGCTAGCCGATATAGCTTTCTCAATTAATCAATTGAATGCACAAAAAAATGAGCGGATCTATGAGCTGGAACAGATTGAACAGTCTCAAAAAAGCTTTTTAAGTCATCTTTCCCATGATATTCGAACACCGCTGACTTCTTTGATTGGCTATCTGGAAGCGTTGGAAGGAGGATATTTGGATGAGCAAAAGCTGATGAATGAGTATCTGCCCTTAATTCTAAAAAAAGCTCAGCAGCTGCAGCGGCTGACAGATCAGATTTTTTTATGGTTTAAACTAGAGGACAGTAAAGAGACGCCGGTTGAGCTGGAAGAACGAAAACCTTTTGATTTGGGCGAGCTAACCAGAGAAATCGCTGCCCTGTGGATTCCCTTGTTTGAAAAAGCTGAAATAAACTATCAAATCGATATTCCTGAAGAGGCCGTCTATCTGTCGCTGGATGAGCTGGCGTATACGCGTGTAATGGAAAACCTGTTAAAGAATTGCCTAATGCATAGTCAGGCTACAGCGCTGCATCTGTATTTAAAAGAAGATGAAAAGACTGTTTATTTGGGCGTTCAAGACAATGGTATTGGAATTTCCTCCAAGGATTTACCGTTTATTTTTCAAAAGCTTTATAAATGTGATCCGGCTCGTTCAGCCTCCAGCTCTGGTTTGGGACTGGCGATTGCTAAGGAGCTGGTTAGTCGGATGAATGGAGACATCAAAGCTGTTAGTGAAGCAGGCTTAGGCAGCTTGTTTGAGGTTTGCCTTTCCAAGGATTCAGGTAATACAGATAGCTAAAATCAGTATTTATTATGATTTGAGTAAGATGTCTGTAAGATTTAGGTGCTATGCTTGAATTAACAGGAAAGGAGCAAGAATTATGAGCAAATGGATGCTTCAAACCAAAAACCTGACAAAGCAAATAAATAATCAGCTCATTTTAGATCATGTGGATCTACATCTGCCGATTGGAAAAATTTATGGTTTATTAGGACCCAATGGGGCAGGAAAAACAACTTTGATGAAGCTGATTCTTGGTCTGCAGCGAAAAACATCTGGAACTATCGTATTTATGGATGAATTGTTGAACCATCACAACAGAGAGATCTATACCCGTTCCGGTTCCTTGCTTGAAGAGCCAGCCTTTTACGGAAATTTAACTGCCTATGAAAACTTGAAAATTTTTGCTGAAATGAGAGGCGTCGCACAAAAGGGTGCTATTGAAACGACGTTGAGAAATGTCCGTTTGGATCAAACCGGGAAAAAGAAGTTTCAGCACTTTTCACTGGGGATGAAGCAGCGGCTGGGAATTGCGGCAGCCCTACTCCATGAGCCAGAGCTTTTGATATTGGACGAGCCGATTAACGGTTTGGATCCGATAGGTATCAGGGAGATTAGAGAGATGCTCATATTTCTAAATCAGAAATATAAGACCACTATCTTGATTTCCAGTCATATTCTTTCTGAAATTGAACAAATGGCTGATACGATTGGTGTCCTGAATAAGGGACGCTTAGTGAAAGAGATCAGTTTAGAGGAGCTTAAAAGCAGCCGAAGAGATTTTTTGAAAGTTAGAGTCAATGATTTAAAACAAGCAGCGTTCTTGTTGGAAGAACGGTTGGACATTCATGATTACGAGGTGTCTGGAAAAAATTATCTGCATATCTATGCAGCAGAAATCAATCCGGCTGCAATTACTAAAATCTTTGTAGAAAGTGGAATTGCTGTCTCTGAATTGTCTCATCAAACCTTCCATCTCGAAGAATATTTCAATCAGCTTTTAGGAGGTGATTCGCATGCTCTCAGCCATTAAAACAGAGTTCCTAAAGCTGAAACGCAACTCGCTGATTATTGTCTGTCTCAGCAGCAGCTTCCTATTTACATTGCTGGCTGTACTAAAAGATGTGGCCTTTCCATCTGGAGTTGAACGAATCAATCAAGAAGACTGGCTGATTGAGATGTTGAGGATTAGTAATTTCCTAGTCATATTCTTTCTCAGCTCAATGGTTCTGGGTTACTTGATTCATCGGGAATATAGTGATCGAACCATTAAAAATCTCCTAGTTACAGGAGTGCCGCGGACAAAAATTATTGTCGCTAAACTGATTGTCTGGCTCCTGCTGCACTGCTTAATATATCTCTTTACCTTTATTGTAGTTTATCTGGGCTATCGCCAAATTTTTGATCTGCAGGATTTAAGCTTTGCAGACATTTCAATCAAGTTTCTGATTTCTACAGTGACTATCGCATTCGTTTTACTACCGCTAGGCTGGATAGGCGTTCGACAGAGACAGCTCTTCTACCCCACCATTTTGGTTGGCATCTTGCTGGCTGTATTGACTGTAATAGGAGTCAGCCTGCCGGGAAGCTGGCCAGTCATTATTCCTTGGTCTGCGGCATTTTCTCTAACAGCCATTGATTTAAGCGGAAGCGAGTTATGGATAGCTTGGCTGTCAGTGAGTACAACTGCCATTGCAGGGCTGCTTCTGACTATTGTTGCTTTTAAACGGCAGGAAATCTAAAAAGCTCATTTTTTGAAATGGGGAATGTGTTAATCGTATGAGCCAGCCGTTAAAACCGAATAAATACGAATCAGCCTCATGAGACAGACATCTATCATGAGGCTGATTCGCATGTATTGCTCGAGCGCTGAATGAGCTTGTTTAACTTTTCATAAGGAATCGTTTTGGCAAAGTGTGGTTACCTGGTGAATGAAGTGGTCGTATAACGAGCGTTCAAAGATCCAGTTTAAGTCAGTTAACCAGCTAATATTGTGGTCATCATTAAAGAAGGGGTGAAGATAATTCCAGATTCTGCGGCGCTCTTCTTCCGGCCAGACTTGGGACCACAGCGTATCCCACTTGATATCGGGTGCTGATTTAAAAAAATAGTCTTCTGAATAGTTTTCAAAATCACCAGCGGTCCAAGTGGAATAATCCATATAGCCGGAACGCATCATTTTTTCAAAAGAATAGTTTTCTCGACTAACGTAGCCGATTTTCTCCCAACAGGTATGGTCTGCATAGTGTTTAACTTTTACAACAACAATTGTGCAGGAAAAATCCCAGTCATCTGGACATAATAATAACGGAATATTTCCATCGGCTTTATTTCTTAGCTGCTTTTGAATGTAGTTCGTTTCTTGAAGCGAGTAGAGCTTTTGATTCCAGACGAAAGACAGCTGAGTTATAACCTCATCCTTAGTGAGGTTATACAATAACTCCGGCAGAAGCTGTTCGTTGATTCGAAGCGTCTGATTATAGTGCCTGTTTGGGGTTAGCTCGATAGATGAGAAGACCATCAGTTCCTCCTTTTACTCAGTAGCCATTTTTTATTATTGTACCATTGAAAATAATCAAAGGGGTGTTAATTGAGGAAAGGAATAAAAAAACGTATACTTTTTATGAGCAGCTGTTTTTGTTTTTTGCTGGTAAAGAGAATAAGAGCTATTTACAGGTGTAAACACACTAATATCAAGGAAAAGCAAGGGAGGCATTTGGCTAATGTCTAGCTTCACGAGCAAGCGATTTTCAGCACTAAGTGCTTGAGAGAGGTCGAGCCAAAAGTGTTTAGCTCTGAGAACCAAGGAGGTACTGTTCAACATCAGCTCATCCTTCACTGTGTTTCACAGCAATAAGACGGATTATCCGAAAATTGTCAAGAAACACTACGAGGGAACCGAGTAGCTGTTGATTGATACCTACTTGGAGCTTTTCATATTTTTGAGATAGTTCGGCTTATTTCCGAGAACTTCAACTCTTAGTGCTTTTAGCACTTAGAAGTTGATGCTATCGGAACGAAGTGTAGTGAGCTACTTTTGGAACGCCGTTTATTCGGATTTTAGAGAAAGAAGAGTTCGGGCATTTACTTATGTCCCAAACTCTTTCTAATGAGGAGGAAGACGATGTATGCAATGGCTAAACGCTTGATTACCGAGAAGGATATCAGAAGAAAGATTACGATTCTGGAAAAGCTAATCAATCATCAGCAGTTGACAGCCAAAGAGCTGGCTGAGGAACTGCAGGTTTCTGAACGAACAGTCTTCAATGATCTTCAAAGCCTGCGTATGGAACTGCCGGAAGGCTGGCAGCTGGAGGCAGATGGTAATTCGGGTCTATCTCTTGTATCGGATAATTTAGGGACCGTTAATGAGGTATGGGAATTCTTTATGAAGGATTCAATAGGTATTTTAATTGTAAAAGAATTACTCACAGTAAAAGAGGTACCTGTTCAATCCTTTTTAAACGATAAAGGCTTATCCTACGAAACCTTGAAGCGGCAGGTGGGCAAGCTGAACAAGGCTCTTAAAAGTATTCATCTGCAAATTAATCTTTCTCAGTCTGCATTTGAATGGGTGGGGGAGGAATCCAGTATTCGGGTATTTTATCATCGGCTGCTAGTGCCATTTACTCATGATAGCTTTTTCTTTGAGGACTACTCAATTCATGAAAGACATTATATCGACTTTTTGGCAAAGCTGGATAAAACGATGCTGGGTATATCAACCGAGCAGATATTTGGAACCTGTTGGTTTTTTATTAATACCATCCGAATTAAGGCGGGCTGTCTAATTGAAGAATTTCGCTTTAATACAGAAGATATTCTTTTTACACTATATAAGGAAAAGTTAGAGCACTTGTATCAATTGGAAGGAATCCGGTTAAAGGGAAAAGAGCAGGAGCACTTCTATGCGTTCTTTTGTTTTTTGGAAAGCTGGAATTACAATGCTTTGACTGACCAGATGAGAGAAACACTGAAGGAAGCTTATGAATCACTGTTTATTGGCTGTGAGCATTTCATCCAGCGTTTTAGTTCCGCCTTCCAACAAAATAAGCTTTCAGACTCTTCTCTATTGGACAATCTGGTGCTTTTTCTGCTGAAATACTATGAATCCAAGCGCTTGTCTGATAAATTTTTACTGGAGTATCAGGAAATTCTTCTACTTAGTCAGGAACGTTTTCCAGCACTCTATCAAGCTGTTTACGATGAAATGAAGAAACAGGGCTTACTGGAACGGCTGCCTCATTCGGATTATGTTGTCAGTGTAGCAGCCTTATTGGTACAGGAAGCGATATTTTCAGTAGCTCCGCGTCGGATTACAGCATATTTCATTTTTCAGGGAGAACCAGCTTGGAAAAGCTTCCTTCTACAGGAGCTGCAGGATATGATTGGCAGCCGGGTACATGTTGAAGCCTTGAATACAGATGAACTGGATGTGTCTCAAATGAAACCAGCGGATATCATCCTATCCAATCAGCCGTTGAAGCATAACTATTCCCAGCAAGTTATTTATATTTCTTCTGTTCCTACCCAAAATGAGCTGCAGACAATCAGAGAAGCTGTCCAATATTTGTATTTATAAAGAGGTTATGAAAAGTGGTTAGCTTCAAGCACCAAGTAGGTACTTTTCATCATCTGCTCTGCTCAAAAGAGCAATTACAGTGATTCTAAGCACCAAGTAGGCACTTTTCATCATCTGTTCTGCTCAAAGAGCAATTACAGTGATTCTAAGCACCAAGTAGGTACTTTTCATCATCTGTTCTGCTCAAAGAGCAATTACAGTGATTCTAAGCACCAAGTAGGTACTTTTCATCATCTGTTCTGCTCAAAGAGCAATTACAGTGATTCTAAGCACCAAGTAGGTACTTTTCATCATCTGTTCTGCTCAAAGAGCAATTACAGTGATTCTAAGCACCAAGTAGGTACTTTTCATCATCTGTTCTGCTCAAAGAGCAATTACAGTGATTCTAAGCACCAAGTAGGTACTTTTCATCATCTGCTCTGCTCAAAAGAGCAATCACAGTGATTCTAAGCAATAAGGCGGAAATTCCGAAAATGACAGGAAACACGAAGGCAAACCATTCGCTGTTGACTGATTCCTACCTGATGTTCCACAAACTTTTTGCGAATTTTCACCTTATTGTCAAAGGAGTTACTTCTGAAACACCGTTTATCCAGGTTTAAGGGACTGAGGCATACTAATGTCACAGTCTTTTTTTGCTTTAAATCAGCAAACGTTTACCTATTTAAAAATGAAAAGGCCTAAATAAAGCTATTGACTTATCTGAAGATTTTTATGATGATAACTGTAGAATCTTTTATTTAACTACTTACTTAAAAAGGAGGACTTAGTATGAAGAAGCGATTAGGGAGTATATTGGTGCTTGCGGTAGTCGTTATTGTTGTTGTTTTCGTTCGAGGTAATAAAAGCCCAGTTCCTGCTGAAACTAAAAGGAGTTCACAGGAAAGCAGTCAGCTATCACCTGTTAAGGAAGAAAAACAGGTAGAATCCCGCACACTGTCTTTTTCTGAGGTAGACAGTGAAGGCATTCATCAAGCATTTGGTTACTTAACGACAGCAGAAATAATTGAATTTTTGCACCAATACAAGGATGAAGAGCGGATTGTTTTGCTGGATGACCATACTGTTCTTAAGGGGAGCGCTATCATAGAAGGCGTAAAGACAACCGTAGAGGTTGATTCCGAAACAGATCCCAATGGAATGACTGTTGCCGATATTAAAGGCCTGTTGGTATCTCGGCAAGACGAATTAGACAAGGCGCTTGAGGAATATTTAGCGGAGCGATGAGCTTTTTAGCAGCTGCATATTCTTGATAGCAAAGAAGTAATTTTCATGGGAGACAATAGCATAAATACAGGTACAAGAGCTGATAGTTGTTTTTAATCAGCTCTTTTTATATGTAAAAATAATCTGTTGATTGTACGGTCTATTTGTTTTTTTGTTCGTAAATTAATAACTTTAAAAAATAAATTTATTTTTTGAAAATATTCTATTGACTTAAAGCATGGTTTCTATGATTATGAAGTTGTATGAAGAAATAATGTGTGAAATATAGCTATTTTGATTTGTCCTTCATCAATAAATACAATAATCGCTGGGAAGTTGATTACTATACTATTTCCAACAATGAAAGCGCAGCGAAGTTTAAGATAACAATTTTTTGATGAAGACGAGGTTTTGAATGACTAAGTTTAATTATAAGGAGAACCCATTATGGAACAGTTGTATGTTGTTGAATTTCAGTTTGCAGACCGTTCATTTTTTTGTTTGTGGTATACAGATGATACGGATGGGTTAATAATTGAAGAAGGTAAATTAATTAAATTTGATAGTATTATTGAGTTGAAAGCATATGTGAAAGAGAAAAAACTGTCACTTGGAACTGGCGTAACTACGTATAATATTGAACATTTAGAAAAGCAGCTTGAAAATGGATTAATGCATGTTGACTGTGAAGAAGTCCTTTTATTTTGGAATATTTCATTAGATATCTCGAATTCACTAGCTTTCCCTTTTTTAGGAACGGATAATTTTCATCATATATACGAAAAATTATTTTATGGGAATAACCTTCCCGCTATTAACACATCCGGTGAAAAGTATGTACCTACATGGAGCGGTGAGGAGATGCATGATATCAAAAATGTTGTTTCTGATGGGGTTAGTATTCTAAAAAAAGAATTGCTAGTATAGAATATTTGAAAAATTAAATGCGGCTTATTTCAAAGGTTATTTTACAGGGGATAAAAGAAGCATTGACTTATATTACGAATAAGGAGGACTGCGATTGTTAAATCACAAATTTCATTTTTATGATGGACACTTTGATTGTAGCTGTTTCAAAGAGGAAGATTTTATCCGAATTTCCGACAAGCTGATAAAAAAAATAGAACCTAGTCTGAAAAACGATGAATTCATTGAATACTCCTCTGATGAAACGGTTTTTGGTCTAAGTCGTTACGGGACAGTATTGGACGAGCAAAATATTAAACGGCTGAAAGCAATTCTGACGTTGAACGCCGAGAATGAAGCTGAGTATAGAAAATTTATGAACTTTTTGAATGCAGCATTGGCTGATAAAAAGCAGGTATTACATTTGGATGGCAGCCCCAGTTACGGGGGCTTAATTCATAATTTTGCATTGCGGGATACGCTATCAGAAGATGAAGATTTTTGGGCGTTTCGAAATGAAACGATTGATATTCAAGATCAATTTATTATGGAAAACTACAACGTATTTAAGAATATTGAGATGTATTGGCAGACGGCTAAGGAATTTGGACCAGGCTTTAACTACTATGGAATAACGGTTATCACACCAGCAATAGCGCAACATTTTCTTGAAGTAATTGCCGATTATTTACATGGAAATGAATCTGAGCAGGCGGCATATTTTATCGGTGAAGAGTGGGATACACTGGAAAGTATTCTAAAAACTGCAGCAGCAGAAAATAAAATTATTGTTCATTTTGGGATATAAGCTTTGGATAATTCTGTAGAAAAAGAGAAGCACCGCTTTTTTGAAATGAAAAATAGTCTGGGACATAACTAAATTCCCAGACTTTTAGTATGCTTAAATCCGAATAAACGGTGAGACAGTAATACATACGAGCACTTAACTGCGACGAGTAACCGCAGGAGCACACGCAAAGCACTTAACTGCGACGAGTAATCGCAGGAGCACAAGCAAAGTACTTAACTGCGACGAGTAACCGCAGGAGCAAATTCTTCGGCAATAAGCCGGAATTTAGCAAAACTTTGTGGTGCACCAGGTAGGAATCAGTCAACGTCGAATGGTTTACCTTCATGTTGACTGTCATTTTCGTAATTTCCTGCTTATTGCTTTGAATCACTGTGATTACTTACTGCGTAAGTAGAGCAGATGCTGAAAAGTACCTACTTGGTGCTTGAAGCTAACCATTTCTGTCTCAACCTCTTTCCATTATTAAAGGGATGTGCTGAATATATCAAGTTCTTTTCTACAAGGATGTACTATCTTATTCTGAATGACTATACGACTGCTTCCTTCCTTTTCTTCTTCGCTATTTTCTTAGAAACAAACTTTTCTGCTTCAACTATCAGGAAAATGCCGATAGTGTTTAGTAGAATTGGCAGGTGTTGAGTGAGAGTCAAGCTAGTTGTGCCTAGTATTTGCTGAGCCATTGGTAAGAGCAGCACGGCACCTTGTAAGAATGCTAAACAGCCAAGAGAGATAAAAAGGGCCCTGTTTTTGAAGAGGCTTTTATTAAGAGACCGGTCAAGCAGCTCCCGACAGTTAATCATGTAAAAGGCCTGTGCCAGAACGATGTTTTGCAGAAGCATGGTCTGCTGAACAGCCAGACTATCTGCTTGCATGGCTAACAGATACGCCGGTACTGTGATGAGCAAGGAAACATATACGATACGGAATAGGCTGTAGGCTGAGAGGATTTGCTCCTTTGGATTTCTTGGCATCCGCTTCATGATCTGCTCATGAGCCGGCTCGAAGCCTAGTGCATATGAAAGTGTAATGGTGGTTACCATATTTACCCATAAAATCTGAACAGGTGTCAACGGCAGCGGCCGATTAGCCATTAAGGCAAAAATGACGATTAATCCTTGTGCTAAAGCTGTTGGCAGGAAGAAATTGATGGTCTTCTTCAGATTATCAAAGATCCGTCTGCCTTCCTTAACAGCCCGTGTGATTGTCGCAAAGTTATCATCGGCCAGCACCATATCTGCTGCTTGTTTACTTACTTCGCTGCCTTTGATTCCCATAGCAATACCAATATCTGCCTTTTTTAAAGCAGGGGCATCATTGACGCCATCACCTGTCATACCAACTACTTCGCCGTTTTTCTGTAGGGCAGTAACGATTCTCAGCTTATGCTCGGGTGTTGTCCGGGCGAAAATATCGATTGCTGTGGCTTGCTTCTGAAGCTCTTCATCGGTCAGGTAATCAATGTCTTTGCCTTCCAAAACATGCGAGGTGTGACGCAGTCCAATCTGTTTGCCGATGGCTTGAGCGGTATCTTTGTGGTCACCAGTAATCATTTTTACAGAGATACCCGCCTGCAGGCTTTCTCTGACAGCCTGTACGGCTGACTCCTTCGGTGGATCAATAATTCCAGTTAAGCCAGCCATTGTTAGATTTTCCAGGCTTTCGTGGGAAAGCTCCTCATTCACTGGAAGATATTTTACAGCTAAGCCAAGAACCCGGCGGCCATTTTGAGCCATCTCCGCAGCTTCTTTTTCCCAGTAGCTTTTTTCTGAAGGGGTTAATTTCGCTTTCTGAAGAAGAACTTCCGGTGCGCCTTTGATATAAATAACATGGTTTTCTGTTGATGCTTCATGCAGGGTGGCCATGTACTTGTAGGAAGAACTAAAGGGAATTTTATCCAGCTTCGCCAGTAAAGGAGCTGAAAAGCTGTCTGCATATTTCAGCAAAGCCAGCTCTGTAGGATTGCCGCTCAACTCTTCAATGGTTTGCTCCTCATTGAGCTTTAGCTCCTGACAGTTGTTCATAATAGCAGCCAACTGAGCTTCCGCCTGTGTTTTTTCCATATCTTTGGGCAATACCAGGTCAACGACTGTCATTTCATTTTTGGTTAGTGTTCCTGTTTTATCTGAGCAGATGACCGTCATTGCACCGAGTGTTTCTACAGCAGGCATACTTTTAACAATTGCTTTTTCCTGTGCCATTTCCTTGACGCCCATGGAAAGAATCATGGTGAGAACTGCCGGCAGACCTTCAGGAATGACTGCAACGATCAGGGCAATACTGGCGGAGAGAATCAGGTTCAAATCCATTCCGTATCTAAAGGTTGTAAAGAATACCAGAAATAAGATAAAGAAAATCAAGCCTTTAAAAATCTGTTTGTTCAGCTGATTCATTTTTCTAATTAGTGGTGTTGTCTGCTTTTGTACGGATTGTAGTGCAGCATTAATTTGACCAATCTCAGTTTTATCGCCAGTCTCTACTACGATACCTTTACCTGAACCAGCTTGAACGAGTGTGCCTGAAAAAGCCAGATTACTTCTGTCTCCTAAAGGCGTATCTGCTGGTAATTCCTCGGTTTGTTTTTCTACTGGTAAAGATTCACCAGTTAAGGCAGATTCCTCGATGATTAGCTCATGGGTTTCCAGAATACGGATATCTGCCGGGACGACATCTCCAGCATGGAGCAGAACAATATCCCCTGTAACTAATTGAGTAGAAGGAATGGTTTGTCGGCCTCCTTCGGACAATACAACGGCCTCTTGTCCCATCATTTGCTTTAAACCGTTCAAGGATTCCTCTGCCTTTCTTTCCTGAAAATAGCCGATTAAGCCGTTGATAACAACTACTGCAAGGATGATGCCCATTTCTGCATAGCTGCCGGTTATTCCCTTGAGAAAAGCAGCGCCCATTAAGACCAGCATCAGTAAATCGGTAAAATGCTTTCCGACTTTCTGCCAGGTCTTCAGCTGATTCTTTTCACTAAGAATATTTTCCCCTTCCTGCTGCAGCTTGTGTTGCCTTTGCTGCTTCGTAAGACCTGTGGTTGCTGCGTTTAATTCTTGTGTCGTTTTTTCTATTGTAAGATTATGCCATTTCATCATTTGTTCCCCCTATAATTTTATATAGTCTGCCTACTTATTCTATCTAGGAAGCATAGCTTTGCTGTCCGATATAGAAAAATAGAAGTGTATTTGATTTGTTTAACAGAAACTATAGTTGTAGTATACGGGGATTATGTCTATTTTTTAGGTCAGCTTTTTCAGAGAGGTATGAAAAAATCTGTTTGGCTTAATAAAATGGTGAGAGGGCGGCTGTAAGAAGCGTAGGTAAGACGAACAGGAGTGGGACATAAAAATCTTCAACTTTTTCTACTCCTAAAACCTGAATAAACGGTAGTCTCAAAGCTGTCTCTTTGAAAATAAGCCGGACTACACTGAAAATGTGTATGGAACCATTTTTAGTGTAGTCCGGCTTATTTCTTGAAGCAAAACACTTTTAGCTCAGCTTTAATTTTCTATAAGATATTGAGCGGATTGCTGGCAGTAATCATAGAAGCGCTGGACTGCCGGCGTCATCTTACGGTCTTTTTTTGTAGCAAGATAAATATAGCGCGGCAGCAGTGTATCTGAAATCTGTAATTTTTTGACTGGGTAGGCTGAGATTGAAGGAATATCCGGCATAATAGCAATACCATAATCACAGCCGACAAATCCCAGAATACTATGGTCTTCCTCCGCTTCGAAAACAATCTTCGGTTTGATTTGCTGGGCTGCCAACACCTCGTCAATATAAGGGCGGATGCCGCTTTGCTTATTATAGTAGATGAAGGCTTCTTGTGTTAGGACCTTTAAGGAAACCTCATCTTTATTTGCGAGAGGATGTTTATTTGGAACGACAACGACAATTTCCTGCTGGACCAGACGGTTGAATTGTATTGATGGATCTTCAGCGACCTTGGAGCAGATGGCAATGTCAATCTCATCTATTTTCAACAGTTCCAGAATATCAAGAGAGTTTCCCTGAGAAAAGTTGAACTGAATTTTGTGGTTTTCTTCTATACTTAGAAAATCCTTGGTCAGCTGAGGAGCTAAAATAGACCCCATCGTATAAATAAAGCCCAGCTGAATATGTCCTGTCTGAGGATCCACCATTTCCTGAATGAGGCGTTTTCCTGTATAGAGTTGTTGGAGTCCGGAAACTGCATGTTGATAAAACAGCTTCCCGTATCTTGTAAGGTAGATGTTGCGGCCCTTTTTTTCAAAAAGCTTTGCGCCAAGCTCTTCTTCCAGCATGGAAATGGCGTGGCTGATGTTTGGCTGTGAGGTATTTAACTGTTCAGCAGTTAGGCGCATATGCTCTGATTCAGCAAGAGCGATGAAGTATTCAAGATGTCTCAGATTCATAATTGGATCACTTCCTATGTAATGATAAATGAAGTTTATCATTTGCTGGTCAAAAAAGCATTAGTATTTTTCAAAAAAATGGGTTATCCTATGTAATAAAAAGGAATTGAAAAAGAAAGTGGGATATAAAGTGAAAAACATCACAAAAGGAAGGGCTATAAACGGGAAACACCGGTACTTGCCGCTGGTTGCAGGCTTGTATTTTAATTATATTTTTCAGGGAATGGCAGCGATTATCATTTCCCAGAATATGTCAGCACTGGCGAAGCAATGGCAGGCTTCCACTGCTCAGGTAACCTTAGTTATCAGTGCCATTGGACTGGGCAGAATTATCAGCTTATATTTCTCTGGTTATTTTTCTGACCGCTTTGGACGTAAAAAAACAGTGATGATTGCGATTTTCTCATATTTTATTTTCTTTTCCGGTATGCTGCTGAGCACAAATTATCAAACTGCGATGGTCATTGCCTTGTTTGGCGGCTTCAGCAATGCCTTTTTGGACACTAGTACCTATCCAACACTGGTAGAGTCTTACCCCAGCGAGAAAGACAACAGCTCATTAAGCGTGTTGAATAAAGCCTTTATTTCGTTGGGACAGTTTCTGCTGCCGCTGATGACTAGAGTCATCATTACTGAGGAGCTTTATTACGGCTGGCCGTTTGTTTTATGTATTGTTTGTTTATTCTTAAATGTTATTTTCTTATGGTTTCAAGCATTTCCCCCATTGTCTACTATTGATTTGTCAAAACAAAAAGACGAGGAAACACTGGTGGAGGCACAGCAGCTCTGTACCTCAAAAGCCAGTTTTAAAATTGATGGGGTTGCATTGATGGCCTTCTCTTTTGTGTCCGTTTCAATGTTTAATATTTTTATCCTGTGGATTCCAACCTTTGCTGAGCAAACAGGAATTGCTAATCAGCAGGACAGTCTGACTTTTGTTAGTATCTACAGTATCGGTTCCTTTGTCTCCGTTTTTTTAACCTCTGCAATTGTTAAAAAGGGGGTTAATATTGCCGCTTTAATGGTTTTTTGTACAGGGATTACCGCTTTAGCGCTTATTTACATGAATCTATATCCAAGCTTTATTGTTGTTGTAATTGCCGCTCTCTGTGTAGGTGTTTTCGCTGCAGGAGGTATCTGGCAGCTAGGGCTAGCGCTGATTTTAGAATTTTTTCCGCAGAAAAAAGGAAGGATTACCAGCTTATACTCCTTGGCAACTTCGGTTTCCGTAATGATTACGCCCTACCTAACTGGAGTGATGGCAGAGAAGGATATTCAGCTAGTCTTCTGGTACGATGCCGTCCTGACGTTAATCGGATTGGGGGCAACAATAGTGATTGCTGTTCGGTATAAAGCGATGAATAAGGAAGGTCAGGTATTACAGATAAAGGTAAGTGAATAACTGAGGCGGATGTGATAGAGCTGTTCCGCCTTATGCCTCAAAACTACTTCTTTAGAAAGTAAGGTAGTTTTGGGTACACTGTATATTCAAGTTTTAAAGGAGGAGGCATGTGAATGTCACTTCTTTTTTTTGATTATTGATAAAAAAAATTGATTAATTATCAGGAAATAAAGTATTAGTTTTTATGGAATAGCTGTATTAAACTATAGGTGACTAGATTGTGAAACAATGAATTTGAAGAAAGAAGGACAACTATGGATAAGTATCAAACAATTTTTGAACCGTTGACGATTCGGCGTCTGACATTAAAAAATCGAGTGATTATGCCGCCTATGGGGACGAATTTTGCCAACATGGACGGAACCTTTAATAAAGAACACTTATCATACTACGAACAAAGAGCCAAGGGCGGCACAGGGATGATTACGCTAGAAAATGTCTGTGTTGACTATCCAATGGGAACAAATGGAACTTCTCAGCTTCGAATTGATAATGACCAGTACATACCAGGTTTATGGAAGTTTAATGAAACGATGCATGCCTATGGCGCTGCTACCTCTGTTCAGATTAATCATGCCGGAGCTTCAGCATATGGGCTGCGTCTGAATGGCGTACAGGCTGTATCCTCCTCCAATGTTCCAAGTAAAACAGGTAATCCGGCGCCAAGACCGCTAACCGAAGAGGAAATTTATACCATTATAGATAAATACGCCGAAGCAGCTGCAAGAGCACAGAAAGCTGGCTTTGACTGTGTGGAGATTCATGCAGGACATTCTTATCTGTTGAGTCAGTTTTTGTCTCCTTTGTACAATAAACGTACAGATCAATTCGGCGGCACAGCAGAAAATCGGGCGCGATTTGCCAAGCTGGCTGTCGAGGCTGTCCGCAAAGCTGTAGGGCCCTTCTTCCCAATTTCGCTGCGCTTTAGTGCAGACGAGCTTTTAGAGGGCGGCAATACACTAGAGGATTCTATTGACATTTTAAACTATTTTGTTGATGACGTAGACATTTTAAATGTTTCTGCTGCTTTAAACGATAATTTACAGTACCAGATTGATAAGATGAATCTTGAAGACGGCTGGCGTTCTTATATGGCAAAGGCAGTGAAAGAGCGCTATCCTGAAAAGATTATTGTAACCTCTGGTAATATTCGCAGCCCGAAGCGGGCGGCAGAAATACTGGAAAATGGCGACGCTGACTTATTGGCAATGGGCCGAGGGCTGATTGCTGAGCCAAACTGGATTAGCAAGGTTGAAAGCGGTCAGGAGCACTTGTTAAGAAAATGTATTTCCTGCAACATCGGGTGTGCGGATCACCGCATCAATAAATCCCGTCCTATCCGCTGTACCATTAACCCTGACCTTTACTATGAAGATCAGTACAAGGAACAGCCGATAGAAAATCCAATGAAAATGGTTGTCATTGGCGGCGGTACAGCTGGCTTGGAAGCAGCGGCTACAGCTGCCGAGATTGGTGTGGAAGTCGAACTGTATGAGCAAAAAAGCTATTTAGGTGGTTTAGGGCATGAAATTGCACGTTTCCCTGACAAAAAACGAATTGATGATTTTATTATCTATTTGAAAAACCGCTGTGCGGAGCTGGATAACCTAACCATTCATTTGAATCACCGTTTTACGATGGAGGATATCCATGGAAGCAATCCAGATGTTATTGTAAATGCCACTGGTGCAACGCCATTGCTTCCGCCGATTAATGGACTGCATGAAGTGTTAGCGGACGAGAGCCGTCAGGTCTTTTCCATTTTCGATTTATTGAATAATATGGATAACTTTCAGGAATTTGAAGGCAAAGAAGTAGTTGTGATTGGCGGCGGAGCTGTTGGACTGGACGTGGTTGAGTACTATGCAGAACGCGGCGCTAAAAAGGTGAGTATCGTAGAGATGCAGCCGGAACTGGGCAAAGACCTTGATTTGATTACAAAGCTGGCGATGATGGAAATTGTTAGAGACTATGATGTTCAGGTTTATACATCAACGAAGCTTACTCAGGTAAGCAAAGATCATTTCACAGTAGAGCTGCCGAATGGTGAGATAAAAGAATTATTCTTTGATTTAGGTTTTGTTTGTCTGGGGATGCGGGCAGAAGCGCCGCTGCTGCCGGAGCTGCAGCAATATGCACTGGAAAATGAAACAGAATTAGTTAATATCGGCGATAGCAAGGTAGCAAGACGAATCATGGAAGGAACCAGAGAAGCCCGTGATATCTTAAAAACAATTGAAAAAGCAGAACGCAGAATGAGTAGAAGCTCAGCTGCAAACAAGGAACAGACATTTCACGTAGTCTAGGAATATACTGTCAGCAGTCAGCAACACTGCTGGCAGTTAAAAAATAAAACAACAAGTGAGGAACTGAGCATGACAGAAAGATTGGATGGACATACCTTATTAATTAGCTTAATCGCAACACCTATCAGACACAGCTTGTCTCCAACAATGCATAATGAAGCTTTTGCTAAGCTAGGTTTGGATTACGCGTATCTGGCGTTTGAAGTCGGCAATGAAGAGCTGAAGGATGCAGTACAGGGAATTCGGGCACTAGGAATTCGCGGTTCAAACGTTTCTATGCCAAACAAACAGGCAATTATCCCTTATCTGGATGAGCTGTCTCCTGCAGCTAAGCTGTGTGGAGCGGTCAATACCGTTGTGAATAAGGATGGCAAAGGCCATCTGGTTGGGCATATTACCGACGGTACAGGTGCGATGCGTTCATTGAAAGAAGAAGGTGTAGAGGTAAAAGACCAGATTGTAACGATGACAGGAGCTGGTGGGGCAGGAACAGCAATTGCTATTCAGGCAGCACTTGATGGCGTGAAGGAGCTGCGTATTTTCAATATTGAAGATGCTGCCTTTGAAAATGCCAAAGAAACGGTCAAAAAAATCAACGAAAATACTGATTGTGTTGCAACCTTAACCTCTCTAAAGGATCAGGCAGCATTTAAACAATCAATTGCTGAAAGTGCAATTTATATCGATGGAACAGGCGTAGGAATGAAGCCGTTGGAAAAGGAAAGCCTAATTAATGATCCAGAAATGATTCATGAAAATTTGGTCGTTTTCGATGTGGTTTATATTCCGAAAGAGACAAAATTATTAAAATTTGCCAAAGATAATGGCGCGAAAAAAGTAATCAATGGTTTGGGTATGATGCTGTATCAAGGGGCAGAGGCCTTCAAACTATTCACAGGAGAAGACATGCCTGTCAATTATATTAGAGAGTTATTATTTAAGGACTAAGGAGAGAAAAGATGAAAAACAAATATATGCCTACAGCGGTTGCTCTTTATATCAACTACATCGTCCACGGGATGGGTGTTTTGATTATCATGCAGAACAAGGATGCCTTGGCCGCTCAGTGGAATACCAATGTTGAAGGAGTATCCAGTGTTGTAGCAATGTTAGGGATTGGCCGTCTAGTCGCTATTTTGATCTCCGGCTGGCTGTCGGACAAGTTTGGTCGTAAACCGTTTGTGTACTTGGGGATGCTGGTTTATGTTCTGTTCTTTGTTGGCATACTATTCAGCCCAAGCGTACTAGTTGCAATGATTTTTGGTGTAGTAGCCGGAATCGCCAACTCTTGTCTGGATTCTGGTACGTATCCTGCGCTGATGGAATCCTTTCCTAAAACAGCTGGAACTGCCAATGTTCTGATTAAAGCGGCTGTTCAGATTGGTCAGTTTGCACTGCCGTTTATTATTGCTTTCTTAGGCAGCAACGGCTTATGGTTTGGCTGGTCCTTTATCGTTTGTATTCTATTATTGGCACTGAACGCAGTGTTCCTGCTGAAATTACCATTTCCAGATGCTGATAATAAAGCAGAAGGTACTGCTAAACCAGAACCGGTTACTGCTACAAAATTCAAAAGTAAACCGAATATGAAAATTGAAGGTGTAGCGTTTGTTATTTACGGATTTATTTCTCAGGCAACGTTTTATCTGATTAGCCAGTATATTTCACTATATGGTGAAGAGGTAGCGTCGATGTCTGAAAATGCAGCAAAATTATTAGTCTCTTATTATTCTACAGGTTCTCTAGTATGTGTGGCGGTTACAGCTGTTGTTGCGGCTAAGGTTCGCCCAGTCAATCTAGTCCTGCCGTATACACTGATGTCGTTTCTTTCAATCACAGCTATGTGGCTGTTTCCTTCGCCAATGGTTCTAACAGTAGGGGCTGTCTTTGTCGGCTTCTTTGCAGCGGGCGGCGTTATGCAGCTGGGACTAACTGTTATGGGGGAAATGTTCCCAGCTGGTAAAGGAACAATTACTGGAATTTTCTACACATTTGGAAGTATTGCTTCTTTTGCGATTCCAGTAGCTGCCGGAAGAATTGCCAGCAGTAATCCGCGGGGAATTATGCTATTTGATACGATTATTGCCGGGATTGGATTTTTACTTGCAATCGTCATCTTTATCCGTTATCGTCAAACTATTGATACCAGCAGTACAGGTGCAGAGTTGTCAGCTGGTCAAACAAATGCAGAAGTGAATTAACACTGTTGTAGAAAGGAGCATTTACGTATGCAGACAGTAAAAGTAGGAAATGTGGTTATTGGTGAAGGTACTCCTAAAATAATTGTTCCTCTTGTTGGAAAAACAAAAGAAGAGATTATTCATGAAGCAAAACAGGTAGCAGCGCTGGATTGCGACATTGTTGAGTGGCGTATTGATTTTTATGAAGAAGTAACAGAAGCCGGGAAAGCAGCGCAGCTGTCAAAAGAAGTACACAGTCTATTAAATAAACCGTTATTAATTACTTTCCGTACAAAAAAAGAAGGCGGCGAGCTGGAATTGCCAGAGGCAGATTACTTTACTATTTATACGAACATACTTGAACAGGGGCAAGCAGACTTGCTGGATGTGGAGCTGTTCATGCCAGAGCGTGAAGTTGAAAACATAATTGATAAAGCACACAAGCAAGGCGTGAGGGTTGTGATGTGTAACCATGACTTCGATGCTACGCCAGAGAAAGCAGAGATTGTCAAACGTTTAAGAGCAATGCAGGATAAGGGAGCAGATATCTGTAAAATTGCAGTGATGCCCCAAACATCAGCAGATGTTCTAACCTTATTAGCAGCAACAGAAGAAATGAAGCGTCTATACTCTGATCGTCCGCTGATTACGATGTCAATGGGTGCTTTAGGAATGGTCAGCCGCGTATCTGGTCAGGTGTTTGGCTCGGATGCAACTTTTGGTGCTGCTGCAAAGGCATCAGCACCAGGGCAGGTACCGGTTAATCAACTAGCAGCAACTTTAGAGGTATTAAAAATAAAATAATTATCAGCAGTTAAATAAGATGTGGAGTCATCTGAGGCATTGAGAAGAAATAAGAAAAGTTATGCTATTTTTAGCGAACCTATCTTTTTGTTATAAAGCTGCTTATGAAATGCTGTTCATTTCGCTTTAAGGGGGAAGACATAGAAATGTCACCCCCCTTTTTTTGCTTTGGATTGAATGAATAATCGAAATTCCTCAAAACTCTTTACGGAACGAAGCTCTGAGTAAACTTCAGGATAGTCGAAAAGTGATACTAGTGCTTCATAAATATCTGTAAAGCATTGCCTATCCAAGTCGTTGATAGCTGCCAGTAATATCACAAATACTTTGTGTCCATTCCAATTAATCCCATTTGGATTAATTAAAACAGCAATAGTTGTTTTTGCTGCATCCATATAAACTGAATGAGGAATAGCAATTGAGTCAAAAGCAGTAGAAGAAGCATTTTCTCTTTCTAAAACGTGAGGGTAAAACTCTTCTGTAACAATTCCTTCTGTTTCAAGAGAAAGACACATCTGCTTAATCAATGCAGCCGGCTGCTCTGCATTAGAATCAGTAAAAAAGAATTTTTTACTAAAGTAGGCATCAAAATTTTTGCTTAAAATTTGTTTTTTTTGATTTAATCGTATAGTTGCGATTTCGCTAATAAGCATGAGCCGTTGTTCTTCCGTGTAAAATGGAGAAATATTTAGTATTTTATAATTTCCGGTTTTTGGAACAGGCACTGTTGTAATTAGTAAATCAAAAGTGAGTGTCTCGCTTTCAGAGAGCTGAGAAACAACAGCTAGAATATTTAAGTCATTACCAAAATGCTGTGAAAGCCTGCTATAGAGCTTTTCATCAAGCTTCATGTATTTAGGACATAAAACAACAGTCCTTATCTTTGAAAAATTCCGTTTTTGTCCTTCTAATTCTGCACCAATATGCAAAGCGATATAGGCGCTTTCGTCCTCTGTAATTTTGATATCAAAATGTTCGCTTAGCTGTAGAGAAATAAATATAGCAATATCATACACAATCGGATAATCCTTTTTTAATGATTCCGACATCGGATTTTTTAGGAACGAATCTTGTTTTGCCCTTGAGAATAAACCACTTAAATGTAGTGCAAACGGAACAATAAAACTTTCGCTACTTAAGTTGATGCCAAAAGTTTGATGGACATTATGAAGGATTGTATTCATCGCAGTTAGTATATCGGCGCCGGCAATCTGCTCCAGCTCTTTAATGTTGTTCGATGGAATGTAGTTGGCATTTGCTTGAAAAAGCATGTGTATTTCTTCTTTTTCCAGTTCATTCAACTGCAAATCAAAGGAGTTTTCCAGCTCTTCAATGAGACAGGTAACAAGCTGTGCTTTATCTTGCCTCAGCCATGAGCTGAACCAGTCTCTGGAAACCAAAGATTTTCCGTTTCGAACGGATTCTATCAGAATCAGCAGATGGAGCATCAAATTCATGAAGGAAAAATCATTTAGATGGTAGTTAGATTCCTTCATGGTAGCTTGGATAATAATAGATAGCTTAACCACATCTTCTGGAGCAAAATTCTGTTTTAAAATCTCCTGATTCATAAAATGATAAGGCATCTCTTCAAAAATAATATATGATATTAACCGCCGCTTCTCTTTTTCTTCCCCACTGATTTGAATCAAATCATTTTTTATCGCGAACCGCACATTATATTTTTCAAACGACTTGTTCATCCGTGAAATATCCCCTTTTAAAGTGGAATAGCTGACATATAATTCTTCTGTTAAATCAAATGTATCCAGCTGCTGATGATCAATTAGGATTTTTTTTATAATATAGAAGGCTCTCTCTTTATAAGTTTGGGGCAAATTCCCTGTATCTTTTTTTTTGTTAAGCAGCTGTCGGGCGTAATCGCGGTTTACTGTATAGCCAAGATTTGACGAAAAAATCAACGGTTGACTGCCAGTATGATTTAGCTCAGAAACATAATTTTTGACTGTCCGTATAGAAACATCTAAAACATTCGCCAAAACTCTGGAGGATGTAGGTTGCTTTTGTTGAAGTAAAAAAGTTAAAAGTTGTTCCTGCTTTTTTTTCATTTGGGACAGTCCCTTTCTGATAAGTATCTTTAATTTAGTATAGCTGTTATGAAAGCGATTTTAAATAGAAATTTGCACTAGGGGAGTGCAAATGTTCAGTTGAGAAAAAGCCGGAAAAAAGAAATAATCGAGGTACAGAAAAGCAGCTGGTCAAAACGGAAAGCTGCTGAAAAATGGGAGGTATTAATTATGGAAACAATCAATATGATGCTTTGCTGTGGTGCGGGAATGTCAAGTGGTTTTTTGGCACAAAAAACGAGGAAAGCTGCCAAAAAAAGAGGGATATCTGGAACTATTGAAGCACGAAGTGAAAGTGAAATCGCTCAATATTTAGATTCTATTGACATTTTATTATTAGGTCCGCATTACGCAGCATTCAAAGAAGAAATGACAGAGCAGGCAGCGCCTTACAATGTTGTGGTCGATGTTATTCCCCAAGATATTTACGGTATGCTGGACGGTGATGGGCTAATCGACTTTGCTATTCAGAAGTTAAAGGGCTGATTTTTTAGAAAAGGAGGAGCAATAATGAAAAAATTTATGGATTGGCTGGCAAATTCTTTTGCACCGAAAGCCAAGGTTCTAACACAAAAGCCTGCTGTCGCTGGACTTTCCAGTGCAATGCAAAAGTTAATTCCGTTCATCATGACTGGATCAATCGTATTTTTCTACAATGTTTTCCGTTCATACATTCAAGAACTGCCTGATCTTGGAAACATATCAAATTATTCTTTTGGAATGATTGGATTAATTGCAGCTTTTATGGTAGCAAATCAATACATGGAAAAATTCAAGCATCCCGGGTATTCAATTACTGCTGGAATTGTTTCAATTTGTTCTCTGATGATGAGTCTCCATCCAATTGCATCAGAAGAAGGAGTTTATGATATGGGACGCATTGGTCCTACTGGTATTTTAATTGGTGTGATTACCGGGGCGGTTGTCAGTGTCATTTTTCATTTTTACAGCAAGTTAAAGCTATTTCAAAACAGCGAGCTTCCGGACTTTATTATTGAATGGATTAATAACATCATTCCCATTTTTTTGAGCTTAGCATTGTGGTCAACACTCATATTTGGAATGAAAATTGATATTTTCCAAGTAATTTTAAGCTTGTTTGAACCGATACAGAACTTTGGACAATCTCTTCCGGGGCTGATTCTTTTAGTATTGATACCAGCATTTTTCTATTCTATGGGGATTTCTACATGGTTATGGTCAGCAATTCAAAACCCAATTTTTATAGCTGGGATTGCGGCTAACACATTAGCTGTTCAGCAAGGAAATAGCCCGCTAAATATAGTGACAAATGAGACAGTTTACAGTATTGGTCTGATTATGATGGGCGGGACTGGAGCGACCCTTACTTTGAATTTGTTAATGTGTTTTTCCAAAGCAAAAAAATTAAAAACCCTTGGACGTATCTGTATTGGTCCATCTCTATTTAATATCAATGAACCTATTGCTTTCAGTACACCAATCGTTATGAATCCTTTATTGATGATGCCAATGTGGATTAATTCAATTGTGGGAAGCTGCGTCGTTTGGTTTGCAATGAGAGGCGGTCTGCTCAATATCCCGTCTGAATTGATGCAGCTTGCACAAATTCCAGCACCGGTTTCTAGTGTAATTTTAACTAAGGATTTTCGAGCTGTTATTTGGTATATAGTACTGTTCCTAATTTATTTAGCCATTTGGTATCCATTCTTCAAAGTATATGAGAAAGAATTACTGGCAGAAGAGGTAAAAGCTGAGAAAGAAGCAATAAAGGAACAGACACAGGAAGTGACTGCTGGTGCAGAAGTAATTTCGTAAAATTGATGAGGTGAAAGTAGATGGAACATAAAAAACAAGTTGAAGAAGAAAATGAATTGATTTCAGTAGCTATGCAGATTATTCTACATGCAGGAAATGGTCGGACAAAGGCACAGGAAGCAGTAAAATGTGCGAAACAGAAAGATTTTGCCGGTGCAAGAGCTTGTTTGACTGAAGCAAAGAAGAATATCGTGTTGGCTCACCAGTCGCAAACGGCAGTGATTCAAAATGAAGCAGCGGGTAAGAGTTATGAACCGTGTCTCTTATTCACTCATGCACAGGATCATCTTATGACCATTTCCAGCGAGGTGACAATGACTCGTGAATTGATTGATCTTTTTGAAATAGTAATAGAACATGAGTAGCTATAGTAAAGGGGGATAAAAGTGAAAAAAACAGTTTGGCTGGCAATAGCAGCAATTTTTCTAATAGCAGGGTGCAGCAGTGCTGCTACAAAAGAAACAACTGCCTCAAAAGATACAGAAGAAAAGACAGAAGAAATTAGGATTTATCTGGTTAGACATGGAAAAACCTGGTTCAACACGATGAATCAGGTACAAGGATATAGTGACAGCCCGTTAACAGAGACCGGTGAGGCTCAAGCAGCAGCAGTAGGAGAGGGACTAAAAGATGTTAAATTTTCATCAGCATTTTCTAGTGACTTGGCTCGTCAAAAAAATACCGCTAAATTAATACTAAATGAAAATAGTGCTGAAGTGCCTGAAGTTACCGAGCTTAAGGGCTTCAGAGAAAAAAACTTTGGCAGCTTTGAAGGTCAATCCAACGATGCGATGAATATAGCTGTAGCCGAAGCCTTAGAGTTGGATTATCCGACAGATAGTGATGAATTGTGGGATTTTTTAAAGGAAACACTGACAGAGCAGGAGTTGGCTGATAAAGTCGCTGAGGTTGATCCTGAGCAAGCAGCAGAAACTTACGGTGAAATGGAAGAACGCGCTGAGAAAGTAATGACAGAAATGCTTGAAGAAGCGCAACGCAAGGGTGGCGGCAATGTGCTCGTTGTCTCTTCTGGAGGGCTGATCCCCATTCTTTTAGAAGTAGTTGCTCCAGGCGAGTATAAAGGCGAAAAAATTGCCAATTGCAGTGTGACCACACTGACGTATAAGAACGATAAATATTCAATTGAAACAATTGGTGATACAACATTTATTGACCAGTTGGACTAAAGAATAGTCAGAAATCTGAAGCAGTCCGTTATTGACTCATCCTTCAGTTTTTTTATAAAAAAGATGAGGAGAAAATATAATGAAAAAAGAATTTCCAAAAGACTTCCTATGGGGAGCAGCAACTAGTGCCTATCAAGTGGAGGGCGGAGCGCAAGCAGATGGTAAAGGGCTGTCTCAGCAAGATATCATTAATAAGGAACGACAGGAAGTGTACGGCTTTGCTGATGCTTCTGTTGCCAGTGATCATTATCATAAGTATAAAGAAGATATTGCTTTATTTAAGGAGATGGGTTTTACAAGCTATCGTTTTTCCATTGCCTGGACACGTATTTTTCCAAATGGCGGCGATCAAGTAAATGAAGCTGGGGTTCAATTTTATCGTGACTTAATTGCTGAACTGAAAGCAAATGGGATTGAACCAATACCTACGCTGTATCACTATGACTTGCCTTGGGCGTTGGTCGAAAAATATGGGGGCTGGCTTTCGAGAGAAGTTGTTAAGGATTTTGAAATTTTTGCTAAATATGTCGTGAATGAATTTAAGGATGACATCAAGTATTGGATTACTCTAAATGAGCAAAGTATCATTGTCCAGTACTGGACACAAAAATGTTATGTTCTTCCTGAATATCAGAATAATAATCAATTGCGTTATCAAATTAATCATCATATGAACTTAGCACAGGCAACAGCAGTAAAATATATTCATGAGGCTGGCGGATTGGCTGGACCTGCCTTAGGGTATGCGCCGGTTTATGCTAGAACTTGTAAGCCGGAAGATCAGCTGGCAGCATTGAATGCCAATGATTTGAGAAATGCCTATTATCTAGATGTCTACTTTAAGGGGTACTATAATGTTGCAGCACTTAACTATTTGAAAGAGGCAGGGCTTGCACCTGAGATAGAAGATGGAGACGAAGCATTTTTTGCAGAGAATATTTCCGATTTCTTTGCAATCAATTATTATGATAGTCAGTGTGCACATGCATGTCCGGAAGGTGCTGAAAGAAGCTGGTCGGGCTATAATCTAAGCGGTAAAAAAGGCGAAATGTCCGGCTTTGAAACCCATCCCGGTTTCTACCAAATGTGCTCAAATCCTGAGCTTCGGACAACGGACTGGGATTGGGCAATCGATCCTATCGGCTTGGAATATGTCTACCGTGACCTTTATACACGCTATAAAATTCCTTTTATGATTACTGAAAATGGGCTTGGTGCTTATGATGAATTAACCGAAGATGAAAAAGTTCACGACGACTATCGCATCGACTATCTAAGAGAGCATATACAAGCAACGAAACGCGCTATGGATATTGGCGTAGAGGTTATCGGTTATATGCCTTGGTCGGCAATTGATTTACTATCTACAAGCAATGGTTACAAGAAACGCTACGGGTTAATTTATGTTGACCGTACTGATGAAAATGAGAAAGAATGCCGCCGTATCAGAAAAGATTCTTTTTATTGGTATAAAAAGGTTATTGCTTCTGATGGTACAGATTTAGATTAATGAAGCGAATAATACGGTATTTTGTTTCAATAGCCGGATCTTCCATAGTCGGTATTGGCGTAGGATTATGTGTACTTACGGGCTTGGGTGCGGATGCATTAGGTGTATTATGGGAAGGAATAGCTGATAAGCTGTCGCTAACAGTTGGACAAGCTTCTTTACTAGTGACTAGCTGCTGTTTGGTACTGGTTTTCTTTATTGATAAGAAGGAGCTGGGGCCGGCAACTGTGTTGAATCCAATAGCAACAAGTATTTGCACAGATTTAGTCATTCGTCAGGCAGCTTTTCCAGAACTAGCTTTTCCTTTTAAATTACTTCTTGTACTTATAGGAGTTTCATTTATTGGTATCGGATCAGGAATGGCAGCTGCAGCAAATGTTGGCAAAGAGAGCTATATTGCTTTGTGCTTTGCGTTGAGTAGCAAGCGAATGATTGATTTAGCCAAAGTTCGAATTGTGCTTGATTTAATCTGTTTTATAAGCGGTATGCTTTTAGGAGGCAAACTAATGTTGGGACCTTTAGTTGGTATTTTGTTGATTGGGCCATTGTTGAAGGTAACCAGTCAGTATTGCAGCATCAAATTAGCCGCTATTAAGGAATAAAAGTACTCAGCTGGCCAAAGTCAATAATGGGATGGAAGGGTTTAGTCATGAAAAAATAAGCTGAAACATCGTTTATCCGGTGTTAAGGGGCTGAGGCATACTAATGTCACAGCTCCTTTCAGTTTATTTTTGAAGAAATTGTTTCTGTATTCATCTTTAACCAAATGCATGGTGAGCAGGATTAGCTAAAAAATAGGCAAATATTTGTAATGGATGAAACAGTTTGGGGTTGCTTATTATTGTAGTTCTCTATGCAGAAAAAACTATAGAGAACTGTTTTCGGAAAAAAAGAAAGAAAGGTTCAAGTAATTTTGGGGTAGCAAAAAATTCTTATAGCTCTCCCTTAACTCCGTTATTGCCAAATAGAATAGGCAAATAAAGGACGAGGCAAAAGTGTTACATACCGGGAACTAAGCAAGTACTGTTCAATATCAGCTCGTCTCTAACTGTATTTCTCAGCACTAAGAAGACGCATATGAAAATTATCAAGAAACACTACAAGGAAACCGAGTAGCTGCTGATTGATACACATCTGGAGCTTCTCCTATTTTGAGGTAGTTCATCTCATTTCCCAAAACTTTAACGCTTAGTTTTTTTAGCACTTAGAAAGTGATGCTAGCGGAACGAATAACCGAATTTTAGAGAAAGAAAAGTTGGGCATTTACTTATCGTCCCAACTTGTTAAGCCTATTAATTGAGCTACTTTGAAAATGATGATATGTTATTTTCAAGGGGGGATTCACAATGATACAGGCATATAAAGAATATTGGAGCAATATCACAGTGATGGATGCCAGAGCAACTAGAGGGCAATATTGGTGGCCGCAGCTACTGAATTATCTTGTGTTGTTTATTTACGGTTTACTGACAAATATTACTCAGTATTATAATTTTGATACGCAGGAGTTTACGAAATTAAACATTTATGCATTTATTTTTATGGGGTTGTCTTTTGCTGTCTGGCTAGCTAATTTTACTGTTCGGGCACGCCGTCTCCATGATACGAACAGGAGCAACTGGTGGATTCTACTGTATATCATACCGTTCTTTGGACCAATTATTATGTTTATCTTTTTAGTACTGCCAAGTAAGTCGATTTCCCGCTGGCAGGTGAACCAATCGGAATTATCCTAAGCTGTTTAGGCTAACCCATCTTCTGATGTAGCGCTTGTTATGGAGAGGAAAATTTATACCTTATGAAAAATTGTTAAACAGACTACTTGCAAAACTATTTCTGTTCAGGTAAACTGATTATCAATCGAATGATTCCCTCGGGGGAGTAACCAGCAGTAGAAGTATGCTGCGATAATATCAACAGTAAGTCGACCATGAAGATGGTCTTCTGGTATTGTATGAAATGGTGAGACCTGAGACAAGTAAAACATTACTTGTCTCAGGTCTCTTTTGATTTAGAAAGGGGAGAACAATGTAGGACTGCTGGAATCGATTCGTACAGAGTTTAAACAATTACTTTATTGGAGGAATTAGAATGACTGACAAACAAGAGCAAAAGAGTGCTTACCGACAGAGTCTGAGTACATTACTAAAAGAAACAGAAAGCAGCGAAAAAGGGCTGTCTTCAGCTCAGGTCAAATTGAAGCTGGAAGAAGACGGCTTTAATCAGTTGGAAGAGGCAAAAAAGAAATCCAGCCTGCAGCTGTTTTTTGAAACCTTTAAGGATGCGATGGTGATTGTTCTATTAATTGTGGCCGTTGTTCAAATGGTTATGGGCTCTTATGTAGAATCATTGGTTATCTTTGCTGTCCTGCTCCTTAACTCAGTGGTTAGTGTGGTTCAAACAAAGAAAGCAGAGGGATCATTGGAGGCATTAAAAAGCTTGTCGGCTCCTGATGCCCGTGTATTAAGGGATGGACAGGAACAAACTGTGGCGGCAAAAGAGTTAGTCACTGGTGATCTGGTTCTTTTAGAAGCTGGGGACTATGTGCCCGCCGATGGACGGCTGCTGGAAACAGGTGCTTTGAAAATTGATGAAGGTATGCTGACAGGTGAATCTGTACCCGTTGAAAAAGAAGTGAGAGAAATTCAGAGCAATGTGCCGATTGGCGACCGGATAAACATGGTGCACAGCGGAACTATTGTTACGTATGGACGAGGCAAGTTTTTAGTAACGGCAACGGGAGGCCGGACAGAAATTGGCCAAGTAGCAGGGCTGCTGCAATCAGCAGTTGAACCGAAAACCCCTCTGCAAAAAGGATTAGACAGCTTTAGTAAAAAGCTTAGTCTGGCAATTCTAGGTTTATCGCTTGTTATTCTAGGAATTCAGCTGGCTCGTTTGTTTTTAGGAAATAGCTCAGGCAATATGACTGAAGATATCGTTCAAGCCTTTATGTTTGCTGTAGCGGTTGCGGTTGCAGCAATTCCGGAGGCGCTGCAATCTATTGTAACCATTGTTCTGTCGATTGGAACGAAGACTATGGCAAGAAAGAATGCCATTATCCGAAAACTGCCGGCAGTGGAAACCTTGGGCTCTGCCAGCATTATTTGTACAGATAAAACAGGAACACTGACTCAAAATAAAATGACTGTGGTGGATTATTACTTAGTAAATGGACAAACGGGAACCTTTAATTCAATGCCTGATAGTTGGTCAGAAGATGAAAAACGGTTGATGGAAATTAGTGTTCTGGCCAATGATTCAGTCTACGCTGAAGACGGCAGCAAACTTGGTGACCCTACAGAAACTGCGTTAATCGATTTCAGTGAGCTGAGTAATCAGCCTTATCAGGAAATACGGGAAAACTATCCTAGAATGGCAGAACTGCCGTTTGACTCTGACCGGAAGCTGATGTCTACACTTCATACCATTGATGGAGAACTGCTATTAATGACTAAGGGCGGACCAGATATTGTATTTGCACGCAGCAGCCAGGTTTTATTAAATGGGCAAGTCGTTCCATTGACAGCTGAGATGAAGCAGCAGCTGCAACAGCAAAATGAACAGTTCTCCCAGCGGGCGCTGCGCGTTCTAGCCTTTGCTTATAAACCGATAAAAAATGAAGCGATTACGCTTTCTGATGAAAACGACTTGATTCTAGTCGGCTTGCTGGCAATGATTGATCCGCCTAGGAAAGAAGTTTTTCAAGCCGTCAAGGATGCCAAAAGCGCTGGGATTAAAACAATCATGATTACTGGTGATCACAAGACAACAGCTGTTGCAATTGCACAGGATATTGGTATTTTTTCAGAGGGAGATCGGGCGCTGACGGGTGCTGAGCTGGATGATTTGAGTGAACAAGAGCTGATTGCCATTTTATCATCGGTGACAGTCTATGCCCGGGTTTCCCCTGAAAATAAAATCCGTATTGTTCAGGCTTGGCAGCAGCAGGGACATATCTCAGCCATGACGGGAGATGGTGTTAATGACGCGCCCGCATTGAAGCAGGCGGATATCGGGATTGCAATGGGTACAGGAACAGATGTGGCTAAGGATGCCTCAGCGATGATTTTGACGGATGATAATTTTGCCTCTATTGTTAGTGCCGTGGAGGTTGGCAGAAACGTTTTTGATAATATTAAAAAGGCGATTGCTTACTTGTTCGCTGGAAACCTGGGTGCAATTATTGCAATCATCTTCGCACTAATTGCAAACTGGGTAAATCCATTTACCGCACTGCAGCTACTGTTCATTAATCTAGTGAACGACTCACTACCAGCGATTGCATTAGGAATGGAAAAAGCTGAGCCAACCATTATGAAGCGCCAGCCAGTCAATCCCAATGCTGGTATTTTCGCTGGGGGGACGTTGATTTCAGTTGCATATCGGGGAATTATCATTGCCTGCGGCGTAATCACTGCTCAATGGCTGGGAATGCAGCATTCCCCAGAGATGGGGGTTGCAATGGCTTTTTCCACCTTAATTTTAAGCCGTACCCTACAAACGCTACCAGCCAGATCAAATACTCAAACAGCGTTTCAGGCGGGTTTGTTTTCAAATAAGATGGTTCTACTAGCGATTGTGGTCTGTGGCGGATTATATAGTTTGACTTTGCTGCCCGGCTTAAGAGAAATTTTTGCGATTCCCGCTTATTTTGGATTTAATCAAATCATGATTTGTTTAGGGCTGGCAATTGGCGCAGTCGTTTTGATGGAGATTACTAAGCTAATCCTTAAGGCCATTCAAAAGTAATAAAAGGCGTATCGAAAAAATGCGGAAGTGACAGAAGGATTCTGCCTTGAGGAAAAACACTGATGAGAAGAAAATTACCAAGAAGTATAGTGCGGGAATTGAGTAGAGGTTGAGTGATATCTTCCTGGAGCCGCTCTTATTTCCGAAGGGCACACTCCTGTTACTAGCTGCAGTTAAAGTGCTGCTTCCATTGTTAAGGGGCTGAGGCATACTAATGTCACAGCCCCTATTTATTATTATGGCGCATAGTAGTTGTAAGACAGAAAAGCATAGGGTACTCATAAAAAAACTACGGTTCGACAGAATACGAACCTGTCTTTTTTGGTGAGGGTAGAAGCTCATTTTTTTGAAAACGGAAAATGAGATAGAAGGAGAGAATCATGGAAAAGGCTCTGCCCAATGATTCACCAAGCCAGAAAGCTTGCGTACTTACTACTTGAAGCAGCAGCCAGGTTCCGCCAATTTTAATAAGTAAATCCCCAAGATTACAGAGAAGATATTCCTTCATCCGTAGACTGCTTCTCAAAAGACCTTCATTCATAAATTTGAAAACGGTCATCAGCAGTGATCCGGAAGAAAAAAGTAAATAGGTTCTAAAAAAATGGAATCCGGCTGAATGACTGCTGCTGTCAAAGAACAAGTCACAAAGGGGACGGGAAAGGAGGAAAAAAATAATAATGACAACACCCGAATAAAGTAGAGAAATCTTAGTTAAAAATGTATAGGTTTGTTTAAGCTGCGTCAATTTTTTTCCTGCAAACATCCGGGCGGAAAAGATGGACAAAGTCTGAGAAAAGCCTGAAATCACGATTCGAGAAATGGATAATACCTTCGTTACTGCTATAAAGCCAATGATGACTTCGTTGCCAAAAGGGTTAACAAATGCCTGAAGGAACATGGAAGAGACTGTAATAACAAACTGCTGAAAAATAGATGGAACGGCGATATGGCTTAATTCTTTTAGCTGTGCAAAATCCAGCACAAAGCTGAATTTAAAATAAGGATTTTTTCGGGATTTTTGATAAAGCAGTCGGATACTAACACACATTAAAAGACCTTGGGAAAGAATGGTTCCCCAGGCAGCGCCAGCAACGCCTAAATGTAGAACTTGAAGGAAGAAAATATTCAAAAAAATATTTAACAGTGAAGAAGATAAGATCAGATAAAAACTTTTATTTGCTTCACCTAAACTAATCAGCATTGCCCGGGAAATATCATAAACATAAATGAAAGGAACACCCAGTAAATAGATGAGGCTGTAGCTTCTTGCTAGTGGAATTAGCTCTGTCGGAATTTTCAATAAATCAAAAAGAGAAGGCAGGGCAAAAACACCGATTACCGCTAAAAGAATACCTAGGAGCAGTCCAAAGGTCAAGATGTTCATTGTGCCTTTAGCGAGACTTCGTTCATCTTTTTGTCCGAGATAACGGGAGAAGATAATCTCTACTGCTAGTTCGATTCCGCCTGAAATAACAATGAAGAGTAGTACAATCGTACTAGCATTGCCGACAGCTGCCAGTTCAGCTGCACCTAGAAGCTGTCCAACAATGACCATATCGGCTGCGCTGTACAGCTGCTGAGTCAGCAGACTGCCAATCAGCGGCAGAGAAAAAAAGAAGAGTTTTTTATTTAAAGCTGTTTCAGTTGTTGACATATCGCTCACCTGCTTTATTATTGATATACTAGTTATAAGGTATACCCTAAGGGAATAGTCAAGAGGTGAGAAGAATGAAAGAGAAATATACTACTGGAGAGTTTTCAGCACTATGCAGAGTATCCAAGAAAACACTATTTCACTATGAAAAGATTGGTCTCCTGGCGCCTGCCTTTGTTGATGTTAACGGGTATCGCTTTTATGGATTGTATCAATGCGATACAGTTAGTACGATTAAGCTGTTTCAAGAGCTGGGACTTTCATTGAAAGAAATCCGCGAAATGCTGCAGTCTGAGGATATGGAGCAAAAAGCGCAGCTTTTAAAAGAGCAGCAGCTTGTTATTGAAAATAAGCTGTCAGAATTGAAAGCAATGAATAAGCAGCTGAGATTTATGACCGACCGGTTCAATCATTTTCGAACAATCGGAACGGATCAATTATTTGAAGAACCGCTTGAACGAGAGGAATACTATTTTGTAGAAGATAAAAGCGGGCAGCCGGTATCCGTCAATTATTTGAATTATGGGTATCAGTATGGGGTGTTGTTTGAAGAGAAGGAACTGAAACAAAAGATGGCGGTTCCTAAACATTCCTTTATTTTTCAAAAGGTGAGTAAAAAGAAGAGTAATCATATCAAGCAGGCTGGAAGCTATGTCAGTATTCTTCATGTACTGAGCAACGAAGAAATTATGAACTGTGTTCCGGAATTTTTGAACAGAACAGCAGACTATCAAATGATAGGTCCGTTGTACCATGAGGATTATTGCAGCGAGCTTGCTGGTTATTCAGATAAGTTTGTTATTAAGCTTTCTCGAAGGCTCTCTTAGCTGTAAGTGGGCAGGTTAGGCAAATAACAGCAAATAAACAGCGTTGAACAAATAAAAAATGAATTATTTTTAGAGTTCTTCAGTATTGAAAAAAATAAGGGGAGACATCTGTCTGCCTCATCCCCTATAGTTAACAAACGGTGTACCAGAAGTGTTCTACCTCTTTGGAATAGGAAAAAACGCTTTTGGTACACCATTCAATTAAAAATTTTTATTGTTTTAAGTAGCTGAAATCTGTCAGCTCAGCATACGTATAATCTTGTTCAATCTGCCCTTTTTCCTTTGTCCAAGAAATGATTGCCTCAAGCTGGTCTTTGGGAACTTCTTGCGCATACGGATATTTTTCGGACTGTGTATCTAGATATTTACTCATCGCATCCGGAAATTGATAGTCAGATAGAATATCTGCATATTCAGAGGCTTGATGGTCATTCATATAGTCAATTGCTTGATTGTACCCTTCATAAAAGGCTGCGATATCCTGCGGACGGTCTTTTAATGCGGTGTCCATAAATTGAATGGTTCCACCTTTAATTCCCTGAGCCTTGGAGCTGCCGAGAACGATAGCACCTTGATCCGCCAGCATGCTTGCCTGCGGCTCAGTATACACAGCGCCGTCTACTTGGTTGTTCAGCAGAGCTTCAGAACGTGCTGAGAAAGAAGGAATTTCCACGATTTCATAGGTGAAATCATCCATTTTAGCAAAATCATCCATGATATATTCCAAAATAAAATTCGGAACCAAGGTAACTTTTTTACCGCTAAGACCTTTCATATCCGTAATACCGGAAGCGGGAGAGGCCAGGATTTTAAAATCTTCTAAGATATCAGAAGTAATAGTCATATCGATGCCGTTCTTTTTAAACGTTGCCTCCGTCATCACATCACTGATTGTACCATCCAGCTCTTTTGCCTGAATTGCAACATTACGGTCATTTGGTGAAGCGAATGAGCTAATCTCTACGTTTAAGCCCAGTTTTTCAAAGAAGCCCTCTTCCTTTGCTAAGATAATCGGAATGGCCGACTCAGCAGGCAAAACACCAATCGTCAGTGTCTGGTCGGTAACTTTTGCTTCTGCGGCACTGGAGGAGGTACTTGCTTCTGTGTCTTTGTCATTATTACCGCAAGCCGCCAATCCTGCCAAGCTCAGCAGAATGAGTGCACTGCTCAAAATTTTCTTCATGCTTATTCTCCTTTAGTTTCCATCATTTTTTTAAAATCATTTAGCGACAGCGTATACGGAATCACATCGCGCCGCAGCTCTAATGGTGACGTTGCTTCCGTATTAATGCCGGGAATTGTTGTAAATGCTAATGTGTAATTCAGTTTTTTTAAGGAATCAACAGTCGTCTGGTCATATAAACCAAAAGGGTAAGCAAAGACATCTTTTAGATCAACCCAGGTATTACACTCAGCCAAATCTTCAGCAAAGGCTGCCGGTGTCTCCCACATGGGCCTGGAAAGCTCTCGTCCTCTGCGCTGATGAAAATGATTCGTATGATTTGCATAAACGAACACATCCTTCATTTCTTCTAGCTCTGTCTTGCTTAATGCCCGCGAGACTTCTGCCTGATAGGGAGCAGGCTTATCAAATAACCAGCCGGTTGGAGCAAAGACGACCGCATTGAATCCAGTTTTCTTCAATAGAGGATACACGTACTCCTTCATAGATTGGAAGCAATCGTCAAATGTAAGTAAAACTGATTTTTCCGGTAAGGGCTGCTGCTTTTCGTAAAAAGCTTTCACCTCCTCGATACTTAAGGTATGATAACCTTGTTCCTTCAGATAGTTCATTTTTTCCTCAAATAGAGGTAAACTATCAAAAAGCGGCAGCGGCAGAGCGTCTTGATAACCGTCGCTAACTAAAATAGGACGGGGACTGTCTGTTAGTTCTTCAGCAGGCCGGACTTCATGGAATACAAGTGTTCTAAACACTAGCTTCACCTAACTTTCTTCAAAATAATACCGGATACAGTATACCACAGAATGAGGTAGAAGCAGTTGTGAGAATAGTCACAAAAGGAGAATGAACGTGGAAATCAAATTAAAAGAAATTGTTTTTGATTATAAAGACAAACGTGTGATTGATAAGCTAACCTTTACTTTTGAAAAAGGTCGGACCTATGCCTTACTGGGAAAATCAGGTATTGGAAAAAGTACACTCTTGTCTTTGCTGAAAGGGTTTGAAACGCCATTAGCAGGGACAATTCAGTATGATGGACTTACCGAAAGCAATATTGAAATTGTCTTTCAGGATCTGCAGCTGTTCCCTTGGCAGACAGTCTATCAAACAGTTGAAATGCCCTTGAAATTAAAAAAAGTATCAAAAGCAGAACGAACAAAAAGAGTAACTAAGCTGCTGGAAGAGCTGGAGCTGTCGGACCTTGCTAACTCCTTTCCCGGACAGTTGAGCGGCGGACAGCAGCAGCGAACGGCAATGGCTAGAGGATTGATTACGGAACCGGCTTTTCTACTATTGGATGAGCCGACCTCTTCTCTTGATCAGGAAACAAAAGAAAGAGCACAGGGCTTCATTTTGTCTGAGCAAAAGAAAAGAGGCAATACATTGATTACTGTCACCCATGATATAGAAGAAGCGGCATTTTTAGGTGAGACCATTCTGATTATGGATAGAGACGGGATATCTGTTCATAAAAATCCGGTTTTTCACTTAGTCAACCGGCGAGATTCTGTTGATTTCTATAACTATTGTATTACACTCAGAAAATTCTTGAAAAGTTGAATTTACTGTGTAAAATGAGAGCGGGTATAAATAAATCTTCACCTCTTTCTACTCCTAAAACTCGAATAAACGGAGGCCCAAAAGCAGCACCTAGAGAATTATATAATGAAAACTAAGGAAGAGTATAAAGTTAAGAAAAGTATGTATTTTATCGGTACAATTCTCACAGTAATCGGCATTACCTTTGGTATTTTGTTTAGCCAAAAAAGAGCAGAAGCAGATTATCTGAGCGATCAGTTGGCAGTCGAACAAAGTAATCGTTTGATTTTTAAAGACTTAATTTCTTACCCTGTTCAATCCTTTGAGAAAAAAGTTGATTCCGAAGATTTGGTATTTGCTTACATTGGTAATGCAGAGTGCCCGGATTGCTCGATTTTTTATCCAGTTCTGGAGCAGAAAATGAGAGAGTATCAGCTGGCAAATAAATTATTCTATGTTGAAGGCTCCTATCTGCGAGAGGATAAAGAAAAATGGCTGGCTTTTAAAGAAAAATACGAGTTTATGCAAACACCTGCATTTATTATCTACAAAGAACAAAAAGTCGTTAGTAAGATTGAATGGGATGCTTCAGAGGGGCTTTCAGAAGAAAGCTTTGAGAGTTGGCTGATTGACAACCAAGAAATCCTTGATGAAATAAAATGATTTTGTAGAAAGTCTAAGTGTTGCAATAGTAAAAAATTATTAGGAGGGATTATTAATGAAAAAAATCGCATTTGTTTTATATGCTAAGCAGCTGTTGAGCGTCAATTATTTAGGGGGGATTCCCAACACCTCAAAATTAGAAAAAAAGCTTCATGAAGCCTTAGATGATACCTATGAAATCACCTTTAAATGGGAAGAAGCTCAAAACTCTGGAAATGTTGATGCATTAGTTGTTCCAGAGCCTTTTCCGCCGATTGAAAATAATGAAAATATCCCGGAGATAAAAGTACCTGCACATCTGCTATTAGATAAGCAAGGGGATAAAATTAAGGAGATTATAGATAGTTTCTTTAAATAAACTATCCTTATAACAGGTTACTACGTTTGGCTACACCTTCAATACTGTTTAATTTAGTAAACAGCTTCCTAAAAGAGACGATAAATGATTGTCACATTTCAGGAAGTTTTTTTATATAAAAATAAGGATTTGACAGCTGCAAGTTGAAATTTTTCATCCGTGGAGTTCGAGAAAAGGTCGACGATTTCCAGAAGAGTTGTTATGAAGTTTACGACTCCCGCTCTGCACTAATTATCAACGCATGGGTGGGGATTTGGAACACTATTTATTTGTATTTAGATTATAGAATGAAAATTGAGAAGGTCACGCACACATATTTAATTACTAACTAGGTAAGCATCTGTTCAACACTTTTTTGCTAAAACATTCTGGTGATTTAAAACAAACTGTATTACACTTTATGTGGCAATCGTTTTTTATTTGAAAAATGCTGATAGCAAATGACAAAAGTATCGAGAGTAAATAGCTAATGTAGATGTTTTACGGTACTTTCTTATCGTTTCGCATAGTAAGTGTGCTGATTAAAATTGATTGAGTGGACGTTGTTAAAGCTTGTAAAAAAGCCGCTAGGAGTAAAAAATAGAATCTTAAATAAAAGTTATAAGGAGATCAAAATGATCAAGCAAAGAGTAGGCACTAGTATATTTGGTATTGTCTCTATCGGTCTGCTGTGGCAGCTGCTGGCAGTCATAACAGGTAATCGAGCTGTACCAACACCTATGCAGGTGATGAAAGAAATATGGGAAATAAAACAGCCGTTGCTGCTTCATGCAGGAGCTAGTGCAGCTAGAATTTCTGTGGCGCTGCTATTTGCTTTGATAGTCGGTCTTCCTCTAGGTATTTTACTTAGCCGCAGCCGCTGGTTCGGTCGTTTGTTCGGCCCCATCCTGTATTTTTTATATCCCTTACCCAAAGTCGCTTTTTTACCTGTATTTATGATTTTTTTTGGTCTAGGGAATCTGTCTAAAGTTCTGTTGATTTTTTCAATCATATCGATTCAAGTGATTGTTTCAATCCGAGATAGTGTGAATCAAATTCCTGCAGGCTATTATCAGGTAATGGAAAACTACCATAGTACGAAGCTTCAAGTTTTTCAGCAGCTGCTTTTTCCAGCGCTGATTCCAGCTTTAATTTCGAGTCTTAGAGTAAGTACGGGTATTTCTTTAGCTGCTTTATTTTTTGCAGAGAATTATAATACTACGTTTGGCTTAGGCTATCTTATCTTGAGTGCATGGACAAAAATGAATTACGAAGAAATGTTTGCGGGAATTGTAATGATAGGACTGCTGGGCTTTGCTCTTTTTAGTCTTTTTGATAGCTTGGAAAGAAAAATGTGTACGTATAAATGATCCCAGTCTGTATGGAAATTACCGGAGGAATTAGTGAATGAGTAATTTAATCATTTTATCGGAAAATCAAGCAGAAAGCATACAACTGTCAAATGGCCTCACAGCTGTTTTATTAACGACCTTCGGGTTAAGTGCATCTTCACTAGCTGAAACAGCTGCCCAAAAGAGCTTAACGATTTCCATTTTAGAGAATGATCAAAGCTGCATCGGATTAGGAACAATTCTGTTGAAGCTTTCTGGACTATCGTGGATTGAGCAGTCCTTCGAAGAGGATAAACGTTTTTTACTGCAGGCAGTAACTAGCATAAAAAAAAGAATCGGCTGGAAAAGCTTAGATTATTGTCCATCAGAGGAACTGCTGTTTCCTGTAGTCAATCAGCTAATTGCTTTGCTTGAAGAACTGACAATAGAACAGATTACTTGGTTATCTTTTGAGGAGGAGAGTGCTCTGTCAGCAGCTGCGTATCCTACATGTCCCTACCACGGATTATTATTGAGTATTTATGGCTGTCATGCTTGCAATGATCAATAAATCTTGAGTGGGTAATAGAAAAAAGAAAGCATTTTTCCAAAAATATGCATAAATAAAATATGAGTATTTTATTATTCTTGAAAACGAAAATAAATAGTTTTTAGATAGATAAAACAATCCTCTTGAGTTTCCAAGAGGATTGTTTTGTTTTCTTTATGTTATTTATTTTTTAGTCTTGTATCTGGTTAGTGAGATATCTAATTAAGAAGCTATTGCTTTCCTTCAGCGGTAAAAGTAGAATTATAAGAGAGAACGCTCGTTTTTTTATTAATTTTGATTGAACTAAGGGGGATATGGAGTGACAAGGAAGGGGAAAATTGTTGTTATTTTAATTGGCTTTTTTGTGCTGTTGATTATTTCGACTGCCGGATTGGCTGCTAAGTTTTATTCAGATATTTCAAAGGCCGCAGGTAAGAGCTATGAAGAAGTGAAACGGCATGATAGCTCAAAGCGTGAAGAACCAGTTGATTTAAAACAGCAGGAGCCATTTTCGGTGCTGCTGCTAGGTATTGATAATGGGACTGAGGATCGTGTAGATCAGGGGCGGTCTGATACGATGATGCTTGTAACGGTCAGTCCTAAACAGAAACAGACGACAATCGTCAGCATTCCGAGGGATACGTATACAGAAATCGTCGGTAAGGATATGGAAGATAAGATTAATCATGCGTACGCTTTTGGCGGAGCAGCCATGTCTATGGCTACGGTGGAAAAACTGCTGGATATTCCAGTAGACCATTATGTCTCGATTGATATGGCAGGGCTGAAGGACTTAGTTGACGCTGTAGGCGGCATTCATATCAGTAATACAATAAACTTTACTCAAGATGGCTATGGCTTCAATATCGGTGAAGTCTATTTAAATGGCGATAAGGCGCTGGCCTATTCCAGGATGCGCTATGATGATCCTAACGGGGATTATGGCAGACAGGAACGTCAAAGAAAAGTGCTTGATGGTCTGGTGAGGAAGATTCTTACTATTTCCGGAGTTACCAAATATGGGAATGTACTAGATGCTTTAGGCGAGCATATGAGAACAGACTTGACCTTTGATGAGATGAAAACCATCGCATTTGATTATCGTTCGATTCTTAGTGCTGTAAAGCAGGATCAGTTAAAAGGAGAAGGGTTCATGCAGAACGAAATTTCCTACCAGCGTATTACAGAAGAAGAATTGACACGGGTTCGGAATGAGCTGAAAAAGCAAATGGAGCAGTAACTAGACTGCTAAGAGTCTAGCTTTAAATGACGAAGAAAAATAAAGTACGGTAATTAAGAGAGTGATAGTCAAAAAGAAAAATGAAGTGAGGACTAATTGTTAGATTTTTAAATCTGGCTGGGGACGCACTTCGTAAGCTTTTGACTGTTGCTCTTTTTTAGTTGTATTTTATTCAGTACTCATTTATTGAGATGATTGTTGAAGGCTTAAATCTAAAGTAAAGTTTAAGAGTAGAAAGAAAAAAGGCAGGTTGCATAAATGATTAAAAGAAATAGAATTTATTACGGCATAGGCGTACTCCTTGTGATGGGAGCGGGATTATTTTCACGGCGTTTTTCCCAGCTGTTTCCAGCATTTGTCAATCAGTATTTAGGCGACAGCCTGTGGGCACTAATGATTTTTTTAATAGGATGTGTCTTTTTTCCTAAACAAAGAAGGTTGGTGTTATTTATAGGAGCGCTACTTTTTTGCTGGTTGATTGAAATCAGTCAGCTATATCAGGCTGATTGGATCAATACAATTCGAACGACTACTTTGGGGAGTTTGGTTTTAGGTCACGGCTTCCTTTGGTCGGATATGCTGGCGTATACGCTAGGTGTTGGTGCAGGTACTCTAATTGATTGGCAATTGGGAAAACGAAAATAATAAAGAAATTGATAGAGATAAAAAAGTTATTGGAGGTAGGTCAAAGGGAAACAATTAATTTATAACATTGTAAAATGTTTTTTTTGGTAATTTTCTGCGTGGTTAAGCAAACTAAAAATATTTTTAGTTTATTTTAAAATAGCTCTTGAAAAGGATTTTTAATGAAGTTATGCTTTATGAGAAGGCGCCTTCAATCAAAGGAGGAATTCGGATGAAGCATGAAAAAATAACAAATTTAAGAGAATTAATCAATCAGGAATACGGAAATACAGCAGGTATTATTGTGCAGAAAAATGACGAAAACGTATACGAAGAGTATTTCAATGAGTGTACAGCTGAGAGCTCTCTTCATGTTTTTTCTGTGACTAAAAGTATTATTTCCGCATTAATTGGCATTGCTGTAGAAAGAGGTTACATTAAAAGTATCGATCAGAAAGTACTGGACTTTTTCCCGGAATATGTAGTTAAGGACGGGGAAAAAGGAATACAACAGATAACAGTGAAGCAGTTGATGACGATGACTGCACCTTATAAGCATCAGACTGAACCGTATACAGAGTATTTTACTAGCTCTAGCTGGGTGAAATTTTCTTTAGATTTGTTAGGCGGTCAAGATTCACAAGGGACGTTTCGCTATACACCTCTTGTGGGACCGGATATTTTAACTGGAATTTTAATAAAAGCAACTGGAAAATCTGTACGAAGTTTTGCAGCGGAAGCTTTGTTTGCACCTTTGGGAATCTCAGTAAAAAGTGACGTGGTTTTTCATAGTCAGGAAGAACAGCTTGCATTTTATGAAGCACGGAATATCAGTGGCTGGGTGGCAGATGCTTCTGGAGTGAATGCTGCCGGCTGGGGGTTGACGTTAACCACTGCAGATATGGCAAAAATCGGTCAGCTTTATTTAAATGATGGTGTCTGGGAAGGGCAACAGATTATACCAGCCGGCTGGATAGGGGAAAGCACGAGAGAGCATAGCCGCTGGCTGGAGCCGAATCTGGCTTACGGCTACCTGTGGTGGGTAATAGATGGAGCAGCTCATAGCTACGCAGCAATGGGCGATGGCGGCAATATCATCTATGTTAATTCCCGCAAAAACTTGGTGATTGCGATGACGGCGCTCTTTATGCCGGAAGCCAAGGACCGCATTGATTTTATCCAAAAATATGTGGAACCAGCTTTTGAGGAATAATGCTTTCTGCTGATAGAATAAAAGCTTATTGGCGGAAATATAGGTAAGTTCGCCATTTATTTGAAGGTTAACGAAAACAGAGAGAAGGATATTAATAAAATCCTTTTCTCTGTTTTATGTTGTCAAAAGGGAAGATCAACAACCAAAGTTTGCCAGTCCTTCCCCGCATGCTATTGAATCTTTGTGGAGAAAAGAGTCAGAATCATTGTGCAGATTTCCTCAGGTGTTAGGTAAGAATAGCGTTTTAGCCAATTTTCGATAAGCCCAATTGTTCCGTCAACGAAATAAGTGAAGTACAAATCCAGCCTGTCAGGAGAGGAGTCAGCAAAGATATGTCGAAATTGCTCAAAGGCTTGAGGACGCACCCGTTCAAGTATGGAACTGAGCAGCCGGCTTTCATTTTTACCGCTGAGAATAATACGAACGGCATCCTTGTTTTCACTTAAAATAGTTAAAATAGTGACGAGCCAGCTATCCAGAGCCTTTTCATTGATTTGGATGCTGCTCATAATTTCTTCAATCAAATTGTTCTCAATTTGCTGAAACAAATCATAAGGATCAGAATAATATTTATAGAAGGTGCCGCGATTGACATCTGCTTGTTCACAGATTTCTTTAACCGTAATCCTTGATAAATCTTTGGTTTGCAGTAAAGCTAGAAACTCTTTGCGGATGACTTTTTTTGTGTATAGTGTCCGGCGGTTATTAGGGGTACCAGCCATGTCAATCCCTTCTCTCTCTTCTTAATTATATGAACATATTTTTCGAATCTGTCTATTTAATGACAAAATTTTAAAATTTGAGGCTTGCTCCAAAAGTACACAATGAGTATACTAACATCATGTTAAAAAATCAACATCATGTCTATTTCATGATGTGTTAAAAGAGGGATACCTAAATGAGTTATGTTGAAATAAAGAATGAATATCGACGATACAAAATGGGGGAAACGGAAATCGTAGCCAACGAAGACCTTTCTTTTTCTATTGAAAAAGGTGAGTTAGCCATTATTTTAGGACCTAGCGGTGCTGGCAAATCAACAGTTTTAAATATTTTAGGCGGGATGGATTCGCCGGATGAAGGTCAAGTAATCGTTGATGGAACAGATATTGCTCAATTTTCTGATAAGCAGCTGACAGCTTATCGAAGAACAGATGTCGGTTTTGTCTTTCAATTTTATAATTTAGTGCCTAATCTGACAGCCAAAGAAAATGTGGAGCTGGCCACAGAGGTGTCTCCAGCAGCATTAAACCCGGAAGAGGTGCTGGCCCAGGTTGGCTTATCTCATCGACTAAACAATTTTCCTTCACAGCTCTCTGGCGGAGAGCAGCAGCGGGTTTCTATTGCCCGGGCTTTAGCAAAAAATCCTAAGCTGCTTTTATGCGATGAACCTACTGGGGCACTGGATTTCGAGACAGGGAAGCAAGTCCTGAAGCTGTTGCAGAATGCCAGTAGAGAACAAGGAAATACAGTACTTATCATCACTCATAATTCCGCATTAGCGCCAATCGCAGATCGTGTGATTCGCATCAATGATGCGAAAGTCCGCTCAATCGAAACCAATGATTCGCCGATGTCGATTGATGAAATTATCTGGTAAGGGGCTGAATAGGAATGAAAAACAAAACATATCTAAAAGCTGCTTTTCGTGAAATAATAAAATCCAGAGGGCGCTTCATTGCGATTATTCTGATTATTTTTCTAGGAACACTTCTATTTGTGGGAGTGAAGACGACTGGACCGGTATTGAATACTTCTGGAAGCCAATATTTCGAAAAGCAGCACTTATCTGACTTACAGATCCTATCCACTGGCGGATTGACTGCAGCCGATGAAGAACGACTAAAAGGAATTTCTGGAATTGAAGTAGAAGCAGGAAAGCAGTTTTACTACGCAGAACCCGAAAAAAATGAGGTTGTGCAGATTTTTTCCTATGATAAAGAGCAAAAACAAAATCAGCTGGTTGTCGTAAAAGGACGGCTGCCTCAAGTGGATAAAGAAGTTGTGCTGGACAGTGCGGCTGAAAAATCAGGTTATAAAATTGGCGATAATTATTTAATTGATGATTCTGAACAGCTAACTAATAAGGAGTATACAATTGTTGGTTTTGTAAATTCCCCATTGTTCATCAACACGACTGATCGGGGCATGACCACGATTGGTGATGGAGATGTAGATTATTTTGCCTATGTGCCAAAAGCCAATTTTGCAGCGGATATACAAGCTGTTTTATATCTGTCCTTTGATAATGTTAAAGGGTTAAACACTTATGAAAAAGAATATAAAGAGCAAATGCAGAAAAATCAGGAGCTGATTGAGAAAAAATTTTCCGGTCGACCTGAAGCCCGTCTAAAGGAGCTGCAGAATTTAATTGAAGATGAGCTGACACCTGCCAAAGAAAAAATTTCAGAAGGAAGAACAGCTCTGACAGATGCGCAGACTCAGCTTCAAGCTGGACAAGATGAGCTGGATCAACAGAAACAACAGCTGGAGCAGCTGCCTCTTCCTGAAGAACAAAAGACCGCTGCGTTACAGCAAATTATCACTGGACAAAATGAGCTGGATGAAAACAAAAAGCTCTTAGAAGAACAACAGGAAGAGCTAACTCAGGCAGAAGCAAAGGTTGCGGAAGGTGAGCAGGAACTTCGGACATTAAAAACGCCTACCTATTTCTATAATCAACGTACAGAAAATATCGGTTTTCAAGGATACGGCGATCTTTCTGACCGTATCGCAGCTATTGCCGATGTCTTTCCCGTCTTCTTTTTCTTTATTGCTGCGCTGATTACCTTCACCACGATGACTCGAATGGTAGAGGAAAATCGAAAAGAGATTGGGACTTTAAAGGCTTTAGGCTACAGCAAGTTTGAGATTTCTAAAAAATATGTCTTATATGCACTTTCAGCCTCGATTATTGGTGTACTATTAGGCGTTGTTGTCGGAACCAACACCTTACCGCGAATCGTGTTTGAGCTTTCCAGCGATCAGTATAATTTTAAAGATGTTCACATCTTTTATGAAGCTGTGCCTGTTATTCAGGCTAGTATTGCGTTTCTGTTTGCAACTTTAGGCTCTGCCTTGCTCGTTCTGCTGAAGGAATTAACTGAACGTCCGTCGGCGTTGCTGCAGCCTAAGGCACCGAAGCCTGGTAAACGAATTTTTCTAGAATACATCACTCCTCTCTGGTCTAGACTGAGCTTTAATCAAAAGGTAAGCTATCGGAATTTATTCCGCTATAAGTCCCGAATGGTCATGGCAATTATTGGGATTGCTGGTTGTACAGGTCTTATGGTAGCTGGTTTTGGGATTAAGAATTCATTGGAGGCAGTAACTGATAAACAGTTTGGTCCAATCATTGATTATCAGGCAGTAGTCACCTTAGACGATGGAAACACAGACGAGGCAGAAGCAGTGCTTGATAAGGAAGCCAAAATTACTTCTTTTATGCCGGCTGTTAATCAGCTGCTGGAATTAAAAAAAGCAGGACAAGCGACACAAAGTGTAACGATGATGGTGCCGGGAGATCAAGCTGATTTTTCAAAATATATCCACTTAAGCAGCTTATCCGGAGAAAAGCTTTCTCTGCCGAAAAGCGGCGGAATCATTTCCGAAAAATTGGCGGAGCTGTTTAATGTAGAGGTAGGCGATGAACTGACGTTCTTTGATGAGAATCAGGAACCTGTTAAAATCAAGGTTGCTGGGATCACACAGAATTATTTGGGCCATTTCCTCTATGTTTCTCAAGACTACTATGAAACAGCTGTCGGTCAGAGCTTTGAAAAAAATGCTTTTCTTTTAAAGACTAAAAAAATGACAGTAAAAGAAGAAAATACCTTAGCAGGCAAGCTATTGGAAACCAAAGAGGTACAGAATACCAGCTTCCTGTCCAGTCAAATTGAGACGCAAAAGGGCATGATTGATAATTTGGATCCGGTGGTTCTGATTTTTGTAGTACTTTCAGGCTCCTTGGCGTTTGTCGTTCTTTATAATTTAACGAATATAAATATTTCAGAACGAGTTAGAGAGCTTTCCACAATCAAGGTTCTGGGATTCTTTGATAAGGAAGTAACGATGTATATTATTAGAGAAAATATTATTTTTACATTGTTGGGAATCGTCGTTGGATACGGGATTGGATATGTACTGACCGGCTTTATTATTCGTCAGGCATCCATGGAAAATCTGATTTTTCCACTGGTTATTCATTGGCCAGCCTATGTGATTTCTGCTGTATTAACTATTTCTTTTACAATTATCGTGATGCTTGTCACGCATTTCAAGCTGAAGCATATTGATATGATTGACTCCTTGAAGGCAAATGAATAGAAAATAAGCATAGGAGAGACCGGCTATTTCTGAGAACATTGGAAGAATAGTCGGTTTTTTAGTATGTGATGCAAGATTGTGACAAACACCCCTCTAGAGAGCTTCCAGCGTGATAGTAAAAAAAGCCGCTTAAACTGTTTAGCTGAAGTTGTTTTCTCAGCCGCCGCATCAAAAAGTTTAAGAGAAATCTTTATGAAAAAGGTTAACGAAAATTTGTCACACACACTGTGGAAATATAAGTATCGTTTACTCGTTAATAATTTAGGTTCATTTTAGTTATAGTGATGGGATATAAGCTGTTTATGTTGAAGTTTTTTAGTGTAATTTTTAAGTACAAAATATCGATTCTAAAAATGAAGATATGCAACGAGAAAGGAATGTTTGAATAAGAAATAGAATGATAGTAAATATGGTTAATGTTATACTTACATAGTAGAAAAATACCAAAAGAGTACAGAGATTCAAGTATTTTCACAAGCTTTCCAGAAGCGGTTAGTTATGTACAGATTTCTTGATACTTAAGAGAACATTCTATCTATTTTCTATTGAAGTTATTTGATTGACGAGAACAGAAACTAATACTATGAAGGAGAGATAGAGGATGGAACAGAAAAATTCTTCATTACATATTGCAATTTGTGATGATCAACACATTATTTGTGAAGCATTAGCCCATCTGGTGGATATTGCTTTTTTAGGCACAGATTATGAATATTCCTATCATTCATTTCTTTCAGGAGAACACCTCTTAGCTCATCTGAACAGTGGTAATCATGCTTTTCAGGTGTATTTGCTAGATATTGAAATGGAGGGGATTGATGGTATGAAAACTGCCGAACAGATTCGTAAGAAGGATAAAGATGCAGTAATCATTTTCATCACTAGTCACGTGGAACGGATGTCTCAAGCATTTCATGTACTTGCATTTGGTTACTTGGTAAAGCCGTTAAATGATGAATCTGTTATTGCTACACTTCATTCTGCCATTCGTCTATTAAGGCAAAGAAAAGCGATATATACGTATTCCCTACGGAAACGAATTTATTCAGTCCCGCTTGCCCAGATCGAATATTTTGAAAGCCTTGGCAGGAAAATAGTAATCCATATGTCAAATGGGGAAAAAATGGAATATAATGGCTCGCTGAAGGAGACTATGAGCAAGGTGGAAGGGATTCCTTTTGCTCGAGCACATAATTCTTTTGTGGTCAATCTGGAGCAGGTTGCATTATTGGAGAGTTGGCAGGTACAGCTGCAATCAGGTACGAAAATTGCTATCGGCAAACGATACCATGCGTCCTTCCATTCTGGGTATCGCGCCTTCATACGAGGAGTGTAAAAAAGATATGGCAGTTTTTTTTGATTATTTGCAAGGAGTGACTTTTGGAGCATTTACAATGTGGACCTTTGATTTTTACTGCAGCATTTTTTTAGTCCGGAAAAAGGAGTGGCGGCTTAGCTGGATTATCTTGATTCTTTTAGTGACTGGTGCAGTCAGAAATCAAATCGGGATTTTTCTGAATACGAATTTTCCTATTTACAGCTTTATTCGCGCTCTCTTAGCCTTATCTAATACGTATATTGTGATTGCGATCGTTCTTCTGTCGTTTTATGGGAACATGAGAAAAAAATTTTTTTTGGCAGTACTTTTCTTTATCCCAATCTTTACTTCTGAAATACTTGCTAGTTCATTTATGTTGTCCATTTACCAAACGAACATGGGTGATATCACTTTGGAGAGTGAACTGTTTAGTCTAATCAACATATTAGCTGGTGTTTTGTGTTTTATGTTTGTAGTTGTTATTCGGATAACGTATCGTAAATTTGATTTTAAGGTGGTTGCAACTAGAACCTATCCGTTGGAACTGACTGTTCCTATTTTAAGTATGATAGCCTGCAGTTATCTGCTGCAATTCGGTTCATATATCTTTTCTTATATCGGTTTGATATTTTTGGCCATCAACGTGATTGCTTTGCTGGTGTATATACGACAAGAGCTGTACTATAAGCAAAATCAGAAGTACGCTTTACAGCGGCAGCTTGACAGCTTTCGTGATGCACATTATCGAGAATTGGAAGCTCATCAGAATGAAATCCGTGCTATCAGACATGATATCAAGAATCAGTTGATTGTTATGAATGCCTATATGAAGTCCGGATTAATAGAGAGAGCCGGTGAACAAATCAATACATTGATTGAACAGTTATATGAAAATGAAGGTTATTTTTTTACAGAGCATGTTGGTATCAATGGGCTTTTGACTGCCGTATGCAAAAAAGCACAGGAGGCAGGGATTACCTGTGAGTTTGATATCAATTTGCCTCGGGAAATCGAAATTGAAGATACCGACTTTGCCGCTTTATTAGGAAATATATTAGATAATGCGCTAGAAGCTTGTTATCATTGCGATAGTGCATCTTATATCAGACTTGATATGGTAAAACGAAACAATGTAGTGGTTCTATGGTGTGAAAATAGCATAGATGGTCAAGCAATGACGCTCAGCACACGCAAGAAAGATTATACAAATCATGGTATTGGCATGAAAATAATCCGACGAATTGTAGAAAAATACAGTGGTGATTTGCAATATCGCTTTGAGGATCAACGTTTTGTCTTGGAATTTACGTTATTTTTGTAGTGGAAAAAGAAGATATCTGTTTAAAAGCCATTTAGAGGAAGCACTCCTATGAGATTATAGGACAAGTAAAGCTTCTAGTTTTGTACTCAATGATCGAAATTAAAAATAACCTATTAAAAGAAACAAATTTTTCAGTTGAGCAGCTCGTGTTGCTTAACTGTTTTTTTATTTGCAGGTCTGAGACGGGAAAGTATGAAGGAAGCTTTTTGCTGGATGTTTATGACAGGAATCCCCTCTGTTTATGTCGATTACTGCAAATTGCTTTTTTTGCTATGTTATACTACTACGTACTAAAGAGCCGCTAAACTCAGCAATCTTATAAGTAAATTATCCGCTCAAAACGTAAATCATTGTAGAAACAGTTACTGAATAAAAGACTTGTTTTTACCTGGGGAAGGGAGTAGTTTGATGCAATCGATTGAAATGAACCAGGTCGAGAAAAATTTTGGCAATATCAAAGCTATCAATGGGTTGGATATAACTGTACAAGAAGGTCAGGTATGTGCATTTCTTGGACATAACGGCGCCGGCAAAACGACGACACTGCGGATGTTGTTAGGGCTGGTTCGACAGGATAAAGGGAGTATCTCTGTATTTGGACTAGATCCGAGAAAGAATGGTGATCAAATACGCGCGATGTGTGGTGTTCTAAGCGAAGAGGTTGGGTTATACGAGCCTTTATCAGTCTATGATAATTTGATGTATTTTGCAGATATTTATGGTATGCCTCGCAACGAAGCGAATCTTCGTATCAATTCGGCTTTAGAGCAGTTCGGAATTGCTGACAAGCGTGATTTGCCGGTCAAGGGGTTTTCTACAGGGATGAAAAAGAAGACCGCACTTATCCGTGCCATGCTTCATCGTCCACGACTGCTAATGCTGGATGAACCCACTAATGGCTTGGACCCGGAGGCTACTTTGGAATTACGTGAGATGCTCAAAAAACTTGCAAAGGAAAGTGGAGCGACTATTTTACTCACCACCCATAACCTTTCTGAGGTTCAGAAGATATGTGATCGAATCATTATCTTTCGACATGGACGTAATATTTTTACCGGTGACATCGACATACTGGAAAATGATCCGAATTATCAGAAAAATGGCACTTTTAATCTTGAAAAGCTGTATTTGGCACAGGAAAGTGGTATGAAAACATGAAAGTTCTATCAGCGGTGATGCGTACCCAAAGAAAACTGTTTTTCAAAGACAAGGGATTGTTGATATTTTATGGTCTAAGCATACTGGGGATTGGCGGAGTATTTCCTTTATTTTTCAAAGAGCTTGCGTTGCAGTTTACGCTTGCAGTTTTTATGTGTGTTACTATGCAAAAGCAATGGACAGCTGAAAGTATAGCAGGAGAACGAGAAGCTGGAACATTGGAATCTGTTATGACTACTCCTCTATCTACCAGTGGATTTTTACTTGGTAAAGCCTTGTACAATGTCATCTGTGCGCTTGTATATGCTGGAGCTATGGGAGTATGTATCTTTATCGTTCGCAATTTTTCCGATACGTCTCAAGAAATGACACCTGTAAGCTGGATAGTCATTCTATGCGGCTTCTTATTTGTGATACTGGTTGCTGCGTTTTATGGCGTTTTATGTAGCTCAAAAGCAGAAACAATTCAACGAGCTGGAAGAAGGCCAACAATTTTGTGCTATGTGTTTTCGCTCTTTTTCGTTATTTTACTGACAGTTTTAACGAATCATGAAATCAATCAATCGAGGGGGCTATTAGTGATTTCTATCGGCTTCTTTTGTTCATCTGGAGGTGTCATCCTATACTCGGTTTTGAAAATCCTCCATATAGACAGACCTTCGATTATTGAAATTGAGAAACAGTCAAAGTATGAAATGATAACGATTTCAAGTAGGGGTCGCAAACATTTGGGAGATTCTCGAATACGTAATCAAGTAGAAGCCGTTTTTTTCCATGAGCTACATTACCTGAAAAGCCTAAAAATGCTGCAATTTCAATTTGGGATACTTACCCTATGCCCGGCAGGATTACAATTAACAATGTGGCTTATGTATGGGCTCAATGATTTGAGTTATTCTGTCCTGTTGCTTATTTTGATTATGCCTCGGATACCTACCAATTTGATTGCCTATTCGATTGGCGGAGAAAAGGCCTATAATACTGGAGAGACAATCCTTTCTACTCCTGTATTGGTGTCTGCTCTGTTTTGGGGCAAAGCGATAGTACCATGCTTTGTATCCATCGTGATGTTGTTGGTATCTGCAGCACTTCATCTGATTGCGGCAAACCTATTTTCTGTGATTGAAGGGACTCAGCTTTTATTTTACACGCCCAGTCAGCTTGTGCTGCTTATCGGTGTGGGGCTTGCGACTAGCTTTAGTATGGTTTTAGTATCGACCATTTTAAGTTTGAAAGCTAAAACTCCCCGAAAAGGTCTATACTACTCTACTTTTTTAGGTTTCGTGTTCTTCATGCCAGCTACAGTCATTAGTTACCAAACGAATGCCAGTTTAGGATGGTCACTTGTCTACTTTATTGTCCTACTATTTGTGAACATTTTCCTATATAACCGAGTCAAAAATGTCAGTCGTGATGAATTGATGACAAAATTATGATTCATTTTGATACTGATAAGCCGATTCGGAGATTCTCTATGTTGTCAGGGAAAAACGGCCTTCTAATCGTGTGGAATTAGTAAAACGTTCTAAAAAAGGAGGTTTCGAAAAGTAACTGTGACAGTTGTGGTCGATAAATATAGCAGGTGTATAAAAATGGTAGGTGGTGAGGGGTGAAAAGGTAACAGAGCAATCGAAATTAGGGCTATTCAATTGGGGAAAAATATTGGCTTCCACTGTTGTAATTATCAAGGAGAATGGCAATAAATCTGCTTTTTGATAAGTTTGAAGAGGTTAAAAAGCAGTTTAAATAATATTTAAAGAGGAGTGTGGAAATTGACGGTAAAAAAGAAGTTGATCCAAAAGCATTTAAAGAGACTGTGTGAGGATATTGGTGCTCGTCCGACAGGCTCAGAGGCGAACAAAGCAGCGGTAGCCTATGCAGCAGCGGAGCTTGAGAAAATCGGGTTTGAAGTTACATTACAAGAATTTCCTTGTCTAGCGTGGAAAGACGAAGGAGCAAGGTTAGAGGTCGATGGTGTGGTAGTAGAAACCATAGCTGCAGAATACTCGTTACCTTGTGATGTAGCAGGTGAAATTGTATATGTGGATACGATAGAAGGTCTGCGAGCAAGTGAACTGCATAGAAAAATTTGTATCATGAGTGGCGAGCTGTGTGAAGAGCCGCTTATGCCTAAAAGTTTTACTTTCTGGAATCCCGAAAAGCATCAGGAAATTATTCGGCTGCTAGAGCAAAAGGAACCATTAGCAATCATAACGGTGAGTTTTTTACCGGATGTTGCAGTGCCAATCATTCAGGATGGGGATTTCAATATTCCATGTGCAGCTGTAAAAGGAGAAAGTGACCACATTTTGCGAGAAGCAACGTTTGCGAAACTTCAACTTTTTACAGAGCGTAAAGAATCCAATGGAAAAAATGTAATTGCTCATTATGGAGAGGGACCTCAAAAAATTTCATTTTCTGCACACATTGATACAAAACCTAATACACCAGGTGCGTTAGACAATGCCAGCGGGGTGGCAGCATTGTTAGTACTGGCTTCCAGTGTAACCAATATAGTAACTCCATATCAAATTGAAATTGTCCTATTCAATGGTGAAGATTATTACTCTACACCTGGTGAAAAGGCATACATGTCGACTTATTTGCAGGAACCAGATAAATTCATCTGTGCTTTCAATGTAGATGGTCTGGGAATGCAGGATAGCAAAACCTCTTATTCATTTTATGAATGCGGCGAAGAATTTGAGAAGCTTGTTTCTTCCTTTGCCCGTGACTTTCCTGATGTTGAGCAAATTGATCCTTGGCCGATGGGAGATCACATGTTATTTGCTGGATGTGGTATTCCAACAGTCGCTGTTACTGCATCAAATATCTTCATGCTTATGGAATCAGTAATGCATACACCAGCAGACAATTTGACCATTGTTGATAGTGATAAGATTGAAGCAGCTGTGAGTTTTCTTCTGGGCTGCATTTAGAAATACGCTTTATTGTAAAAAATCTAATAAAAAAGAAAGAAGGAATGGCTATGGAGTGCAGAATTGAAAAAATGGACGCTTTTCGAGTTGTGGGAGTTAAGTTGACAACCACTACCGAAGGGGGAAAAGGCATGAAAGATATCCCTGTTTTTTGGGGAGAAGTGATGGAGCAGAAACAGCAGATACAGCTAGCTACTCTAATGGATACCATACCTTCGGGACTTCTAGGTGTAAGTGTCTATAACAGTGATGCAAACGATGCCAGAGTATTTGACTACTTTATTGCCTGCGCAACATCTAAACCTGTTCCGGAAGGGATGGAGGAGTATACAGTTCCTGCTGCTGAGTGGGCCGTTTTTCCTTGCTCAAGAGAAAACATGGATCAAGTACAGGTAGATATTTTTAGTAAATGGATGCCAGCATCCGGCTATCGCGGACGAAATAGCGGATATGAAACAGGATATATCGCAGCTGGGGCACCCGATATCGAAGTTTATACCCAAGAGGGGGATGTTGAAATTTTTGTAGCTGTAGAAAAAATATGATTTTTCACAGTGAGTAATAAAAATGAAGGAATATAATGCTCATTGCTTGTTCGATATTAAGTCATTGTTTGAGAACTGTAGCAGAGAAGATTAGGGAAAAAGATATGTGCTTCAAGCAATAAGCCGGAATATGCGAAAATGGCTATACACATTTTCGCATATTCCGGCTTGTTTTCGAGGGAGCTGCTTTTGGAATACCATTTATTCGGTTTTAAGGATGTCCAAAGTCTGGGATTTCGTTTATGCCCTAGATTAAGATGCTGAAAAGTATTTATTTGGTGCTTGATGCTAAGCGTTTTGGCACTGACCCCCAAAAGTGAGAGGGCAAAAGAGAGGCGATTAAACGGTCTGTTTTCGATAGGCTATCGGTGATAGATAACCCAACTTCCGTTGAATTCTATGGGTATTATAATTCTTAATGTAATTTGTGACAATATCTATTACAGTAGTGGTAGAGTATTTTGGCTCTATGT
>NZ_JBXPBP010000020.1:0-63233 GCF_056924295.1 Enterococcus sp. LJL128 | reverse complement strand
AACTGCGAATTATGATTCGCCACGGCAACGCTTTAATTGTAAACTAAAAAAGACCAAGAGAAATGTTTCCTCTTGATCTTCAAAAATTCTAAGATTTCTCTTCACCAACATTAGTTGACAAAGAGCCGTATAGGAAAAATTAAAGAAGCAGCAGCGTTAGATTTCCTTAAAGAAAGGAAGTCAGTATTGCTGTGGCTAGGTTAGTTAGCTTTATAGAGTGGACCGATTCGGGCTCCACTCTTTTTTTGTGGAAAATATAGAGATGGTCAAATATCCATTTAAAAAAAATTTTTCAGCCAGCTTACAAAAAATTTGAATTTTTGCGAATGATTTTTCCTTTTTCTGCGACTACCTTAATGTACACCACTTTTTTAGAAGGGAAAGAAAGCGTGTATTAGCCAAAATGATTTTTTTACAACAGTATATAAATAAGAAAGAGTAGCATTTAGTGACCTATCCTTAAACTACTTAATCACTGGTATACTGAAGAAAAGTAAATAACCAGCAGCGGAAAATAGTTGTTGGGAGACTAGGGAAGGGCGAAGGAGTGTGAGCAATGGCAGAAAAAAAGTATGAAGAAAAATTTATTCAGCTCTATCATTCCTATGTTGATGAAGTCTATAAATTCGTTTATCTGCGTACGGGTTTAAATCCACAGCTGGCGGAAGATGTTACGCAGGATATTTTTCTTGAGGTATATAAATCTCTGAAAACATTTAAAGGTTTGTCCTCTGAGCGAACCTGGCTGTTTAAAATTGCCCGCAACCGCTTGAATGATTATTATCGAAAACAATATAAGCATTTTTCGGAAAATACCGATATAAATAATGAAGAGCTTCAGACTATCCCGGACTCTTCACAGGATATAGAGCTTGAACTCATCAAAGAATATGATAAGCAGCTGATCCGTACGTGCTTAAATAGCCTTTCGCCGTATTATCAGCTGATTTTGACAATGAAATACTTAGATGACTTATCAGTTAAGCAAATGGCTGAATTATTAGGAAAAACGACAAAATCTGTAGAAAGTGTGCTTTATCGTGCAAAGCAGGCGTATATCAAGGAATATCTGAATCTTGGACAGGAGGAATACAGAAATGAAAACAAAAAATGATGACTTTATCAAGCAGTCGCTAGAAGAATTAGCATCAGATAAAGGAATATTTCCAAGTTCAATTCAAAAACAGCGGATGCTGGCAGCTATCCAAAGTGAAGTCAAGATAACAACTACTCGTTCCCGCAAACAACGGTTGAAAGACTTCATTGTGAATCGGCCTTATCGTTTTGCCTTTTCCTTCTCAGCTGTACAGGCGGTTATCTGTGCACTTGCTTTTGGAAATGACTACACAGAATTTATTTTAAAACTATTTGAATGAGAAGGGATGTGCTCTAATGAAAAAAATTTTTGAAATCCTGAATGATCCAGTAGGGTCTTTTAATAAACAGGATAAGGTGATTTCACTGCTGTTCGTTTCATTTACTGCGCTAATCGTTACAGCTTTCGACCCGCTGATAATGGGGACATCATTTACGATTATTAATCTGTTAAAGATTTTTCTACTGAGCCTAATTGAATATAGTTTATTTTGCTTATTGTTATTTGCGGTTTGCTGGATATTTGGCAACCGGCAGAAACTTAGCTGGTTTTTGACTCAGTGGGCATTTACCTTGTTTCCTACAATGATATTTAGTGTTTTAATTCCTCTTATGTTTATTATCGAGTCCAATTACAATCATATGTCGGAAAATTTTTTATGGGGCTTATTTGTTAATATAGTCTTTTTCGGTGCACTCATCTGGAAAGTTATACTATACGTGCTGTTTTTAAGAAAGGCAGCTGGACTTAAAGGTATTCGTTTTTATGGAGCGTTGCTGCTGATTATAGTAGCAGCCTTGTTTTTAGCTGAGTTCATGGGCGGTATAGGTCCCAAAACACCCATTATCTGATTGATGTGTGAAGACAAAACTGGTTATATAAGCCAGTAAGTCCTGTAATTGAACTGGTTTGAATAAGAGCGTTTATAAACTTTATATTGATGCGTATTAGCTGTTTACACATGTTAGAAAAGCGGCTAAGACAATCATTTTATTAGATGAAGGAGGATTTTCAATGAAGATATTATTGTATTTTGAAGGTAAAAGAATATTAGCAAAATCTGGTATTGGCCGCGCACTGGAGCATCAGAAACGGGCATTAGCGGCCGCAGGAATTGAGTATACACTGGATCCGAACTGTATAGATTATGATATTCTGCATATTAATACTTATGGGATTGGCAGTTATCGGATGATTGCCAAGGCCAGGCGAATGGGAAAGAAGGTCATTTATCATGCACATTCTACGGAAGAAGATTTTAGAAATTCATTTATTGGTTCTAATCAGGTGGCACCCTTGTTTAAACGCTATTTAATCTCTCTTTATTCTAAAGCTGACTGCTTAATCACACCAACAGTCTATTCAAAAGAAATACTGGAAGGCTACGGGATGAAGCAGCCGATTGCAGCGATTTCCAATGGAATTGATTTAGAAAAGTATCGTCCGGATACCCGTAAGGAAACTCTTTTTAGAGAATACTTCAAATTGGCGCCAGAGCAAAAGGTTGTTATCTGTGTTGGCTTGTTTTTTAAACGAAAGGGACTGATTGATTTTGTAGAAATTGCTAAATCAATGCCTGACTACACCTTTATCTGGTTTGGTCATGTCAATATGTTGAGTATTCCCAAAGAGATTCGGGAGATTGTTAAAAAGAAGCATCCGGACAACGTTCTTTTTCCGGGATATATCAAAGGAGAAATTATCGAAGGAGCTTATTCAGGTGCTGATTTGTTTTTCTTTCCTTCATACGAGGAAACCGAAGGAATTGTTGTTTTAGAAGCGTTAGCCAGCAAGCAAAAGGTTTTGACTCGTGATATTCCTGTCTATCATGGCTGGCTTGAATCAGGGATAAACTGCTACATGGCTTCCGATAATGCTGGGTTTAAGCAGCATATTCAAAGGATTGTTGACAAGCAGCTGCCGGATACCGCAGAAAGAGGCTATCAAACAGCTGTAAGGAGAAGTATCAGTGAAATCGGTCAGGAATTAAAGCTGGTTTATGAACAGGTTCTAGATGAAAATTATGTAAAAATTTAATTGTAAGAACAGGAGGAGTAATATGCTGGAGAATGAGAGCTTTTGGATACTTTGTACGGTTTGTACTGGTAAGACGAGAACCAAAATTAGAAAAGACAGCGAGTTGAAAAATTTCCCTCTGTATTGTCCCAAATGTAAGAGAGAGTTTTTGATTAATGTAGAAGCTGCTGAAATAGAACAAATAAAAGAGCCAGACGCCCAGACGCAGAGCCGCTAATATAGAAGTGAGGACACTTCATGTTGGCGGCTCTTTTGTTTGATTTTTAGAGTATAAGTGAAAGGGATTTAGCTTTGTTTGTCTAGTTGATCTCTCGGAGGAGAACGGTTCTGTTGCGGCATACTCGTGAAAGTATTGGTTTTGTTTAAAATGTAACTAACTATATCAGCCTATTCGCTTGTTTTTAATCCGCTTCGAATTTAAAAACCAGTATTGCTGGTAGTTGCCAACCAAGGCAGTGAAGGGGATGGGCTGCTTATTTTGAGCAATGATTTGTTCTTCTAAATAATTTTTTAAAACCCAGGGATCTTCAATGCGAGTAGTTTGAAGCTGAAGGGTGTTTTCGATAACTGAAATACTTGTTTTTAAATCTCGTGCGATTTCTGAGAGAGACAAGCCGGAGAGGACTAGATTTTTTTGAAATTCCTCTTGTGTCTGCAGCATCTGATTAGAGGTTAAAGACATGATAATCGCTTCTTTCTTTGGTTTTTAATGTTAAAAAATTAATAGTTGTAAATTTAACTATATGAATAATACTTTATTATGAAACAGTTGTCAATTAGAGTATTTTAAATTAAACTAACGGAGAAGAGGTGAGGCTAGTGACTTTCAACAAAGAGGATATCACAGAAAAAATTTATACATTAAGTGTTCTTCAGCAAAGCTATGTTGGGGAGCATTTGAGAACGCTACAGCTAAATAGTCTACAGGCACGGAGTCTAACCTATGTGTACAAACATCCGGCTACTATTCAGCGTGGACTAGCTAACTATTTAGGAAAAAAGCAGGCAACGGTAACAAACATTCTAAAAATTTTGGAAGAAAAGCAGTTGATTTACAGAGAAATTCCTAAAGAGAATGAACGGCAAAAAAATATTTTTTTGACGGAGCAAGGGAAACAGATGGTCATAAAAATTGAAGAAATCTTCCAGCATTTGAATGAAGAGCTTTGCAGCACTTTTTCAGAAGAAGAACATCATCTGTTTTTAGAACAACTGAAAAAAGCAGAAAAGGCGCTAGAGAATGTGTGAGCAGTCTAATCTGATATGTGCATTAAAAAAATAATTTAAGAGGAACGATTGAAGCAGACTAGATTGGTATTTTCCATCCTAGTCTGTTTATTTGAGTCGATTTATAGTGTGTTAAGACAATCAAGCCCTTCATTACACATACTTCTGTGACTGGATTAAAAAAGTTCTTTTGTACAAACCACTATCATGGAGGGGAGAACGGTTTGATTTTAAGAGCTTTACGATTTAAACAGAGCAGCCTAATCTTGCTGTTATTTAGCTATTTCTAAAAAGTAATGTAAAAATATCCAATTAATAGTAAGATAAAATGAAAGCCGAAACGTAAAGGAGCGAAGTGAATGAAAAAGATTTTTTTAGTTGAGGATGATGAACAGCTGCGTCGGGGAATTACCTTTGCCTTGGAACAGGAAAGCTACCGAGTAGTTACAGCAGAAAAAATCGCTGGAACAGTCGAAAAAATTAAGCAGGAACAGCCGGACTTGATTATTTTAGATATTAATTTACCTGATGGGAATGGTTTAGATCTTTGCATGGCTATTCGTAAAATAACCAAGACGCCTATTTTCTTTTTGACGGCTTTAGACATGGAGACCGATGTTGTTGCCGGTTTGTCCGTAGGGGCGGATGATTATATTATTAAGCCCTTCTCCTTGGCTATTTTAAAGGCAAAAATCATCGCTACTCTGCGCCGGCTGGAAACCTATGGAACAGAGCTTTCTGTACCGCCGTTTCTATTAGATGTGTCTGCCAACCGTCTTTTTAGAGATGGACAGGAAATAGCCCTAAGTTCAACAGAATATCGACTGGTTCATTATCTGCTCAAAAATGCTGGAACTGTTTTGGAAAAGGAACAACTCCTTGATGTATTATGGGATACTCAGGGAAAATTTGTCGATGAAAACACATTATCAGTTAATATTAGAAGAATTCGAGTGAAAATTGAAGCTGATCCTCAGCAGCCGGAGTTTATTCAGACAATACGTGGAGTAGGTTATGTGTGGAAGAAGCGGAGGAAATCATGAGTATTTGGATAGGGATAATACTTAGCTGCTGTTGCTTAGTTGGAGGGCTCTATATCCGCCAGCTAAAGCTAAAGCAGGAGGCAGAACTGGAGAAGCTGGAAGCAATCTTTGATCAAGTGATTTTTAGCTCGTTTGATCCAAATGAGGTGAAGTATGAGGAGGGGCAGTTAGCTAAGGTCATTTTTAAAGCTCAGCGAATTGCGGAGATTGCAGAGGACCGCAAACAAACGGTAGAGCTTGAACATCAGCGGATTCAAGAGCTGATTGCGGATATTTCCCATCAGATGCGAACACCGTTATCCAGTATTATGATGTACACTGAATTAATGCAGATGACCGGATTGTCAGAACATGAGGCAAAGGAGTTTCTAGCCAGAATCGAGGTTAGCTCTGAGCGGCTCATGTGGTTAGCTTCTGAATTTATTGTTATGACTCGATTTGAAACGGAAACGATTGATTTACAGCCGGAGTTGCTGGATATCAACCAAACCCTTCAGCAGGCAATAGCAGAAAATCGTGAAGCGGCCAATCAGAAGGGGATAACTATTCAACTGGTATTTCAAGAGGTGAATCCGCTTATGCATGATTCCAAATGGACAGCAGAGGCCTTTAGCAACGTCATTGAGAATGCAGTGAAGTATGCAAATCCCAAAACTGAAATAAGCATAACTGTCAAACGGCTTCTTTCTTATACGCGAATTGACATTTGTAATTCAGGAATAGGTATCCTGCCTGACGAAATGCGGTTAATTTTTCAAAAATATTATCGGGGAGAAAATGCTGGAGATATGTCTGGTGCGGGTATCGGTCTTCATCTGACTAAGCTGATTTTGGAAAAACAGGGTGGCTATATTCTCTCTAAGGAGACATCAGAGAAGACTGTGTTTTCTCTATTCTTACTAAACTGACAGAAAAGAAGTCCGGATTGTCAGCGAGGAGTAAGAACGCCTTGCTACACTTAGATTAACAAAGGAGGCGTCTACTATGGAAATCGTAACAGTCAAACATTTGATGAAAACATACGGGCAGGGAGAAAATCAGGTTCATGCAGTTAACGATGTCAGTTTAACAATTTCAGCAAAGCAGTTTGTAACAATAGTTGGTACTTCTGGTTCAGGGAAAAGCACTTTGCTTAATCTACTGGGAGGACTGGATCAGCCAACCAGCGGTGAACTATTTGTTGATGAGAAAAACTTGTCTGCAATGACAGAAGAAGAATTAACGATTTTTCGCCGTCGTAATGTAGGCTTCATTTTTCAAAATTATAATTTAGTGCCGATTTTAAGTGTTTATGAAAACATTGTGTTACCAATTCAGTTGGATGGAAACAGGATTGATGAGGACTTTGTGGCTCAGATTATTGAGACCTTGGGCTTGTCAGGGCGGGAAAATGAACTGCCTAATGCGTTATCCGGCGGACAGCAGCAGCGGGTTGCGATTGCTAGAGCACTGGCTTCAAAGCCGGCTATTATTCTAGCTGATGAGCCAACCGGAAATCTGGATAGTCACACCAGCCAGGATGTGTTGGGCTTATTGAAAATGACTGCTAAAAAATTTCATCAAACAGTTATTATGATTACGCATAATGATCATATTGCTCAGCTGGCAGACCGGGTTATTCGAATCGAAGATGGTCGTTTATCTGAAGAAGGTGACTTCTCATGAAAACACAAAAAAAGATTATTCGCTCAATTGGACTCAAGAGCTTTCGAGCTAATAAACGCCGAAATATTTTTGTCAGTATTGCGATTATTCTAACAACCGTGCTGCTGACTTCCGTTGTCAGTTTAGGAATGAGTTTTCTTGAATCAAATGAGCAGCAGCAGAGAAGAGTTTTGGGCACGATGGCTGATGCCAACATGAATAATCTGACGACCGCTCAATATAAAAAGCTGTCGGAGAATGAAGGTGTTGAAGCTTATGGAACGCAGCGAACCATTGGTATGATTAATCCAGTCAGTCAGAAGAAGAAAGATGCTGAGCTCATTCTGCACTGGTATGATGAAGCAGAATGGCTGAATCTAAGAGTACCCACAGTTACTGATATTGAAGGGCAGTTTCCCAAGAAAAAAGATGAGATTCTAGTCCCTTTGTCAGCGCTGACGATTTTAGGAATTGAGCATCCGAAAATTGGCATGGAGATTCCACTAACCTATACTTATCAAGATCAGACAATCACTCAGTCCTTTACTTTATCTGGTTACTTTAAGGAGTATGTGACACAGCGGGTTTCGAATATGAGCTATCTTTTGGTATCTTCTACCTTTGCAGCAGAGTATCCGGATTTAGAGGGAAAAAATACTGTTTCGGTTAAATATAAAAGCAGTCAAGGGATTGGAAAGCAAAATGACGAGCTGGCCAAATCATTGGGTCTGACTGAAAATCAGGAAATAAAAACAACTGTCCGTGAAAGCGGGGGCAGCTCTATGACTCTGTATCTAGGTGTTGGTGCGTTTATTTTAATTATTTTGTTATCCGGCGGTTTGTTAATCTACAATGTGTTGTATATTTCGATTGCAAATGATATCCGTTTCTATGGCTTGCTAAAAGCCTTAGGGACGACAGGAAAGCAAATTCGAAGCATCATTTTACGTCAGGCTCTGATTTTATCCTTGATAGGTATTCCTATTGGTCTTATTTTAGGCAGTTTGGTCTCTACAATAGCAGTTCCTTTTGCCTTGAATATTTCAACCTTTGCTGATACAAAAGTGACTTCTATCAATCCCTGGATTTATATATCTGCTGCTGTCTTTGCACTATTTGTAACCTTAGGCAGCTCTATTAAGCCTGCCCGAATTGCTGCTAAGGTTCCGGCTATTCAGGCGATTAGATTTACAGAAAGTGCCCCTAAAAAACAGAAGGTCCGCGGACATTCGGGCGGGAAGCTGTACGCTATGGCTTGGCGCAATATTTTTAGGGATAAGAAACGGGCATTAGTTGTGATTTTATCCTTATTTTTAGGGATTTCACTATTTATTGCTACGAATACAGCCTTGGAAAGTATGGATTTGGAAAATTTTGTGACCAGTGAAATGTCGGAAGACTTATCGATTTCCCAAAGGGAGATACCTGCTTCCAACCGTTGGGAAGAGGATCAGGAGCTGCTGCAGCAAATGAATCAATTCTCTGGTATTGAAGAGCTGCACATTTATTTATCGAGTAGAATCCTAGTAGATTTTGAAAAAGGCAAATTCTCTGATTATATAAAGAACTATAATAAAACATTTAAATATGGCACGCATAAAGAAGAAAACCTGAATAAAGAAAACTTCTTTAGCCAGATAATTGGTATGGACACTGAGGAAATCCGTACAGTGATGGAGGCAAACCACCGTTCTTTCGATGAAGAGGCATTTGAAGTTGGTGAACTCTGTCTGGTTCAATCGGATACACCAGAAGACTTTAAAGCTATTCCTAATCTGGATTTTACTGTCCTTGAAACACAGCAGAAGCTTAACTTGCCAATCGGCGGTTATTTTCCAATAGCTTATCTTGAGCAGCAAAGTGACGGCGCACCAACCATTCTGATTTCAAAAAATTATATGAAACAAATAATCCCTAAAGCAACGATTTTAGAAATAAGAATGAATTTTTCTGATGAAGAGGAAGAGGCTGGCGTTAAGCTCATGACAGAGCTGGTAAAACAACGCCCCTACTTTCATTTGATGTCCAAGAAAGAGCAGATTGAAGCAGCACGTACAGGAACGATGACGATGCGAATCTTGGGAAATGCACTAGCAGTAATTTTAGCTGCTATTGGACTATTGAATTTTATTAATGTAATTACCACCAGTATTATCTCTAGAAAACAGGAGCTGGCAACCTTAGAGAGTATTGGCATGACACGCAGACAAACCAATAAAATGCTGGCTTATGAAGGTCTTTACTATGGCGGGATAACGGCTGTTCTTGTATTGACACTGGGAATGTGTTTGACATATGGTTTGTTTCTAGTTGTAAAAAATTCCGCCACTTTTGCAGTTTTCAGCTTACCCTTACTCGAGGTCAGCGGCTCCCTGCTGTTAGTATTTCTTGTCTGCCTTTTGACTCCTATCCTAGTGATGAAGGCGTTAGGACATGACCATCTTGCCAACCGCATTAAATAATAAAGGCGTTAACTTAAATTGTCTTAGTAATAAAACACTGAAGGAACGCGAAGAGCTTGGAACAAACAGCAGAAAATTGCTGGTTTTGTTTCAAGTTCTTTTTTGGACTAGATATAGAAAATGTTTGATAGAGAAAAGAATCATTCGCAAGCTTGTTGAATGACTAAATTTTTTTCAAAGAAAAGCGAAGAGGGTTCAAGGTCTTTGGATTATGTATTATACTATCAAAAGAGGGCGGCAGATTTTGACAAAGCTGTACCAAGCAAGAGAAGTAGAAAAATGAGGATGACGTTTGTGGAATTAGGTGAGAAGCTGAAACAGCTTAGAAAAGAACATGATTTAACTCAGGAAAAATTAGCAGAAAAACTATTTATTTCCCGGACTGCGGTCTCAAAATGGGAGAGCGGCAAAGGATACCCGAATATTGAATCTCTGAAAAATATCTCTCAGTTGTTCTCTGTGTCAATTGATGACTTATTATCAGGTGAAGAGATGGAGCAGGTTGAAAGAAGAGAAGAAAAACAGCAGCAGGAGAATCGTTTATATACGCTGATTTATGGACTGCTGGATATACTCACCTTGGTCTGTATTTTCCTGCCCTTCTATGGTCAATCAGCTGGACAAATGATTCGGTTAGTTTCCTTGATTGAGTTTAATGAATCTGTAATTGATAAATCGTTTTTTTTGATTTTACTGTTGCTGATGATTGTGACGGGTATCATAGAATTGATTTTATATTTTTGGAAAAAGGATAAGCTGTTAAGATATAGTCGAATTTGGTCGCTATTTGTCCATTCACTGGTCATTTTATTTTTCGCAATGGCAAGACATCCTTATGTGATTGTCTATCTGTTTTCGATTTTTATAATAAAAGCCTTTCTTTTATTTAAAGCAAATAAATAGGGGAAAGCCTTTAATACCAACCTTTGACACGGAAAGTGTCAAAGGTTTTTTTGTATGTGACGAAAGGATTCTTGGACTTTGCCTGGAAGAAGTTAATAATCGAGAAAACGGAAAAGTAAAAAAATCCTCAAAAGAGGAGAAAAAAATATGAAAGGATTAGTTGATTTTTTTAATATAAATTCTGCAAAGGATTTATAATTATGATTTATTTTTAGGATTTACATGAATGAAATTTTTCAAATAAAAAAGTTGTAAAGGAGAAAAAAATGACAACAATAGACAATGAAGTTTTTCGAAGCATTAATAATTTAGCAGGAAGGAACGATGTTCTAGATTATCTGGGAATTTTTATTAGTAAGTATACGATTTTCATTCTGGCAGCCTTTCTGATTTTTCAATGGTTCTATAAAAGGCAGGACAGCTCTTACAGAAAAGTTCTGATACTGTCTCTATTAACCTTTATCGTTGCCGAAATACTGGCGAAAGGTTTAGGACAGCTCTATGAACATTTGCAGCCCTTTGCGGTTCTTCCAAATGTAAATCAGCTGATTGAAAAAGAAGTGAATAATAGTTTTCCCAGTGACCATACAGTTTTGTTCTTTAGCATCTTAACACCATTATTTTTATATAGCGGCAGAAAAGGAAAAGTTCTTTGCTTCTTTAGCGCACTGCTAGTTGGAATCAGCAGAATTTTTGTAGGGGTTCATTATCCATCAGATGTGGTAGCAGGAGGATTATTGGCGATAGCTGTAGGTATACTTATTTATCGTAGTTTGTTTTCTTCTAAAATAATGAATCAGCTGGTTGCTTTCATTGAAAAATTGGAGACAAAGCTTCTCAGTAGATAAGCTGTTTAGCGAGCAGTTGTTTGCTGCTTTTTAGCATTCATTCCTTTGACTGGTAAGGGCTTCTACCTGTATAATTTCTTTCAGAAGTACTAGAAAATTCCGCTGGGTAAAAGGACAAACAATCGCTAAATAAACTTTGTAGACTAAAATTCTATAAGTTCATCAAAAATCAACTTCACAACTCATTTAAATAAACAATTTATTTCGATCTTTTGAGAAAATATTTCATAGGAAATACTGCTTGTCCTTGGCATTGTTGTGAGGCTGTTTTTTACAAGGTTTGTATGGAAGAAAGGAGGGGCTGACAGTTAACATCTACAGAACATCAGAAGTAGCAAAAATCGTGGGCCTGCATCCAAATACAGTTCGCCGTTATGAAGAATGGGGGCTAATTCCGCAGGCTGAGCGTGAAGAAAACGGCTATCGGCGGTTTACCGACTTTCATATTGCAATGATTCAACTAGCTCAGACTGCTTTTCAGGTGGAGGTGCTGCAGAAGGGACTTCGGAAGAAAATGGTTGGAGTTATTCAGTCGGCAGCAAAGAAAGATTTTGAACAGGCCAGTCAGCTGGCAGATGACTACCTCCAGCAAATTCAAAAAGAACAACAGCAGGCTCGTGAAGCGATTACAGCTGTAGAGGCGCTTTTATCAGGGAAAAATGAACAGCTAAAACCGATGAAACGCAAGGAAACAGCTGACTATCTGGCAATCACAGTAGACGCATTACGTAATTGGGAGCTTAATGGCTTGTTATTAGTTAAACGGCGGGATAATAACTATCGAATCTATACCGCAGAAGATATCAACCGGCTAAGAATCATCCGTATTCTGCGCAATGCCAACTATTCCCTTGAAGCAATCCTGCGCTTATTGAATACTATAGATAATCCGCTGCCGGCAGCAGCAATCACAGGACTTCTTAATACACCAGCAGCTGATGAAGAAATCATTAGTGTCTGCGATACCTTAATTGATTCTTTAGAACTGGCTGAGAAAAATGCTAAGCTTGTTAAGAAAAAACTTCAAGAAATGAACAGAACGTTTAACTAAAAACCCTCCACTATACCACCAAGGTTTTGATTGGTGGTATGCTTCTTTTCTATGGCAGATTTGTTGATTTTTAACAGCCGTTTTTATTATCAGAAAAGGAGTGGATGATAAAATGACGATTTCGACAGAAGAACAAAAGCATTTGACTAAAACACTAGAAACGCTTGAGAAAGCATTTCAAATTTCTCTTGGCAAAGAACAGAAAACAGATGCCGGCTATATGGAACTAAAAAAATATACGGTAGATTATCACCATGAGCTGGACAAATACGAAGTTTATGACTACCAGAAGAGCTTAGCTTCGATGGATCGTCAGGTCGGCGCAGAACGTCAGAGTCAGCAAAAGCTGCGGTATGCCTTATCCAGTCCCTACTTTGCACGAATTGACTTTTGCTATGATGATGAGAGTGAAGCAGAGCGTTTTTATATTGGGCGCTTTGGTTTTTCCCAGGCTGCGGGAGACAGTTTGATTTACGATTGGCGAGCCCCGGTTGCTTCATTATATTATGATTTTGGTCCAGGAACTGCTGAATATCAAACAGATAGCGGCTGCTTTTCAGGGGAGCTGACAAAGAAAAGACAAATTAAAGTTGAAGATGGGCTCCTTCAATATGTAGTTGATACCGATCAAGCTCTTCATGACGAGGTTTTGATGGAGGAACTAACGAACTCTTCCAGTGAACAAATGAAGACAATCATTCATACGATTCAAAAAGAGCAAAATCAGATTATTCGAGATCAGCAAACAAAGCATTTAATTATTCAAGGAGTAGCAGGGTCGGGAAAAACATCGATTGCACTGCATCGTATCGCCTATCTGCTTTACAACAAGCGAACGAGTCTGCGGGCTTCTGAGGTTCTGATTCTTTCACCCAATGCGGTATTTTCTGATTTTATCGCAGGCGTACTGCCGGAGCTTGGGGAAGAGGAGCTGATTCAACAAGAGTTAGGGACTATTCTCCAGCCGTTTTTACCTCAACTGACGATTGATTCATCTTACCTAAAAGAAACAAATAATCTTAGTGCTTTTCCCAACAGCCAACAAGCAAAACGCTGTAGAGAAATTAATCGAAAAGGATTCACTAAAAAACTGAAGAATTACTTAGAGGAGGTAGCTAAAGCTCCCTTTGAAAAAGGAATCGAGGCTGGAACTCTGCAGCTATCAAAAGAGGCATTAAACAATTTATTTGCCCTATGCAGCAGCTCCGCTTCCGTGTATGACAGAGTAGATGAACTAGCGAAGCAACTGTTTCTTCGTCAAAGGGAAGAGCAGCAGACTGCAAAGAGCTTAACTCAAAAGCAAATCCACCAGCTGCTCTTAAAAAGATTGATACATCAAAGCCCGCTTTCAATTTATAAAGATTTTTGTTCCAAAACAGGACTGATGTTCACTAGCAAAAACAAAGAAGCACTCAGTTATTCAGATATTTTTCCGCTACTTCTTTGTAAATTTAGTTGGGAGGGACAGGAAGAAATCAAAAACGTCAAGCATCTGATTATTGATGAAATGCAGGACTATTCAGAAATTCAATACGAGGTAATCAGCAGGCTGTTCAGCTGTAGTAAAACAATTTTAGGGGATGTTTCTCAAAATATTTCACTAGAGCAAGGACTGAACAGCCAAGAAATCAGTAAATATTTCTCCGACGGAAGAATGGTAGAGCTAAATAAAAGCTATCGCTCCTCATACGAAATCATTCAATACGCTCGGCGATTCCTTTCGGATCAAAAACTGATTCCAGTGGAGCGCCACGGAAAATTACCGGAAGTAAAGCGTTACAAAAATCTGACTGATCAGATGAAACAACTAGAGGAATTGTTCATCCGTTTTTCTGCATCAGGTAGTCAGCTATGCGGTGTCATTTGCAAGAACTCGAAAGAAATTGCTGAAATCAAGAATTTTTTTAAAGAAAGGGAGCTGCACGTTTTAGATGAAAACAGCAAGCAGTTCAAAAGAGGCATTAATTTGACAACCTTCACGCTAGCAAAAGGCTTGGAGTTCGACGTTGTGATTCTTCCATATATTACAGAGGAAAACTATCATTCCAACTTAGATAAAAATCTCTTGTATGTGGGCTGTACACGGGCGATGTCAGAACTGTATTTACTTGAAAGCGATCAGCAGCCTTCTCAGCTGCTGAAACAGTCATAGAAATATTTGGAAAAGCTGAGTCTGTTCCAACAGTTATGCAGCTTTGTGCAAAAAAAGAGAATTTGGCCATCCCTTATGGCTCAAATTCTCTTTTTGTATTAAATTTAAACAAAGGCTGCTATCAAAGCCGCTCTTAAACAAAAGAGGCTGCTTTGTAATAGAAGCTTCTAAAGGATTTAACTATGCATGGTTAATCAATATGTATCCATTCTTCTTTAATATCTTCAGAAGTTTCTTTCCATGTCTTTTTTAAGGATGAACGGAAATTTTTTGCCTCTTTTTTCATTTCTTTTGCAGTCTTATCCAGCTGTGAACGTGTCTCTTTCTGCCAATCATTTGAATAGAAAATAGCCCCTTTAGAAAAACCAATGAGACAAATGACCCCAATTAGTGCGACACCTACGACAATTTTACTTCCTCTTCTCATTTCTATTTCCTCCATTCTTCTTTCTCTCTTACTCTTATTCTATAGAATTAACGCTTTTTCTTCATCCTGCTTCGGTCTGACTTTTCAGTGCTGATTATTCGGTCTCTGGTTGTAGATTTGATAATCTGTGAAAAAATTTTTTCTTGATTTTTAATATGAATAAAAAAATGATCCAATCCTCGTTCACTCAAAGGATTGGATCATTCTTTTTAGTTAACTGCTAAAATTTCTCTAACGATTTAGCATTGACTGGAATTTGAAGCTCGGTGATGTTTTCCTGATGATAAATCTCCCTGATAAATCCGCTGACAGTCAGCCCAGTTTGTTCAATCCAGTCCAACATCTGAGTATAAGTTTCGCCAATACTGTTCAATTTTCCTTCATGAATAGCAGAAACAACCTGCTCTGCCGGTAAAGTTGTTAGTTTTACATCACTGCTTGGCGGAAGCTTCAACTCTTTAACCAAAGGCTCGATGATTTCCTGGTCAATAATTGGGCTTTCCTGTTTCAAGAACAAGCCTTCACGGTAAATGGTTAGACAGGGAGTAGTCACCTGCCCTCCACATGTTTGAATGGCAGTTTCCAGTTCATGCCAGACTTCTTCTGAAAATGCATCAAAGGTTTGTTTTGGATTTTTCTTTTTAAAGCTCCGTCGAATACTGGCGCCTAAAATAGGTTCAACTGTTTTTATAATAATCTCATTCATTACGGGGATTCCTCCATTCTGTAGTAAAAATAAATTAGTTTGTATTCTGCGAATCATCTGTTTTTTTTGAGAGATATCATTTTCCAATGCTGTAATATTTTCGGCAAGCCGCTGACTCAATGTAGCAGAGGCTTGGCTGTCCGTTAAAAGCTCTTTAATCTCCGCAAGTTTAAAGCCGGAATCCTTTAAAACCAGCAGCTGATTCAGCTCAGGTAATTGTTCAGCTGAATAAGTTCGGTAGCCGTTTTGAGCTATTCGTCCGCTAGGAGAAAAAAGGCCCTGTCGATCGTAGTAGTGCAGTGTACTGACGGATACACCGCTGATTTTTGAAAATTGCGCAATATTCATTGGTACTCCTTTCGTTGCTTATCAATTGATATTCTAATAATAAACTATGAAGCAGGTTTAGAGTAAAGAGAAATTGGTAAAAAAATTAAAAAGGAGCTAAGAGTGGCTTACAAATGATATTACTCTTTCACGATTGTGCATTGTATGATATAGTTTGTTCAGATGAAAAAGGAGCAAAGCTATGGATGAAGAAAAATTACTGATGAGAATCGCGGAGATGTATTACCAAGAAGACAAAAATCAAAGTCAGATTGCGAAAGAGTTGAATATTCATCGGACGACGATTAGTCGCCTGTTGAAAAAATCAAGAGAAGAAGGAATTGTTCAAATTACAATCAATTATGACAAATCAACTAGCTATTCACTGGAACAAGAGCTAACACAGCAATTTGGGTTAAACAAGGCAGTTGTTGTTCCTGTAGCTGCTGATTTAACCAGACAGCAAAAGGAACATATATTAGGTAAAGCTGCCGGCGAATGCTTTCTCTCTTATCTAAAAAATCAATTAAAGATTGGTTTTTCATGGGGACACTCTCTTGCCGCGATGGCTGAAGAAATGCCTTCAAGAGCCTTTGAAAATATCCTTTGTGTACCAATGATAGGAGGACCTTCCGGAAAGCTGGCGAGTGAGTATCATGTAAATACGATTGCTTATGCTGTTTCAAAAAAAATTACTGGTGACGCTTTAATGATTGATTCTCCAGCAATTACTGAAACTAGTGAATTAAGAGATGGCCTGATGAATGGTTCGTTTAACCAAGAGTTGCTGCAGCTTTGGCAGGAACTGGATATTGCTGTATTCGGAATCGGTAGTCCAATCTTAAGTGAAAATGATGTTTGGAAGGGCTTCTATGGAGAAGAGGTTTTAAAAGAGCTGGAAACAAAAGGAATTGCCGGTGATATTGTATCCCGCTTCTTTGACAAAGAAGGACGACAGGTAAGGAGCAACTTGGATGGTCGGATTATCGGTATCTCAATGGAGCAGCTGCAAAATGTTCCTGAACGGATTGGGATAGCTGAATCTTTAGAAAAGGCTGCCGGTATTCGTGCTGCATTAAAAGGACATCTGCTAACAACCTTGATAACAACTGAAGAAACCGCAAGAAAAATAGTAGCATTAAAATAAATAATTTAGCAACAAAAACAGGTAGTTTGTTAACAGACTGCCTGTTTTTTAGTTTTTGCAAAAATAACAAACGTGATTTCTGTATATCAAACGTGAAAAAAGTGTTGACATTGTGAAAGCATATACATATAATGAATTTGTGATATCACAAATGTTAATATAAAATATCAAATGTGAGTGAGGGAGAAAAATGAGCTGGTTAAATATTGAGAATAAAGTTGTTATCGTAACAGGAGCTTCTTCAGGAATTGGGGAAGCCATTGCAAAAGAGCTATGTAACTTAGGTGCATTTGTTGTTAATGCAGATATTAATGAAGGAGCATTCACGCATAGTAATTATTTCTTTGTTCAGACCAATGTAGCATTGAGAGAATCTGTGAAGCAGATGGTTGATTTTACTATTGATAAATTCGGTAGAGTAGATGCTCTGGTAAATAATGCGGGAGTAAATGTTCCGGCTTTGTTGTCAGATAAAAAGAATGTCAGTGATTATGAATTAACAGATGATCTATTTGAGAAGATGACTATGATTAATCAAAAAGGTGTTTATCTTGCTAGTCAGTTAGTCAGCAAGATTATGTTAAAGCAGCATTCAGGAGTCATTATCAATATGTCATCGGAAGCAGGTTTAGAAGGCTCGGAGGGACAAAGCTGCTATGCTGCAACTAAAGCAGCAGTTAACAGTTTCACCCGTTCGTGGTCGAAAGAATTAGGAAAGGAAGGGATTCGAGTTGTAGGGATTGCACCCGGAATTATGGAAGAAACTGGTCTTCGAACTTTAGCTTACGAGACAGCGCTAGCTTACACTAGAGGGAAAACGGTAGAGGCTATTCGAGAAGGGTACAGTCAGACGGCAACTATCCCGCTAGGGCGAAGTGGAAAGCTATCCGAAGTTGCTGATACAGTCGCTTATCTTATTTCAGATAAAGCCAGCTACATAAGTGGTGTAACATTGAATGTTGCAGGAGGAAAGACTAGGGGATAGGAGAAAGACTATGACAAAAGTAATTTTAGCAGCACATGGCTGCTTAGCGGTAGAAATGAAAAACTCACTGGAAATGATTTTTGGAAAAGCAGATGAATTTTTTCCGGTAGTGTTTAATACAGAGGATGGTTTGGATAGTCTGGAAGAAAAGCTTAGGTATGCGTTGGCAGATGCAGAAACGGCACTGATTATAACAGATTTATATTGTGGCACTCCATTTAATGCAAGTTGTAGTCTGGCAATGAAGGAGTCAACGCAGAATATACAGGTTCTCTCAGGTATGTCACTGCCAATGGTACTGGAAATTGCAGGTCAGTTGAAGATAATGCCAATAAATGAAATCGTATGCAAGATTAAAGAGATGATCCCTGAGACAGTTAAATTATTTTCGAAGGATGAGGTTGAAGACGAGGAGGAATTATAGATGGAGATACGTTTAGCTAGAATTGATGATCGTTTAATTCATGGACAGGTTGCAACGGTTTGGGCAAAAGAAGCAGGAGCCTCACGAATTATCGTAGTAAGTAAAGAAGTGAATGAGGACAGTATACGGAAAACACTGGTCAAGCAAGCAGCCCCTCCAGGAATAAAAGTAAATATAGTTGATGTAGAAAAAGCAGTAAAGGTTTTTCAAAATCCCAAATATGAGAAGGAAACAGTCTTTTATCTATTTACTAATCCGACAGAGGTATTGGAGCTGGTGCAACAAGGAGTGCCATTGGCATCGATTAATATCGGCGGTATGCAGTTTAGGAATGGTAAGACGCAAATTACTAAAGCTATTTCTGTAAGCCCAGAGGATGTAGCAGCGTTTAGAGGATTAAAAGCTGCCGGTGTGGAATTAGATTGCAGGGTAGTTGCAACTGATTCAAAAATTGATTTTGAAGCGAAACTTAAGGAAGCAGTAGTTTAAAAGGAGGTTATACTATGGAACTTTCAGTCATTCAGATTATTCTTATTTTTATTTTCTCAGCTATTTCAGGAATGGGTAGTGTTTTAGATGAGTTTCAGACCCACAGACCATTAATCGCTTGTACAGTAATTGGCTTAATTCTTGGTGATTTGACAACCGGGATTATTCTGGGAGGCACTTTGGAGCTTATTGCACTTGGCTGGATGAATATCGGTGCCGCCCAATCACCAGATTCAGCTTTAGCTAGTATCATTTCTACGATTTTAGTTGTTGTTGGTCAACAGGATATTCAAGCAGGCATCGCTATCGCTTTGCCAGTTGCAGCTGCCGGCCAAGTACTAACCGTGATTGCCCGAACAATTACAGTCGCTTTCCAGCATGCAGCAGATAAAGAAGCAGAAAAAGCAGCATTTAATAAAATTATTTTTCTTCACTTCAGCGCTCTTTTTGTTCAAGCTCTGCGGGTTGCGATTCCAGCTGTTATAATAGCAACCTTTGTCAGTGCTGAGATGGTTAATACCATGCTTTCTGCGATTCCCGATATAGTAACTGGCGGGTTGGCTGTTGCCGGTGGTTTTATTGTAGTTGTTGGGTATGCTATGGTCTTGAATATGATGAGTGTTAAGTACTTAATGCCGTTTTTCTATTTAGGGTTCGTATTGGGCGGTTATTTAGAATTCAGTTTACTGTCATTTGGAGTAGTTGGTCTGATAACTGCGCTAATTTATGTTCAACTGAATCCAGAGTTCAAGAAGCAGGGCACTGAGCTAGGAGAGCCAGCGGTTGCCGGCAGTGTGTCAGCAGTTGCAGATGATGAACTGGAAGATTAAGGAGGAGAAAAAATGGAAGCAACGGATACAACGGCTCCAGTAGAAAAAAAGGAGCAATCTCTGATTACCAAAAAGGATTTAATGACAACGTTTGTTTTTTCAAATTTTCAACAGGCCTCGTTTAATTATGAGCGAATTCATGCGCTGGCATTTTGCGTAGATATGATTCCGACAATTAAAAGAGTCTATAAAACAAAAGAGGAGCAGGCAGAAGCCTTGAAGCGTCATTTGACATTTTTTAATACGACACCAGCAGTATGTGGACCCGTTATTGGCGTAACGATTGCTATGGAGGAAGCAAAAGCTAGCGGAGCAGAGATTGATGATGGAACGATTAACAGCCTAAAGGTCGGATTGATGGGACCGTTGGCAGGAGTTGGCGATCCATTGGTTTGGGGTACGCTGCGCCCGATTACAGCAGCAGTAGGCGCTTCTTTAGCATTGACTGGTAATTTGTTGGGACCGGTATTTTTCTTTCTAGTCTTTAATCTTATTCGTTTAGCAATGAAATGGTTTGGTCTGACTTACGGTTTTAGGAAAGGGTTGGATATTGTTCAAGACCTGTCTGGAAATTTGCTGCAGAAATTGACTGAAGGAGCAACGATTTTAGGATTATTCATAATGGGCGTTTTGGTTACAAAATGGACAACCATCAATGTTCCTCTTGTTGTTTCTGAAACACCGGGAGCCGATGGAGAAATAATTGTAACTACTGTACAGAATATTCTGGACGATTTAATACCTGGACTATTAGCTTTAGGTTTAACTTTGTTAATGATGAAACTGTTGAAGAAGAAAATTAGTCCAATTTTGTTAATTTTTATTTTATTTGCAGTTGGAATTGCCGGGTATGGATTGGGAATTTTACAGTAGAGAAGGGGAAGAAAAAAGATGAGAACAAAAGCAATACGCTTATATGGAAAAAAGGATCTTCGGCTGGAAGAATTTGAGCTGCCAAAAATTACCGAGGATGAAATCCTGGCTTCAGTTATCACAGATAGTATTTGTATGTCCACCTGGAAACTGGCGAATCAAGGAGCAGATCACAAAAAGGCACCAGATAATCTCGCTGAAAATCCAATTATTATTGGTCACGAATTTTGTGGAGAGCTGCTAGAAGTTGGTGCAAACTGGCATAATCGCTTTAAAGCTGGTGAAAAATATGTTGTTCAAGCCAACTTGCAGCTGCCGGATCGTCCAGATTGTCCAGGATATTCCTACCCTTATACTGGAGGAGATGCAACTTATATCATTCTTTCAAAAGATGTTATGGAACAGGATTGTCTGATTCCATATAATGGAGAAACGTATTTCGAAGGTTCGTTAATTGAACCATTATCTTGTGTAATTGGTGCTTTTGAAGCAAATTTTCATTTGATTGAGAATAGTTATGAGCATCAGATGGGGATAAAAAAAGACGGAGATTTATTGATTATGGGCGGGACTGGTCCGATGGGACTGCTGGCAATAGATTATGCGTTACACGGGGAAAGAAAGCCGAAAAGAATTGTTGTAACGGATGTCAACGACGAAAAGCTCGAGCGGGCAGCGCGATTATATCCGAGTCAGGATGGTATTGAAGTTTTTTATGTAAATGTAGGAAATGTGGAAAATCAGGCAGAGCATTTAGAAAAAACTATTAATGGAAAATTTGATGATATTTTTGTTATGATTCCGGTTGCTAAAGTGTTAGAGGAGGCTTCAGCTTTATTGAATCCCGATGGCTGTTTGAACTTTTTTGCAGGACCGCAGAATAAGGAGTTTGCTGCACCAATTAATTTTTATGATTTACACTATTCATTTACTCATTATGTAGGTACTTCCGGCGGCAATACAGATGATATGCGAAAAGCAGTTCAACTGATTGAAAATGGAAAAGTTCATGTAGCTAATGTAGTAACCCATATTTTAGGATTGAATGCAGTTGGAGAAACGACTTTGACCCAACCTGAAATTGGCGGCGGGAAAAAGCTGGTCTACACTCATAAAAGCTTTGAACGTACAGCTCTGAACGAAATAGCACAGCTGGATAAAGCCTTAGCAGAAATCCTAGCTGACAATCAGGGAATTTGGTCCAAAGAGGCGGAGGATTATGTATTAAAGCATTTCCCGGAAATATAAAAGAACGAGTGTTTATTGGAAATTTACTTTCTTTCCAATAAACATTCGTTCTTTTCAATTAAAAGCTGCGTCCGCCGCCGCCAAAGGTACCGCCGCCAGTGGTATGTGTAGTACTGCCGCCACCACCTCTAGTTCCACCGCCGCCACTACCAGATGTGTTTCGTGGTATCTTACGTGTCGTAATAAAGGAGTTGGTCATGCGGTCTTCTTTTTCAGTTAATTGCAATGAGGATTTTTCATAAACCGGATAGCTATGCTTTGCGGATTTTAGTCTATATTTAGACATTGTCAGCCAAACGAATAAAGCACTAATCGCGAGTGCTGCGATGAAAGCAACAGCAATTTCAAAAGGGGTCAATACTTTATAATACGTGATTTTACCGGTTTCTGAGTCTACGCGATAGTGCCCTTTGGGAACGCCGTCGTCAAAGTAGGTGCTGACATTGCCTAAAAAGCTGTCAGCTGCCTGAAAATATTGGCCATCACTCATATAAGATTCCATGTTGTCCAGCGTGTTTTCAATCCGACTGTCTGTCATGTAGTCAATCATATTTCCAGATGTAGAGATGATAAATTTTCTTTGATTCATATCGATATACAAAGTAATACCGTTCTGATTTTTTCCAATTTTATCAAGCATGTACTGATCGGCAAAGCGGGTGGAGTCTACCGTATTATCCGTATTGGTTACAATGAAAACAGAGGCCTTTGCCTTTCGTTCAATTTCATTTGCTTTTTCATTTAACTGCTGTGCCTGTTCAGTCGTTAGAAGACCCGCTTGGTCATCCACTGTTACTGATGAGGCTTCCCCATATAGAGGGAAAGAAAGTAAAAAGCCTAAAAGAATTGCAGCTATTATCCGATATTTTCTCATATCATATATCCCCCAATCATAAAGAGAATAAAGAGGACTGCAAAAATGCCAAACCCTGCGAAAAGAAGGCGTTTGAAGCTAATCGGCAGTTCACCGTGCGTTTCTCCAGTAACACCGTTCATCGCGTAATAATATATTTTATCATCACCTGAACGGTTATTATAAGTAACTAGCCAGACAGGCAATAAAATATAATCCTGCTGCTGCCGGTCGATACGGATGTCCGTATTCACGCCTGTTAAAGTTGTGTAGCCGGAAGCGGAATTTTTCAACAATTGATTAGAATATCCTTTTAGCTCCTGCTCAATGTCCGCCTTAAGTGCTTCAAATTCAATGTCTCGTTTTTCAGCCTGAAATCCTGATAGATACTGACTTTTGAAAGGAACCGCTTGTTCCAGTGGGAATGGCTGAACAACCTCGACCATTTTTTGCTGGGTGTTCTTTGATAACGCATTTTTTACTAGTTCCTTAAAGGAAAGCTTTCCTTTTCGTCTGATAGCAAACTGCTTTGTTTCCGTATGTTCAATATCTCCTACGCGCCAAACACGAACCGTTGTCCCAGTGGCGTTCAGCTGACCAGTAATATCAGAGTCAACCGACCAGTAGGGGAAATAAACCCCAGTCATCTTTTCAATTTGTGAGGCATTAAAAAAATCCTTTGGAATAAATTTCTTTTTTCTAGTCCAGTCAAGAAATCTGTTGACCGCTTCCTCCTTTTCGATTTTAAAAGGGAGGACTTTATCCGGGAGAAATTTCCCGCTGATTCGACCAGATAATACAACCGGATTATGGCAATAATAACAGTAGGTCGCTGCAGTAGTTGCATCCGTTACAATTTCTGCGCCGCAGCTGGCACAGGTAAACAGTTCCAAGTCACCGCTGCTTGTTTGAGCTTCACTTGTCATTTTTTCTGCTGCTGAAGTATCTGTCTCCTGTGCAGCTTCATCAGGTGTTTTTTGAAGCCGTGCTTCCTTTTGATTTTTCTCGTAGGCGGTTACCTCTTCTTCAGTGAAAATACTTAAGCAATATTCACAGTGAAATTTCTGATCCTTCGGATCAAAAAAGAGTGGTCCGTCACAGTTGGGACACTTGTGTGTAAATGAACTTTCCATAAGTACTCCTTTCCAGGATATATAAATGGGTAACTACTAAAATTGAAATTATTTAGTGCTAAATTAATCCTGTCCAACAACAAAACAATGCAGCAGCAGGCTGTAGTGATAGAGGTGCTGCTGCATTGTCATGTTTGACCAAGTCTTTATAAAGGAACTCCTTGAAACGGCTTGCCGCAATGAGGGCAGAACTTCGGAATACCGTTGGCAAGATCAACGATTTCGTGGCATTCGCTGCACTTCATTTCCAGCTTTGGTGCTTCATTCGTTGGTTTTGGTGTGCCGCAGTTTGAGCAGAATTTACCTTGATTTTCTACACCACACTGAGGACAGGTCCAAGAATCCGCGGCTGATTGTTTCTGCTGCTCCTGCTGTTGTTGATTTTGCTGCATTTGCTGCTGGTTGGTCTGCGAAGCCTGATTGAAATAGTTGCCGCTGGTATTCATCCCCATACCGACACCCATAAAGCCGCTCATTGACCCATTCGGATTTTTACCAGCTTCCTCCATGCCGCGGGCAAGGGAACCTTGTACATAGCCTTCACGAACTCCTGGATCTCCCAGCATCGCACCTTGATTTCTCATGTTAATCAATTTTGTAGAATCATCAGTATAAGAAATACTGGCAACCGCTGCTGAAACTATTTCCATTCCGCGAAGCTCCCGCCAGTTATCATCAAGAATAGAGCTAAGGTAGCTGCTTAGTTCCATGCTTTTTGATGGTACATAGGAAATTCTTTCCCCATCAGCTGACATCTTATTAATGGCAGCCTGTAAAGCAGTTAAGAACTCAGATAAATACTGTTCATTAATGTCATTAATTTCAACCTGTTCTTTATTTCTCGGAATGGCATTTGAGAAGAACAATAACGGGTCAGTGATTTTAATTGAGTACGTACCATGTGCTCTGAGAAACAGCTCTGCATTATAAAAATTATCAAAGTAATTGATTGACGAAGCTGTTCCAAACTTAATGCCTTTGATTTCCTGCAGATTAATGTAATAAACCTGCTGCTTCTGTGGTGTTACACCACCAAATTTGAAACGATTGAAGGTCTCAGCTACAGCGTCCTTCAAGCTGCCGTTGAACATGGATGGAGCGGAATCATTTTTTACTACATAGTAGCCTTCTTCGGCGGTATAATCGATAATTTTTCCGCCGTCGACCAAGATCATCATCATATTAGGATAAACATGGACAACAGAACCATCAGTTAAAACATCTGCCGTTCCTTTTTTATTCGAACCTCTACGGTCATCTTTTCGTACAAATACACCCTTTGTCATAACAGTCGTGTCTGACATGTCAGCCGGCTCAATCGCCTCGACCCACTGATCAGCTAAGCCTCCGCCGACAGCGCCAATTGCTGCTTTAATAATACCCATTACGATTCCTCCTTCAAAATACTTGTAAACGTATTAATTATACCATAGGGGATTCCAAGAAAATATAACCCTGTTTTATGTTTAGTTTTTTTAATAAAAAAAATCTCAGATGTTTCAGAAACTTATACTGTATGAAAAAACAAAAAATTAGGTATTTTGTTGCTTTTTATAATGATTAAAAAGAGTAAGTCTTTTTCTACTTTTTACCTTAATGAGAAAATGTGCTACAATAAATCGACAAAGAGATGGAAAGGCTGGTTTTTGTGCGTATTTTAGCTATAGATACATCAAATCAAACATTATCCGTTGCAGTATGCGAAGATAACAAAATACTGGGAGAATTTACAAGTACTGTAAAGAAAAATCATAGCATTACTCTGATGCCGGCGATTACAGAGCTGATGACTGTTTGTCAGTTGAAGCCTCAGGAGCTGGATCGGATTGTAGTTGCTCAAGGACCTGGATCCTACACTGGCTTACGAATCGGTGTTACTACAGCAAAGACGTTGGCCTATACATTGAAAAAGGAGCTTGTGGGCATATCCAGTTTAAAAGTGCTGGCAGCCAACTGCATAAATATTTCAGGACTGATTGTCCCTTTGTTTGACGCTCGCAGAAACAATGTTTATACAGGAGCTTATACGTTTAATAAAGAGACAGAAGCATGGGAAACTATTATTTCTGACCGGCATATTTCTATGAGTGACTGGCTAAAACAGCTCCAAAGCTATCCTGCTGTTTATTTTGTTGGAGAAGATATCGAAAAATTTCGTGAACAAATAGAACAGGAACTGCCGGACAGTTCCCTTAATACTTATCCGCAGTGGCAGATTCCTTCCAGTGCAGCTGCCGCCTTTTTAGGAGCGGTAGAAGAACCTGTGGAAGAGATACATACATTTTTGCCTGACTACTTGAAAAGAGTAGAGGCGGAAGAAAATTGGCTGAAAGAACATTCAATGGGGGATGAGAGTTACGTTGAAAAAATTTGAGTCGCTTCGCAGACTGTTTAAAAAAAAGTCGAATTGGCAGGCTTTTGACCGTAAAACAGTCACTATTGAAGATAAAGAGTATACAGTAAGAGGGATTGTGGAAAGTGATATCAAGGATCTTCTGACCATTGAACGAGAGGTATACAATGGCGAGCTGCCTTGGACTCGTTCTGCTTTTCTATCAGAAATTCATTCGAAAAATCCTCATCTCTATATCCTAATCCAGAAAGAAGAAAAGACCGTGGGATTTATTGGCTGTCGGGTGATTGAGCATGACGGGCACATTACGAATGTTGCGGTTGGAAAATCAGCACAGGGACAGGGGATTGGCAGTTATCTTCTGAACGAAGCAATTCAATTTGCTTCTGCACAAGGCTGTACCCAAATGTCATTGGAGGTTAAGCTGATAAATAAGCATGCGCAAAGTGTTTATCGAAAAATCGGCTTTACCTCAAGTAAAATCACTGAAGGATATTACGATGACGGGGAAGATGCATTAGAAATGATTATGGATTTGAGCAATGGCTAGTTTAGAGAAGCTGAAAAAAATAAAGAGTACAGACTATTCCAGCTGGGCAGAAAAACTTTGGCAGCTGTGTGTGGATAGCTATCCACACGGTTCTCCCTGGTCAGCTGCACAGTTTCAAGAAGATGTGATGAGAGAGAGCAGCCATTATTTGCTTTACACTGATGAAGAGCAGCTGATTGGCTTTGTCAGCTATCAGCAAGTATTAGATGAAGCAGATATAACTCATGTTGTAATTGAAAAGAATAGTCAAAATCAGGGGTATGGGAAAGATATGCTGCTGAATACTTTCAGAATATGGCAGGAGAACAGGTTGCAGAAAGTTTTTCTAGAAGTTCGGGCTTCAAACCTTTCTGCACAAAAGGTCTATAATAAGCTTGGTTTCCAATGTATCCATCGAAGAAAGAATTATTACCATCACCCTCAGGAAGACGGCTTAGTGATGGAACTGAGAATAGAAGAAGGGGATTAAATGTCGGATTTAAAACAAGAAGAATGCTTAATATTGGCAATTGAAAGCAGCTGTGATGAAACAAGTGCCGCGGTCATTCGAAACGGTACTGAAGTGCTTTCTAATATAATAGCCTCTCAAATAAAAAGCCATCGGCGTTTTGGCGGTGTTGTACCAGAGGTTGCCAGTCGTCATCATGTAGAACAAATTACAATATGCATGGAGGAAGCGCTGGAAGAAGCAGGTATAGAAGCGGATGATTTAACCGCTGTTGGGGTAACCTATGGTCCTGGCCTAGTTGGAGCGTTGCTCATTGGAGTATCTGCAGCCAAAGCATTTGCTTGGGCGAATGATTTACCCTTGATTCCGGTAAATCATATGGCTGGCCATATTTATGCAGCAAAACTAGTTCAGCCATTGGTGTTCCCTTTGATGACGCTGCTGGTCAGTGGTGGTCATACAGAGTTGGTGTATATGGAGGAAGATGGTTCGTATCAAATTATCGGTGAAACTCGGGATGATGCTGCAGGAGAAGCCTATGATAAGGTTGGCCGTGTATTGGGTCTAAGCTATCCCAGTGGGAAGGAAATTGATGTGCTAGCTCATCTCGGCAGGGATACCTTTGATTTTCCGCGGGCGATGATCAAAGAAGACAACTACGATTTTAGCTTCAGCGGGTTGAAAAGTGCCTTTATCAATACTGTTCATAATGCACAGCAGCGGGAAGAAGCGCTCAGTAAAGAAGACTTAGCTGCCAGCTTTCAAGCAAGTGTAGTAGAAGTTCTTGTATCCAAAACACTGCGTGCCTGTCGGGAATATCCTGTAAAGCAGCTGATTGTTGCAGGCGGTGTGGCGGCCAATAAAGGATTGCGGGAAGCGTTGGAAAAAGCTGTCGCGCAAGAGCTTCCTGACGTCACGTTGATTGTTCCGCCATTGAAGCTTTGTGGAGACAACGCAGCAATGATTGGCGCCGCTGCTTTTATTGAATTAGAGAAAGGGCATCTTGCCGACTATCGTCTAAATGCTGTTCCCGGGCTGAGCTTTACTAGCTGATTTAGGCAAAAGCTGTGATTATCGATCACCAGTCCTACCTGCGTTCATAGAATTTTTATCAATGAAAAAACGGACTCAATAATCAAAAAAGGATGAGGCACATGTAATATGTGTTCCATCCTTTTTTGATTTCCTGACTGTTATCTACATAGGTTTCAAATTTTGCTCTAGCCGTTCCAGCATCCATGCTAGGCGTTTTGTACGTCCGCTTTCTGTTTTAGCATCGAAATAGGCTCTGGTATATGTCCGTTTCACAGAAGGAGACATATTTGTGAAATTTAGATAAGCTGCCTCATTTGCTTTCAACAGCTGACGAACCTGTGCCACTTGTTCCTCTGTCACAGTGGAAGGGGAAGAGGCACTCGCCCATTTTCCGTTTTTCTTTGCTTCGTCTATTTTTCTTCTGCCTAAATCGGTCATCAGCCCTTTTTCTTCCAGCTGAAGTGCCAGCTCTTTATTCTTTTTTGACCATTTACTATCTTTTCTACGTTGAGAAAAATATTTAATGTAAGACTGGTCGTCTACCCGTTTCATTAAACCATCAATCCAGCCAAAACAAAGGGCTTCTTCTAGTGCTTCACCGGCTTTTAATGTGGGTAGTGCCTTTGTTTTACCAAAGGTTAGCCAGACGCCATCACTAGTTTCGGCATTTTTTGTCAACCACTCTCTAAATGTATCACGGGTGTTGAACAACAAAGGTTCGCTCATTTATTTGCCTCCTTTTAATCGTTAAAGATGTTATTCTTCGATAGTAATTCCAATGGTTCGCTCCTTTTTAACATCAGAAATAAGCATGATATAACAGTTATTCCTTATAAAATCTGTGCGCATACCTATAGATAAAAACAGTTGCCGTCCTCCAATAGAGTAAGGGGATAAAGTAAAAATATCGCTGCTGCAGCTAGTGTTATATAAACTATTATATATAAAAGCAGCGTAGGGTGCCAGCTAGGATTTTTAACTAGAAATTATTTTCAAGAAAAGAGAATGTCAGATTACTGCCAACTGATTATTCAAATCATTGGCGAAGTTCTTTTTCAAATAATAGAACTTGGAACAAAGCCAGACTTTTTCTGCTTGCTGTTCCAAGTTCTAGGGTTTTATTTAATTTTTCTCAAGCCAATACCATTTAATCGCAATCTGATTAAACTAGTGCTTGTTGCGGGTAGAGGTTCGCTCAATTAGCTCTGTGCCAATCATTACTTTTCTTGGAACTGGTGCGTTTTCTTTCATCAGTTCAAGAATAGTATCGATCGCCAGTTCGCCCATCCATTCAGTATGGACTTTTACAGTGGTAAGCGGCGGTGAGAGATATTTCGCAACGCTGACATCGTTAAAGCCAATCACAGAAATATCTTCAGGGATTTGAAGACCATGCTCTTGGATTGCTTTGATTGCACCAACTGCTAAGGCATCACTGGAAGCAAAAAGTGCTTCTGGTAAAGGTTGTCTATTATCAAGAAATTCTTTAGTCTTTTCATAACCGTTTTCTACTGAAAAATTTGCTTCGATAACAAAGTCTTCGGAAAACAGCTTTTTTTGCATTGTTTTTTGTTTAAATAATTGGTATCGAGGGTCAGCCAGCTTTGTGCCAGAGCCTTTAGTATGTTCGACTCCTGCCAGAATGCCAATTTTCTGATGTCCATCTGTAATAAACTTGTTTAAAACTAAGTCAATCCCCTGTGAGAAATCGACAACTAGTGAATCATATCCAGCAGCCGAAGCATCAAAATCGACAAACAGTAATTTGCCTCCTAATGAGCCTAGAGCTGTAGTTTGTTTTTCATCAAATTTACCGAGGGCAATAGTACCGTCAGTTTTAGTTTCAGATAGTGCATCCAAGGGCTCTTTTAATAAGAAAATGCCTAATTCTTCAGCTTTGCGCTCGATTCCTAACCGAATGGATAAGTAGTAAATATCCGCAAGCTCTTCCTGATCGTTATACCATTGTACCAACCGAAGAGTGTGCTTTCCTTGAGGCTGATTTCTTTTATGCTTTGTATAGCTCAATTCTTCAGCAGCTTCAAATATTTTTTTCTTTGTCTCATCACCTACGGATAGTCCCTGATCGTAATTCAAAACGCGGGAAACAGTAGCAGGGGAAACACCTGCCAGCTGAGCAATATCTTTAATTGTTGCGATAATCATCACCTTCTCTTAACTAAAATCTATAAATTCTGCTAAATCGAAAATAGATTCATTCCTTTTAGCCTGCAGATAATTATTCAGCAGAATTTAAATAATTGATAAATTTATGAAAGGCGTCCTGTCCTTGCTGGTTTCGTTTGAAAACTCCCGCATCTTCCAAAACTCGTTCGAATACTTTACCGACAGCTTGCTGAACAACCTCTGTTACATTTTCTTTAGTAATTGTTTTTGTTTTTTTGAGCTTATCCGCCCAGGCCTTGTGATACACAGCCAGATTGTTCTCCTGCTCCAGCAGGTAAGCCTCTGTTTCCTTAAGCTCAGCTGCCAGCCTTGGCGGCAGAACAGCCAGTCCCATAACTTCGATTAAACCGATGTTTTCTTTTTTTATATGATGGACGTCTTTATGAGGATGGAAAATACCATCTGGAAATTCTGCTGAGATATTATTATCACGGAGAACTAAGTCCAATTCAAACAAGTCGCCTTTTCTACGGGCAATCGGTGTAATAGTATGATGGGGTGTCCCGTCTTCAGAGTGGGCTTTAACTGAAACAGTTAAGTCGGAGTAGGTCTGCCACTTCTGTAAAATCATTGCAGCAGCTTCTGTTAGTACTGTCGTTTCAGTTCCTTGTAGTCGAATAACAGACATCGGCCATTTGACGATTCCGGCGTTTACCGCAGGAAAATCAGTCAGCGTAAAGCTCTTTTCAATCTCAGCTTTTTCCATGGCAAAGGTATGGCGTCCAGCTTGATAATGATCATGGGAAAGAATAGAGCCGCCCACAATAGGTAAGTCAGCATTTGAACCAACAAAATAGTGAGGAAGGACTTGAGTTATCTCCAGCAGTCTCTGAAAGGTCTGTCGGGTGATTTTCATTGGCCGGTGTTCCTCAGCTAAAACAATCGCATGTTCATTGTAATAGGCATAGGGGGAGTATTGGAATCCCCAGTCTTCTTCGCCAAGCTTCATTCGGATAATCCTGTGATTGGTGCGGGCAGGTGCATTTATCCGTCCTTTATAGCCTTCATTTTCCATGCACAACAGACACTTTGGATAATTACTGCTTGGCGATTCTTTTTCTGCTGCAATTTGCTTCGGATCTTTTTCCGGCTTGGAAAGATTAATTGTTATTTCCAGTGTACCATATTCTGATTTAGCTGGAAAAACAATATTTTGAGCAATTGCTTTTGTTTTAATGTAATTATTATTTTGGCTTAGCTGATAAAAATAATCTGTGGCAGCTACTGGATTTTCTGCATATTTTTCATTAAACAGCTGATTAACTTGAGAAGGAGAAGGGGTTAATAAATCAGTGAGCTGAGCCTCAAGCATGTCATAATCCGCCTGTAGTTCACCAATGACTTGATTTTTCTTTGCCAGCTTCATCAGCTGTTCAGTTAACTGGAGAGGGGATAGAACGGTTGCAGCAGCTGTCTCATCCTCTAAACCTGCTTCCCCAATCAATGCCAACACTCGATTCTCCAAGTAAATCCGGTCCAGCTCTTGCCAGCCGCCGCTTTGGATAGCGGCAGCGGCAAATGCTTTAATTGTCTGACTCGTTGTCATAAGTGTATGCTCCTATTCCTGATAGCCTTCTGGATGACTTACATGCCAATCCCAGGCAGTTTTAATAATATCTTTGATTGTCGTGTAGGCAGGTGTCCAGCCTAAAACTGCTTTTGCTTTTTCACTGGATGCGACTAAAACCGCTGGGTCGCCAGCTCTTCTTGGCGCTACAACTGCAGGAATCTCTTTGCCTGTGACTTCTCTGGCAGCCTCCAGCATTTCTTTAACTGAATAGCCTCGACTGCTGCCTAAGTTGAAAACGGCACTGCTGTTTCCTGATTTCAGGTACTTCAAAGCTAAAAGATGAGCAGCAATCAAATCCTCCACATGGACATAATCCCGAATGCAGGTGCCGTCAGGTGTAGCATAGTCGTCACCAAAAATGGCCAGCTCTTTTCTTTGTCCTAATGCAGTTTGCAGAATAATCGGTACCAAATGAGTCTCAGGCGTATGATCTTCTCCAATTGAAGCGTCAGACTTAGCTCCGGCAACATTAAAGTAACGGAGAGCAACGAACTGAATGCCGTAGGCTTGACTGCACCACTTCATCATTTTTTCCATAATCAGCTTGCTTTCTCCATAGGGATTCTTAGGGTTAGGAAGCAGTTCTTCTGTAATAATAGAAGTTTCTGGTTCCCCGTAGACTGCGGCACTGCTGGAAAAGACAATGTGCTTCACCTGATAAGCAGCCATAACCTCTAATAGGATTTCCATACCGTAAACGTTGTTGTTAAAGTATTTCAAAGGATTCTCCATCGATTCGCCCACCAGAGAGCTGGCAGCAAAATGAAGGACGCTTTCAATATTTTCTTTTTCAAAAATCTTTTCCATGAATTCTTTATCGCGGATATCGCCTTCATAAAAGACTGCTTTTGGATGGACTGCTTTTCTATGTCCGGTCAATAAATTGTCAATGACAATCACTTCTTCACCTGCAGTAATTAACTGATTGACTGCATGGGAACCAATATAACCGGCTCCGCCTAATACTAAAATACCCATTATTTTTCCTCCTTAGAATGCTTCATCTATGTCTAATTTTCTGGCACCATCACTGATATGAGCTGTATAAAAGTCTGCTTCATAACCAATTTTATCTTTGTAGGCTGTGCCAACAGCCTGAGTGAAGGTAGGAATAGACTGCTCCTTCACCAAGGCAATGCTGCAGCCGCCAAATCCGGCTCCAGTCATTCTAGCTCCAAGAACATCCGGCTGTTTCTGTGCCGCTTCTACCAGTGTGTCGAGTTCGATACCTGTTACTTCATAATCAAACTGTAGGGAGTAATGGGAAGCATTTAGCAGCTTTCCAAAGGTAATCAAATCATTTTCTTTTAGTGCTTGTCTGGCCTTTAATGTCCGCTGATTTTCAGTAACTGCATGTTTTGCCCGACGGATTAAGGTTTCGTCTTTGATCAGATGAGTATTTGCTTCAAAGGTTTCTTCGTCTAATTCACCTAAAGAATCAATGGCTAAAGCTTCTTGAAGTCTTTTTAACGCTTCTTCGCACTCTGCCCGGCGTTCATTATATTTAGAATCGGCCAGCTCTCTGCGTTTGTTGGTGTTCATAATAACCACAGCGTATTCTCCAAAGGCAGCGGGAACCAGCTCATAAAACATCGTGTTGGTATCCAATAGAATAGCGTGGTCCTTTTTACCCATGCCAATGGCAAACTGATCCATAATGCCTGAATTTACGCCGATAAATTTGTTCTCAACAAGCTTTCCAATTCGGATTAGGTCAAGTGTATTTGCATCTAAGTCGAACAAATCAGTCAGAATTACGCCCGTCAGTAGCTCGATAGAAGCGGAAGAAGAAAGGCCCGCACCGTTAGGAATCGTACCGTAGAAAAGGATATTCACGCCATGATTGATAACGGCTCCATCTTCAATTAAATAGCGAATAACGCCTTTAGGGTAGTTAGTCCAATCGTCCTCTTTACGATAATCCAAGTCATCTAAGCTGAACTCAATAACACCTAGCTGAGGAAAGTTTTCTGAGTAGAGACAAATTTTTCTGTCTGTCCTTTTTTCAGCTAAACCATACGTGCCTATGGAAATTGCTGCTGGAAAAACATGTCCGCCGTTGTAGTCTGTGTGTTCACCAATTAAGTTAATGCGGCCGGGAGCAAAATAAAACTGACCATTTTCAGAGTTAAAACGATTTTTATAGAGTTCTTGCAGCTTTGCCTTCACAAAATCACCTCGTAATTTATTTAGTAAATATATTATAAAATATTTACTAAATAAACTCAAGAGGAAAATAGAGAGCGTTTTAAATTGTTTTTTATTTGTGGTATAGTAGGTAGGCGTTTGAGGGCGAGACAAAAGTGTTTAGCTTTGAGAACCAGGAAGGTGCGGTTCAACATCAGCTCGTCCCTCACTGTGTTTCTCAGCAACAAGACAAGTTATCCGAGAATTGTCAAGAAATGCTACGAGGAAATCGAGTAGCTGTTGATTGTTGCCCAGCTGGAGCTTCCCGTATTTTTGGAATGGTTCGGTTGATTTCCGAAAACTGCAACTCTTAGTGCTATCGTACATTAGAAGTTGATGCTATCGAAGCGTAGTGTAATAAACGATTGCTGGAACGCCGTTTTATTGTCTTTTAAAGAAAAGGATGAGTATTTATTTTTGTTCAAACTCTTTTTAGCATCATTAAAAGAACATTTTTGACAAGCAATAGTTAGCAGAGCTTGTCGCTGGTGATGTTTGTTTAGATAAGTATAAGAGAGCTGTCGAAAGTTTTGTGCTGTGTCGTAGGGTATAATAAGCAACAGTAACAGCTGTTGCTGGAAGTGAGGAAGTTGAAATGTTGATACATGAGGTCGTTCGCAGTGAGAACCCGCTGCTGCCTTTAAAAATATGGAATCAGAGGCTGAGTGGTCCTGAGCTTTCTTCTCCTGTTCACTGGCACAGGAGTCTTGAAATACTACTCATCGCTTCGGGGCGAGTTGGCATAGAAATAGAAGGCAAGCAGCAAATACTACAAGAAAAAGAACTAATAGTCATTAATAGTGGGGATACCCATCAGATTTTTTCAGTTGCTGCTGAGGATAAAATGGAAGGTGTTACCTTGTTGATTCCATCAGATTTTGTCCAAAGCTGGTTTCCTTATTATGATCAAGGTCGCTTTAACCAACTGGCTGTACAGAGCAAACAGCATCTTTTCTATCCGATTGTTGAAGAAATCGGACGTCTTTACCAAAGTGAAGAAGCGTACTATGAAGGAGAAATTGGTTCACTGCTGCTGGATTTACTGGTTCAGCTTTACCGAAATACTTGGGCGGCAGCTACTGCAGCGGAAAGTCAGTTGGAGATCAAAGAGCGGCTTTCTCCCGTGTTGAGTTTAGTTGAAAAGAGCTATCAAAATCCATTAAGTTTGGAGCAGGCTGCCAAAGCCTCAGGTTATTCAGTTTCTTATTTTTCAAAAATTTTTACAGAAACAATGAAAATAAGTTTTTATCAATATTTGATAGAGTTTCGTTTAAATAAAACATTAAAGGAGCTGCACTACGCCAATAAAACAGTGACTGATATCGCAATAGAAAACGGCTTTTCCAGTATTCATTCCTACATTCAGGGCTTTAAGAAAAAATATCAGCTGACACCAAAAGAATATCAAATGAAAATAAGAAATCAACATAAATAAAAGAGGAATCGAGGAGAAATAAAACCAGCATCAATGATAAACTAAAGCCAAATGAGAGGAGCGTTCAGCATGAGTAAAAAAATGGTTCGTAAAGATTTTTCTTTAACAAATGAAGAACTTCTTTTGCAAGAGACACTATTTCATACTGCAAATGGCTATATTGGTGTTCGTGGAAATTTTGAAGAGGGGTATCCAGAGAGTTTTGTTTCCAGCAGAGGCCAATACATCAATGGATTTTATGATATTGCTGAGATGAAACAGGCGGAACAGCTATATGGTTTTCCTAATAAGAAGCAGGTGCTGCTAAACGTTGCAGATACTCAGAGCATTCACCTTTATCTGGATGAAGAGGAAGTGACAGTCTTTACCGATAGGATACAAGGGTTAACCAGAGTTTTAGATATGGAGAATGGTTTAGCGCTGCGCAGCTTTGTCTGGAAAAGCAAACAGGGCAAAGAGGTTGAGATTAGCTACCGTAGAATGACTTCACTGGTATTATTGCCCTTGTTTACGATTGAGGTTGAAGTGAAATCTAGAGATTTTTCCGGGAAAGTCTCAATTGTCTCCGAGCATTTCGGGACTGCTGAAAACTTTGTGAATCCTGATGATCCCAGAATGGCTGCTGAAGCAGAGAAGTATCTAACCGTTAAGGAGTGCGTATATGACGAGGAAAAGCAGATGTCTTCTATTACCGCAGAAACAACCAACTCCAACTTACGTGTACAAACAGTGGTTTTTCATGAAGTATCAGACAGCTTGGAATTAGGGGCTATTGAAGAACACGAAGGAATAACGACTGTTTTTGACGGTGAAATCACTGAGGGAGAAACAATCAGTCTGAATAAGTATAGCCTATTTTTAGACTCACGCCGATATGATTTAAAAACAGATGCCAGCCTTCTGGCTAAAGAGGTGAAAAAACAGCCGCTGGAGGGCTGGTATCGGAAGCAAAAAGAATATTTAGCTGCTTTTTGGAATCAATCTTCCGTCTCTGTTGAGGGGGATCCGCTGTTGAATGACTCGTTGAATTACAGCTTATACAGTCTACTTCAATCTGCTGGCAAAGACGGTATTTCTAATATTGCGGCAAAAGGATTGAGTGGAGAAGGATACGAAGGACATTATTTTTGGGATACTGAAATCTATATGCTGCCCTTCTTTACTCTGACTCATCCTGAGATTGCTAAGAAGCTAATCGAATTTCGCTACAATATATTGGAATCGGCTAAAGAAAATGCGGCTGTTCTTGGGCATAAGCAAGGTGCTTTGTTCCCCTGGCGGACAATCAGCGGTATGGAATGTTCCGGCTATTACCCTTCTGGTACTGCCCAATACCATATCAACAGCGACATTGCGTATTCTATTATTCAGTATTATCAGGCAACTGGAGATTTGGAGACACTACTCTCTTACGGTGGAGAAATCCTGATTGAAACAAGCCGCCTCTGGCTGGACGCAGGCAGCTACGAAAACGGCAGTTTTAAGCTGAACTGTATGACTGGTCCGGATGAATACACCTGTGTCGTTAATAATAATTACTATACAAATATATCTGTACAGTACCAACTGTCTTGGCTAGCGGATCACTATCCACTGCTGAAAGGAAAACAGGCGCCTTTTTTAGACCGTCTCGGTGTAACTGACGAAGAAATAGCAGACTATCGAAAAGCATCTGAAGCTATGTATTTGCCTTATTCTGAGGAATTGCAGATACAAGCGCAGGATGATAGCTTTTTGGCTAAACCAGTACTGCCGATTGAGGAGCTGCCTAAAGAGAAGTTCCCGCTGCTGCTTAACTACCATCCACTATTCTTATACCGTCATCAGGTTTGTAAGCAGGCTGATTTAGTTTTGGCTTATTTTCTACATGATCAAGCATTTAATAAAGAAGAGATGAAACGAGGATACGATTATTATGAGAAGTTGACGACTCATGATTCTTCTCTGTCCTCCTGTATCTTTAGTATTGTCGCAAATCAAATCGGCGACGTAGAGAAGGCTTATCACTATTTTGACGAGTCCTCTAAAATTGATATTACAAATTCTCATGGCAATACGCAGGACGGTATTCATGCTGCGAACATGGGAGGAACCTATTTAGGATTGGTTTTTGGTTTTGCCGGATTACGGATTCGAAAAGACCACTTAGCATTGAATCCAAGACTACCTAAAAAATGGCACGCACTACATTTCACGGTTAATTATCAGGGCAGTCCAATAAAGGTTGCTGCTGGAAAGCAGGAAATTATTCTAACAACAGAGGGAAATGAACCAAAGAGGATTGTGGTTTATGACCATGAGTATACCCTAACAGCCAGTCAGAGCTTAAAAATTCCCTACAGAAAAGAGGGCTAATTATGTTTTATGCCAAGCAAGAAATTTTAGAAGAGGGCTGGACTGCTGAATTAAGTCTCTACATTCAAGACAACTTTGCAGGGATAGATCCAAAACGAAAACGGCCGCTGATTCTAATTTGTCCCGGGGGCGGCTATGAAAATCTTTCCGACAGGGAAGGGGAGCCGGTGGCGTTAAGAATGCTTGCATTAGGCTTCCACGCGGCGGTTTTGAAGTATAGTGTCGCACCGGCAGAATACCCAACAGCTCTAAGACAGCTGGGTAAGGCACTACTTTGCATCAAAGACCTGGCAGCAGTTCATGGGATTGACCATCAGCGAATTTTCGTGATGGGTTTTTCAGCAGGTGGGCATCTGGCGGCTAGTTTGGGTGCATTTTGGCAGGATAAGCTGTTGTCGGATTTGACAAATAATTCAGAGCAACTTCGACCAGCAGGCTTGATATTATGTTATCCTGTCATTTCAGGCGGTAGTCATATGCATGTCTCCAGCTTTAAGAAACTTTTAGGAGATCGGCTGGAAACCCTGCGAGATCAATTATCCATTGAACAACAAGTCACAGCAGCGTTTCCACCGACTTTTATCTGGCATACACTTGAAGATCAGGTAGTTCCTGTTCAAAACAGTTTGTTGTTAGTTGAACAGTTGGTGAAGAAAAAAATTTTCTGTGAGTTCCATTTATATCCTAAGGGACCTCACGGCTTATCTTTGGGAACAGAAGAAACGAAATCACCAGAACGTGATATGATTTTACCTCGTATTCAATCATGGCCTGAGGATATGGCTAAATGGCTGGATGAAGTGAAATAAGGAATAAAAAAGCAATTAAGTAAACAGGTGAACATGCTGTTTACTTTTTTGTGTTTTCTCTTGAAAAAAGCATTAATTAGATTTATAGTTACGGTAAACAGTAAACGAAAATAACTGATTACTTATAGTAGGAGGAAAAGAATATGGCAGGAATTAGAGATGTAGCAAGAAGGGCTGGCGTATCGCCCACAACCGTTTCACGCTTTTTGAATGAAGATGTAAAGCTGTCCATTACAAATGAAACGAAAAAAAGAATTGAAGAGGCAGTGAAGGAGCTGGATTATAAAAAGGGGCAAAGTACGCGTTCCAGAACAGCTTCAATTGCTATCATCACTACTGTATCGGAAGCTGAAGAGATTGATGATCCGTATTTCCGGTCAATTCGCCTAGGGATTTTTGAAGAGGCAAAGAAACAGAAGATAGCTGCTAACCGCTTCTTTCGTTTAGGTAGCGGAGTCAAACTGGAAGAGCTGGAAGCCTTTGGCTGCCTGATTATTCTTGGGCATTTGGAAGAGTCTTTTCTAGAGGAAATTTATCAGCACAATAATGAGCTGCTGGTTGTTGACGACCCGTTTACTTCGGAAAAATACGATACGGTTTATTCTGATATTGAAGGAGCAGCTAGGCAGAATCTTGACCGCTTATATAAAAATGGTCACCGGCGGATTGCTTTTATCGGCGGGGTTCATACAAGCCATCGCCCTGAGGGAGTCACAGTGAAGGATGATGCAGATGTTCGGGCAGTTACCTATAAAAAATGGATGGCTGAACGTGGATTGGAAGCAAATATTGTTATGAAGCTAGGTGAATGGAATACACAAAATGGTATGAAACTGGCAGAAGAGCTGATTGAGGAGCAAAAAGGCGATTTGCCCACGGCAATAATGGTTGCCAGCGATCCAATGGCTGTAGGGGTTTATCGGGCGTTGCAGAAAGCGGAGGTCAAGATTCCGGAAGATATCTCTCTAGTTTCTTTTGACAATATTGAGGTAGCGGAATATTTGACGCCGCCGCTGTCTACTGTAGAGCTGCGGACAATGGAACTGGGAAAACAGGCAATTCGCTTTGCCAAAGAGAAAATAGATGGAGTGAGAAGCTATCCAATTCGCTGTGTCATTCCGGGTGAAATAATTATTCGGGAAAGTGAACAAAAGTATTGACAAGAATTTTAGTAAACAGTAATGTGTGCACATAGTTAGTGGAAACGCTTTTTCAAAATGATGAAAGGGGTAACAGAAATGAAACCGATGAAGAAATTAGTGTTACTGACAGCTGCATTAACATTAGGAGGGATTTTGACCGCCTGTGGAAGTAAAAAGGAGGGAGCTGCGGATAGCGGTAAACAGAAGGAAATTGAGTTCTTTTTCCAAAAGCAGGAAATGGTGCCGACGATGAAGGAAATCATTAAAGATTTCGAGAAAGAAAATCCTGATATTAAGGTCAATCTGACGAATGTTCCCGATGGGTTGACTGTTTTAAAAACACGGATGGCAAGTGATGATGTTCCAGATGTTGTTCACGCTTTTCCAGCCTTACCGGATTTTGTTGAATGGTCAAAAAACGATATGTTTGAGGATCTGACAGACAGCGACATCTTGAAAGGTATCAAGGAAGGTGTACCTGAATCGTATGCTGTAGATGATAAGGTTTATTCGGTTCCTTTGACCAACAATGCTTACGGCTTTTTCTACAACAAGACAGCTTTTGAAAAATTAGGCTTGGAAGCACCTAAAACCTGGGCAGAGTTTGAAAAAACAGTTGCTGCTATTAAGAAAGACGGCCAAACACCTTTTTCTGCTGCGTTGACAACAGATGCGGCAGGCTTCTTAAATGGCTTCCATCAATTAGCCTGGGCAACACTAACCGGTGGACATGAACAAGCAAATGACTACCTACTTCGCAGTCCTAAGGATGCTATCAAGGTAGATGATTCAACCTTTGAACAAGTTGCTGATGAATTGGATATCATGCACGAAAATACTCAGAAAAATGCAAATGGCGCGACCTATGATGACGCAGTTGCAGCTTTTGCTACAGGAGAAGCTTTAATTTTCCCTAATGGTATCTGGGCATTGCCTGCTATTCAAAGTCAGGAGCCTGATTTTGAAGTTGGCATGTTCGCTTATCCGGGTAAAGAAGCTGGGGAAGAGCTGACAGCAGGAGCTGCTGATTTGGCTGTATCCATCAGTAAAACGACAAAAAATAAAGAAGCTGCTGAGAAATTTGTCAGCTATCTGGCCAGTGAAAAAGCAATGCAGAAGTATTATGATGTAGACGGTTCGCCAACATTTGTTACATCAGTAGATACTGCTGATAAGTTCCCTGAAATTGAAGAAGTTTCTAAACTAGTAGGAACAGATAAGCAAATTATCTGGCTGCATAATGAATGGGATTCAGAGGCGGATTTCTGGTATGCCACAGTTGACTATATTGTCAGCGGCGACCGTAGTCAGCTGGCCAAAAATTTGAACACATTCTTCAACAGCATGAAATAATAACTTTATTATAGAAAGAGGGTAACGATCAAATGAAAAAGAAGGGTGTCCTCAATCTTGGCTGGGCGTATTCATTCTTGATCATCCCTATCGTTTTGCAGCTGGTTTTCTTCTATTTTCCAATGCTGCAGGGGTTCTTTTATAGTTTGACGGACTGGACAGGTCTAACATCAAATTACAATTTTATCGGCGCAGACAACTTCAAGGAAATTTTGGCTGATGAAAAGCTGCGCTCTTCAATCTGGTTCACCGTATTGTTCACGGTGGGCCTGATTGTAGGAGAAATTGTCATCGGTATTTTTATTGCCAGATTGCTGAACAGCAAATTGAAGGGTTCTGGTTTTTTTAGAACTGTTTACTTTTTTCCGGCAGTATTGAGTACGGTTACATTAGGATTGATTTTTAAACAGATATTTAATTACGGGCTGCCCCAGATTGGTGAGGCCTTGAATATTCCGTTTCTGCAGGAAAATTTAATTGCAAATGAAAAAACAGCGGTTTTGGGCGTTTTGTTTGTCGCTTTGTGGCAGGGAATCGCTATTCCCGTGGTGATTTTCCTTTCTGGATTACAAAGTATTCCAAAAGATGTAATGGAAGCTGCTGAGATTGACGGTGCTTCAGCGGGACAGCGCTTCTGGAATGTAGAGGTTCCGTTTCTGCTGCCTTCAATCAGCATGGTCTTTATCCTGGCATTGAAGAACGGACTGACTGCTTTTGATCTTCTTTACTCTCTAACGGGTGGCGGTCCAGGTGGAAAAACAACCTCGGTTGGTTTGTTGGTCTACAATTATGCATTCAAGAGTAATAAGTTTGGTTATGCAAACGCGATTGCAGTTATTCTGTTTCTGGTTATTGGTCTGATATCAGTTCTGCAAATCCGTACATCACGGAAATATGAAGTGTAGAGAGGGGAAAACATCATGAAAAAGCAGTCAGCTGTTTTTAAATATCTTGGCTTAATGATTGGACTGGTTCTGATTTTTATTCCGCTGTTTTACACATTTATCAGCGCCTTTAAAGAAACGAAGCAGATTACTAGAGATTTTCTAGGTATACCAGCACCTTTCATAGGTGAGAACTTTACCCGTCTACTGGATGATGGGATTGGTCAATATTTTCAAAATTCAGTTATTATCACCGTTTGTTCAATTTTTTTAATCACGATTTTTGTTCCAATGGCAGCTTATTCTATTGCTAGAAATATTTCGAGGAAGAAAGCATTTGGTATTATGTACAGCTTGCTGATTTTAGGGATTTTTGTTCCTTTTCAAGTAATCATGATTCCAATTACCAGCTTAATGAGCAAGCTGAATATGTCTAATATACCTGGGCTGATTCTTTTATACTTAGCCTACGCCATTCCGCAGACGTTGTTTTTATATGTCGGATTCATCAAAAATACGATTCCAGAAGAAATTGACGAAGCTGCTGAAATTGATGGCGCAGGGAAGCTGCGGATGTATTTTCAAATTATTTTTCCATTGATGAAGCCAATGCATGCAACAACATTAATCATTAACGCACTTTGGATTTGGAATGATTTCCTGTTGCCGCTTTTGATTTTGAATAAGGATTCATCTAATTGGTCGCTGCCGCTGTTCCAATACAATTACTCTGGACAATACTTTAACGATTTTGGTCCTTCTTTTGCTTCCTATGTTGTAGGGATTTTGGTTATCTTGATTGTATATCTGATTTTCCAAAAGAACATCATCTCAGGTATGACGAATGGTTCTGTTAAATAAAGTAAAGGAATAATGAATAAATGGGTTTCTTAGAAGAGTCTATTCATAAACGAAAAATGAAGTACGATAGCCTCAAAAGATTTTTGTTTACTTATTATTTGTTTGGGTTAGAAAAGCTGCAGATAACTTGATAGATGAAAGTGACTACAGGCTTATTTTGAATCGTAGCTGATTGGTATGTGTTCCAATTAAATAGACTCATCTAGTCGATTAAAGAGAAAGAAGCAGATTTTAAAGGATTTAACTTGGAAGATGCTTTTCAGGGATGTCGCATTGCTTTTTTAATGAATGTTGCATCCCTTTTTTGTTAATATGCTTCCACTCTACTAAAAAGATTAACTATATATTTATTGAACAAAAAAGAACAGCAGAACCTACGTTTGTTGCGTTTGTAGTAAAACTAGGATACTGTCTGCTTCAGTTTTTGGAAAGAAGGGTTCTGAAAAAATGAAAATGATAACTTACGATGAAAAACAGCAGGTTTTCCATCTGTCAACAAATAAAATCAGCTACTTGATTCAAGTGGAGGACGGCGGTCTGCTGGCTCACCTCTATTTTGGGAAAGCAGTCCAGAGCTATCACGGACAATTTCGTTATCCTAGAGCAGACCGTTCTTTTTCTCCCAATCCACCATTGGCAAAGGATCGGTTATTTTCTTTTGATACTGTGCTGCAGGAATTACCCGGAAATCCTGGAGACTTTCGAGTGCCTGCGCTTGAGCTTCTACACGAATCCGGCAGCAGTGTGAGTGACTTTCGTTTTGAAGATTATGAAATCATTCAAGGGAAAAAATCCATTCCCGGACTGCCGGCTACATATGCTATGGAAAAAGAAGCAAGCACTCTGATTATTACATTAAAAGACCAGCTTTATGACATTTATCTGGATTTATTTTACACTGTTTTTGACAATCAAGCCGTTCTTGTGCGCTCCAGCCGACTGAGGAATGAGTCGGCAGAAACGCTTGCTATTCAAAAATTAGCTAGCCTGTCTTTGGATTTTGCCAGCCGTTCTTTTGAACTGGTTCATCTTAGCGGCTCATGGTCACGAGAACGAATGATTCAGCGGGAAGTGGTTGCTCCAGGTACAAAAGCTTTAAGCAGTAGAAGAGGATCAAGCAGCCATCACGAAAACCCTTTTGCAGCATTAGTGACACCTGAGACGACGGAAGCAGCGGGAGAAGCCTACGGTTTTTCTCTTGTGTATAGCGGCAATCATGAGACGACTATTGAACGTGATCCTTATGAGCAAACAAGGGTCACAATGGGCATTAATTCTCAGCAGTTCTCTTGGAGTCTTGAAGCAGGCAATGATTTTTATACGCCAGAAGCAATAATGGTATACTCTGATGAAGGATTAAACGGCATGTCTCAAAGCTTTCACTATCTATTTCAACACCATCTAATCCGGGGAAGATTTAAGTATGCACCGCGTCCTGTTCTGGCGAATAATTGGGAAGCAACCTTTTTTGATTTTAACGAAGAAAAGATTATGGAGATTGCGAAGGAAGCGAAAGAACTGGGGGCAGAGCTTTTTGTTTTGGATGACGGCTGGTTTGGAAAACGAGATGCAGATAATTCCTCCTTAGGTGACTGGTATGAATATGAAGGTAAGCTTTCAAGAGGTTTGGCTCAGTTGTCAAAAGAGATTCATGGACTCGGCTTGTCCTTTGGCTTGTGGTTTGAGCCGGAAATGATATCAGAACAAAGCGAACTTTATAAAAAACACCCAGACTGGGCATTTCATGTTCCAGGACGTGAAAAAACGATTGGGCGCGGTCAGTTTGTTCTTGATTTTTCCAGAGCGGATGTTCGGGAAACTGTTTATCAGCAAATGAAGGCTATTTTAGATCACGTTCAAGTGGATTACATTAAATGGGATATGAACCGTAATATGACGGATGTCTATTCGGTACTTCTAAAAAAAGAACAACAAGGTGAAACCGCTCATCGTTATATTTTAGGGTTGTACGAATTTCTTGAACGAATGACCACAGAATATCCTGACATTCTTTTTGAAAGCTGTTCAGGAGGGGGCGGCCGCTTTGATCCGGGGATGCTTTACTACATGCCTCAAGTTTGGGCGAGCGATAATACAGATGCTGTATCACGAATGGCAATTCAATATGGCACTAGCTTGGTTTATCCAGTTTCAACAATAGGCGCTCATGTTGCAGCAGTCCCTAATCATCAGACCGGTCGTACTACTAGCTTGGAAACAAGAGGGAATGTGGCGATGTCTGGACTTTTCGGCTATGAGCTGGACTTGACGCATCTTTCTGATGGAGAAAGGGAGGAGCTGAAGGAGCAAACAAACTTTTATAAAAGTCATCGGCAACTGATTCAATACGGCACATACTATCGTTTGAAGAGTCCGTTTGAAGGGAATGAAGTTTCCTGGCAGTTTGTTGCTCCTGATCAATCAGAAGCGCTGGTCTTTTACAGCAGAGTACTGGCAGAAGCCTCTGCTCCTTTCCATGTGTTGAAGCTAACAGGGTTGAATCCTGAGAAAAGCTATCGGATTAAGGACAAAGTTGTGGGCGGCGACGAACTAATGAATATTGGACTCTATATTGATACGGAAGCATGGGGAGACTACGCAAGTCAGTTAATATATATTGAGGCAGCAGATTAAGGGAGCTGCAAAAGCAATTTTCTGCAAAAGCTGCTGAAAATAAGAAAACCACTAGTCAAATACAAAAATTTTTGATATACTTCGGGAAGTAAGTACAAAAGTAAAGAGAGTACCCTATTTAGATCATCACAGCAATTTCGGGGCGATGGGAGCCGAAAATGAGCAGATAGCGGGAAGCGCACTTTACTACTGTCGTATAGCGACCGGTTAATCAACCGTTATCAGAGTGAAGCAGATTTGCTGGCTAGACAGCAAATAAGTAGAGTGGTACCGCGGGAATTTCTCGTCTCTAATCATCCGGTTGTCGGGTGGTTAGGGACGTTTTTTATTTTAATTTATAGGAGGCAGAATATGAATAACAAACAACTCGTTGCAGAAGCAATTTTTGCCGTTGTAAAAGATGACCTGACATTTGAACAAATTGTTCAGCTCTTAGAAAATCCTAAGTCAGCTGATCATGGGGATGTGGCCTTTCCAGCATTTTCACTAGCTAAAATCTTTAGAAAAGCTCCTCAGCAGATAGCCGCAGATTTGGCTGATCAAATTGATAAAACCTCATTTGAAAAAATTGAAGTAGTCGGACCGTATTTGAATTTCTTCATGGATAAAAAAATGGTCAGCGGGGCAGTCATCAAAGCTGTCGTTGAAGAAAAAGCACATTATGGCGACGCGTCCGTGGGGAACGATAGAAATGTAACCATCGATATGTCTTCACCAAACATCGCAAAACCAATTTCTATGGGGCATTTACGTTCTACAGTAATCGGTAATTCACTGGCGTATATTATGGCTAAGATTGGCTACCAGCCGATTAAAATCAATCACTTAGGCGATTGGGGCACACAGTTTGGTAAGTTGATTGTGGCATACAAAAAATGGGGTTCAGAAGAAGCTGTTAAAAAAGAGCCGATTAGCGAACTGCTGCGTCTATACGTACATTTCCATGAAGTGGCAGAAGAAGAGCCGGAGCTGGAAGATGAAGCAAGAGCCTGGTTCAAAAAGCTGGAGGAAGGCGATGAAGATGCCATCCAGCTGTGGCAATGGTTCAGAGATGAGTCTTTACAGGAATTCAATAAGATTTACGATATGCTTGGTGTAACCTTTGATTCATTCAATGGAGAAGCGTTCTTCAATGATAAAATGGATGAAGTTATTACTATGCTGGAAGAGAAGCACTTGCTAAAACAAAATCAGGGAGCAGATATTGTTGATTTAACAGCCTATAATTTGAATCCGGCGCTAATTCGGAAATCAGATGGAGCAACGCTGTACATTACCAGAGATTTGGCTGCAGCCTTGTATCGTAAACGGACTTATGATTTTGCCCAGTCTATTTATGCGGTTGGTAATGAACAGTCAAACCACTTTAAGCAGTTGAAAGCTGTACTCAAGGAGATGGGCTTTGACTGGTCAGATGATATGCACCATATTCCCTTTGGTTTGATTACACAAGGCGGGAAGAAGCTTTCTACTCGTAAAGGGAAGATTGTTTTATTAGAAGAAGTGCTGAACGAAGCGGTTCAATCGGCTGAACAGCAGATTATGGAGAAAAATCCTGATTTGAACAATCGTGAAGAGGTTGCAAAACAGGTTGGAATCGGCGCAGTTATTTTCCACGATTTGAAAAATGATCGTCTGAACAACTTCGATTTTGTTCTTGATGAAGTGGTTCGTTTCGAGGGAGAAACAGGTCCATATGTTCAGTATACACATGCTCGGGCGATGAGTATCTTAAGAAAAGCAGAATTTACACCGAATGAAAAAGCAACATATGTTTTGGATGATTCGGAAAGCTGGGAAATTATCAAGCTGCTGCAGAAATTCCCAGATACAGTTCTGTTGGCTGCTGAAAAATATGAGCCATCTGTTATTGCGAAGCATGCTATTCAACTAGCACAAGCTTTTAATAAATATTATGCTCATGTAAAAATTCTAGTGGAGGACGAACAGCGGGATGCTCGTCTGGCACTAGTTTACAGCATGGCTACGCTGTTAAAAGAGGATTTGCGTTTGCTAGGTTTGCATGCACCAGATGAAATGTAGAAGCTAAGTAGAAGTAAATAGCTAGAACCGGATAATTGTGCTGTAGCATAGTTGTCCGGTTTTTACTCTTGATAAACTATGATTGATTTAAAAGCTCTACATCAAAAAACGTATGATGCTAGGTTATTTATCATTCCCTACACAATCCTTTTTTCCAAAGAAGAGAGCTGTAGGTTTAAGTAGAATTTCGGTATTCTATCTATGAGATGACTAGCTTTCTGATAAACTGTAACATTAAAAAAATTCAGTTTACGGTTAGTTGTTCTTTTATGCAGGAATTCTTAAAAGTATTGGCGATTTTTTCTTAAAGAGTTTTTACTAACACAAACTATTAATGGAAAGAATTGAAAAGGATGGAGTACATTTTTAGGCAAAGACTTTATGTTTGAAGAAAGAAGGAAAGAAAATGAGCAGAAAAATTGAAGTGGTTCCTTATAATCCAGCATGGCCGCATTTGTTTGAAGAGGAGAAGGCGTGCTTAAAGCAAGCTCTGCCGGATGAACTGGTTGTTAGCGTAGTTCACATCGGCAGCACTTCAGTTCCGGGACTGGCGGCAAAACCGATTATTGATATTTGCTTGATTGTAGAAGATATAGCTGAACTGGACAAATATCAGGAAGTAATGGCTGAAATAGGCTATGAAAGCTGGGGAGCCTATGGATTGCCTGGTAGAAGATACTTTCCTAAAGGGGGAGATCAGCGCAGTCATCATATCCATGCCTATCAGTTTGATAATTTAAGTGAAATTGGCCGGCACATAGCGTTTAGAGATTTTCTGCGCAATCATCGGGAAATAGCTTCAACGTATGGTGAAATAAAACAGACAGCTGCAGCTGCTTATCCTGAAGATATTGAAAGCTATGGAGATTACAAGGATGAGTTTGTGAAGAAAGTTGAAAAGGAAGCCTTGAAATGGCTGTGGTTGAATAAATAACAGATGTCTTTGTTGGGTGGTCGGTATCCCTGTCAAGCCCTTTGATGACAAATATTAAGCTTTGTTTACGGTGTTTAAATAATCTAGTATTTTTGAAAAAAGGGTGCTATAATTTTCACAAGCTTAAGAGCTTAACTACATATAAAGGTGGCACCCATATCTATGACGGAAAAATGGACTGAAGATAAAGAGTATATGTCTTATGTAGAGGATTTATTAGCAACTGAAGAAGTGCAGAGACTAGGGAATTACATTCAGCATGTAAACTCAACTCGTTTAGAACATTCAATCAGCGTGTCGTACTACAGCTATAAGCTGGCAAAAAAATGGAATGGTGATGCCCGAGCTACTGCTAGAGCGGGTCTGCTTCATGATTTATTTTATTACGACTGGCGTACAACCAAGTTCGACGAAGGTTCGCACGCATATATGCATCCGCGGATTGCAGCAAGAAATGCTGAAAAAATTACGGAATTATCTGATCTTGAACGTGATATCATTATTAAGCACATGTGGGGGGCAACGATTGCGCCTCCGAAATATAAAGAAAGCTATATTGTGACAATGGTGGATAAATATTGTGCAATAAAGGAAGCGTCTATTCCTTTTGTTTCCGCTGTAAAAGGCAAGTGGGCTCAATACTTTAGCCGTAATCAGGAACCTGTTCAGTAAAACCATGACATCTACTGGTAATAATAGGTAATACTAGCAAAAAATGAAATAACAAGTGTAAAGCTATCTGGGTATTGCTCAGATGGCTTTTTTGTTTGAATCTCAAAGAATAAGTGCGCTCTAAGCTGTTATCAATCTATGTCTTTAAATTAGTTATTTTATCATTTTATCTGTATTTTTTTTTAAAATTGATAATTTTAAATATGTTAAGTTTGCTAAAATAAATGAGTGGATGAATATGGAGACTGTATTTTCAAACGCAGCTGTTGCTGGTCAGTTGGCCACAGGTATTAGTGAAGGGGTTCAAGGGATTAGTCAGTCACGTATGATTACAAAGGATACCCGAACAACCGTGACAGGAAATGGTGCGGCTCATACGGCGATTGATGAGCTAACTACACTGACATTGGCTGATAGAAAATGAAGTTTTTGATTGCTATGCTTCTAGTAATGGAAAGAGTATAGATAATATAATACGAGAAATGAAAGGTAAGACTAAAAAGCAATCTGAAAGATTAGTTCTAAATTTGGATGGTTTTGATCAACAAGTAGTTGATAATTTAATTGAAGCTATTCATAGAAAAGCAAATCCAAATCAAGATTTAAAGCGGTTAAAAGAGGTTATTTTTGTCAAAGATAGACAAGTGAATCAGGTATTTTGGAGGGAGTAATGATGGAATATGAGTTATTTATTTATACAAAACTGACCTACGAAGAATTACTTAATGAAGACGAAAGGAGTTTTAAGCTCTTTTTCAATAAAGAAATGAATATAATCCAGACAGAAGAAAGTGTTTATATGGGAATGGATAAATTCTCTTTTTCAATAGAACTGGATGAGCAATCAGATATTGATTTTGTATCAGATAATTATCAGATAAATGTAAACACATATTTTTCAATTGAGGTTTATAATAAAACCTTTGATAAAGGGATTTTAGAGGCTTTACAACTGATGGGTATGTTACTAGAAAAAAGTACTAGTGTACTTTTTCTTGAAATTGGCAATCGACAATTATTTAGAAAAGAACAAGGTCAATTATGGATTAACAATAATCTGGAGGACTATCAAAAAGAATATTTAAATGCAGAAACTATACATTTACTTAGTAGTTCTTTTAAGGAAAAGAAAATGAAGATGATGTGATATTTTCTATACCAGTAGCAGATTTATTGATAGAGGCGAAGAATTGGGTAGTAATTATATTTCTTTTCCGCAATCAAACGTTATCATTTTGAATAGATTGCTAGGGATAGTTTTAAACTATTTGCTTAATGTTGCCTCAATGTCTTTCGTCTTCTGTCCTTCTGGTTCAAGAGAATAATCGATTTTAATTGGCGTTCCACCAGTATAACCACTGCACTTTTGTGATGCGCTCCGATAATGGATAGAAGCTATACTTTGGCGGAATTAAAAAAAGTTAAAGAGCAGCCAGTTAATCAAGATTGGTGTTATGAACATTCTAAATCTTTAGAATGAAAATGAATAAATAATAGAAGTTTAACTGATATCTATATTCCAATCCTTTAGTGCTATCACTTGCGTTAATGAAAATAATATGATAAGTTATGTACAGAAAAACAGAAGATGATGGCGATGGTGTTCGCCGATAAGCATTTATTTTTGAAAAGAAATAAATTAATGACGCCTACCAAACCAAGGGATGAGTCCCTTATTTGGTAGGCGTTTTTTGCTTTTCTAAATTACTGATACTGGAGTGAGGGAGTTGAAAAAAATAGAACATAAAGGTGTTTTTATAGGAATATACATGGTTAAATGGCTTTTGATTACAGTAATTATTGGATTGATAATGGGAAGTCTCTCTGCTCTATTTCTAAACAGTCTGACTCTGGTAACTTCATCTCGCGAAAGTCATCCGTATTTACTCTACCTGCTTCCGTTTAGCGGTGCAGTTTTTGCATTTCTTTATTCAAAATACGGAAAAAATGCTGCCGGAGGTAATAATCTAATCATTCGTCAGGCGAACGGAGGAGAAGAAGAAGTGCCGCTGCGTCTGATTCCGCTAACATTTTTTGGCACAGTGACCACACACCTTTTTGGTGGTTCTGTTGGGCGGGAAGGAACAGCCGTTCAAATGGGCGGTGCTATAGCAGATGCAGTTGGCAAAATATTCAGGTTAAGCGGCTATGAACGTGAAATTGTCTTAATAAGCGGAATTAGTGCAGGGTTTAGCTCTGTCTTTGGTACACCTCTTGCAGGTACTATTTTTGGCTTAGAGGTACTGGCTTTAGGAAAGCTCCGTTCTGAAGCAATTTTCCCTAGTTTTTTTGCTGCTTTTTTTGCGAACACAGTGACGGAAATGTATGGTGTTACTCATACTCATTATGCAATGGGAACAATTCCAGAATGGTCAGTGGCTTTATTTATGAAATTGTTGTTGGCGGGCATTTGTTTTGGTCTGATGGGCTGGTTTTTTAGCCGGTCGATTGTTTTTCTGAAAAAGATGTACAGTAATTGGTTTTCCAATCCGGTTCTGCGTAACTTTATAGGGGGAGCAGTAGTGGTTGCAGCTGTTTTGCTTTTAGGGACCAGCCGTTATCTTGGTTTAAGTTTACCGTTGCTGACAGATGCGTTTGAAGGGACTGCTCAGCTATTCGATTTTGTCGGAAAACTGCTGTTTACCGTTTTATCTCTAGGTGCGGGTTATCAAGGGGGAGAAGTCACGCCTTTATTTGAAATTGGTGCGACAATGGGAAGTAGTCTGGCTCAGGTCCTTCACGTTTCCGTTCCTTTTTTGGCGGCGTTAGGCTTTATTGGTGTTTTCTCAGGAGCAACCAATACACCGATCGCTTGCTTCATTATGGGCGTAGAGCTGTTTGGAAGTGAGGGTGCAGTTTTTCTTTTAATGATTTGCATTATCAGCTATATGTGCTCTGGAAATACTGGGATTTATGGAGCTCAGGAGGTAGGTGCTGGAAAAGGCAAGCTGTTTTTCCCGCTCTATGAAAACTGGAGTCAAAAAAAAGATGATAGATAATCGACGGGAATACTTTCAGCGAATTTCCAGATGTGCTACACTGAGGTAGATGAGGTGAAACTATGAAGGATTATCAGTATCCACTAGATTTAGACTGGACAACGGATGAAATGGTTAGTGTGACAAATCTGTGGTCTGCTTTGGAACAAGCGAATGAATCAGGAATTGCAGTAGAAGTCTTTCTTGATGCTTATCAAAAATTCAAACAGGTTGTGCGGAGTATCGGCGAAGAGAAACGTCTAGGCCATGAGTTTGAACGAGTCTCCGGCTATTCGCTGTATCGAACCGTACAAGAAGCCAAGAAAAAGGGGACAGGCAGATTAAAGGTAGGGGGATAAGAAAAGATGCAGATGATTAATGTTGAAGAAGTCAAAAACTGGCTGACGGAAGCAGGAGAATTCATCAAAAGTAGCTTGAATAATACGCTGAAGGTCAAGGAGAAATCCAATCGTACAGATTTAGTAACGAATATTGATGAGGAAACGCAGCAGCTGCTGATTAGCAAAATTCAGCAGGTGTACCCGAAGGATAAAATTCTTGGTGAGGAAGAAGGCTATAACACCCTGGATTCTATGGACGGACGTGTTTGGATTATTGACCCGATTGACGGAACGATGAACTTTGTGATGGAGCAGGAAAATTTCTGCATCATGCTGGGGATCTTTGAAGACGGTATTGGTAAACTAGGATTCATCTATGATGTCATGCGTAATGAGTTGTATTGGGGCGGCAAAGAGACTGGTGTTTTCCGAAATGAAGAAAAATTGTCTAAGCCTCAGACAACAGAACTGGGAGCTGGACTGCTGGGTTTTAATGCTTATATGTATGGAGAAAATATTCATGGCGCTAAAGCTGTTGCAAATAAAAGCATGGGTGTTCGAGTAAGCGGTTGTGCCGGTCTAGAGATGATTGCTTTACTGAAAGGGAATCATGTTGGCTATGTTTCCAATCTTGCACCATGGGATTACGCACCTGGAATGGCGCTTATCGAAGCATTTGATTATAAAGCAACGACGATTTTCGGTGAACAGCTGTCCTTTGACGGCAGAGAGTATTTTGTGGCGGCACCGCCGGAAGCACATCAAGAAATCATGGCTGTTTTTCATGAAAATACAGCTGATTAGCGTTAAAATGCTCTGAATAATGAGAGAAAAGGGCAGATAGTCTAAAGTTTTCATGATTTCTGAAAACTTTAGACTATATTTCATGAAAAAAATTTGTTATAATAAACAGTCGGATTTTTATTCAAGTCAGAAGTTAAGAGAATGGAGTAAACAAATTAATGGTGAAATATAGAGAAGATATTCGTAACGTAGCAATCATCGCCCACGTCGATCATGGAAAAACAACACTGGTGGATGAACTGCTGAAACAATCACAAACTTTAGATGGACATACACAGCTGCAGGAACGGGCAATGGACTCGAACGCAATTGAAAAAGAGCGTGGTATTACAATTCTAGCTAAAAACACAGCGGTTGATTACAACGGTACGCGAGTGAATATCATGGATACACCTGGGCACGCGGACTTCGGTGGTGAAGTAGAACGTATCATGAAAATGGTTGACGGCGTATTGCTTGTTGTAGATGCTTATGAAGGAACAATGCCTCAAACTCGTTTTGTATTGAAAAAAGCCTTAGAACAACATTTGACGCCAATTGTAGTTGTAAATAAAATTGACAAGCCTTCTGCACGTCCAGAGCATGTAGTTGATGAAGTGCTGGAATTATTTATCGAATTAGGTGCGGATGAAGACCAGTTGGAATTCCCGGTTATTTATACTTCAGCAATCAACGGAACATCTAGTCTTTCAGATGATCCTGCGAATCAGGAAGCAACTATGGCACCGATTTTTGATACGATTATCGAACATATTCCTGCTCCTGTCGACAATAGTGATGAGCCGCTGCAATTCCAAGTTTCTCTACTTGATTATAACGATTATGTGGGACGTATTGGGATTGGCCGTGTTTTCCGCGGAACAATCAGCGTAGGCGATCAGGTTGCCCTGCTGAAGCTGGATGGCTCTGTGAAGAAATTCCGGGTGACAAAATTATTTGGTTTCTTCGGTTTACAGCGTTTAGAAATCGAGCAGGCGAAAGCTGGCGACTTGATTGCTGTATCTGGTATGGAAGATATCTTTGTTGGAGAAACAGTTACTCCAGTGGATCATCAGGATGGACTGCCAATTCTGCATATCGATGAACCAACTCTTCAAATGACCTTTTTAGTAAACAACTCTCCTTTTGCCGGACGTGAAGGGAAGTTTGTAACTGCACGTAAAATTGAAGAAAGATTGATGTCTCAGCTGCAAACAGATGTATCTTTGAGAGTAGATCCTACTGCTTCACCAGATGCATGGACTGTTTCAGGTCGTGGAGAGCTTCATTTATCTATCCTTATTGAAAATATGCGTCGTGAAGGTTATGAATTGCAAGTATCGCGTCCAGAGGTAATCGAACGAGAAATCGAAGGTGTGAAGTGTGAACCGTTTGAACGCGTTCAAATTGATACACCTGAAGAATATATGGGAAGTATTATCGAATCCCTGAGTCAGCGTAAAGGCGAAATGCAGGATATGATTCATACTGGAAACGGTCAGATTCGTCTGATTTTCTTAGCACCTGCTCGTGGTCTAATCGGCTACACAACTGAATTCCTGTCTATGACTAGAGGATACGGAATCATGCACCATACGTTTGATCAATACTTACCGATGATTCAGGGAACAATTGGCGGACGTCATCAGGGCGCACTGGTTTCTATTGATACTGGAAAAGCAACGACTTATAGTATCATGAGTATTGAAGAACGCGGAACGGTTTTTGTAGAACCAACTACAGAAGTTTACGAAGGCATGATTGTTGGTGAAAATAACCGGGATAATGACTTGACGGTAAATATTACAAAAGCAAAACAAATGACGAATGTTCGTTCAGCAACAAAGGATCAGACTTCAGTTATTAAGAAACCTAAAAAGTTGACTTTAGAAGAATCTTTGGAATTCCTGAATGATGATGAGTACTGTGAAGTAACGCCGGAAAGTATTCGTTTGAGAAAGCAAATTCTGAATAAAAATGAACGTGAAAAAGCTTCTAAGAAAAAGAAAAAAGCAGAGTAATAGTTGATATAAGACAAAGGCATTTTTTCAACCTGAAAATTGGTTGAAAAAATGCTTTTTTTATAAGTTATCTGAGCGGTTGGCTTTCATAGGTATCTAGTTTTATAAAATACTAGATTATGGAAACGACCTTTCAAGAAGATGTATTCTTTGTTATAATCACGTAAAGAAATAAGAAGGGATGAGGATATATGAATAGTTATTTCTCATTAGTCATTGAAGATGAGCTATGTCTTATCTATCCGGAGCTTCAAATGGCCGAAGAAGTCTTTCGATTAATTGATTCTGACCGAACACATTTGCGTCAGTTCTTAGATTTTGTTGATGATGTAGTCGATTGCAAAAGTCAGGAAAATTATATCAAGCTGAAGCTAAAAGGAGCAGCTGAAGGAACAGATAAGTTATTTTTCATAGCGATGGGTACAAAAATCATTGGCTGTATTGACTTCCATTTTATCAATTCATCTGACCGGAAAGCTGAAATCGGCTACTGGCTGCATTCATCCTATACAAAAATGGGTATTACCCAGAAAGCGGTTAAGACGCTATGTAGATACGCCTTTAGTATGCTAAACCTGAATAAGCTTACAATAATTGCAGATACTGAAAACACAGGTAGCAATGCCGTTGCTGAAAAATGCGGATTTTCATTGGTGGGAACCCGCAAACAAGATAAGCTGATTTATGGGGAATGGCGTGACTTAAATGAGTATTGCTTGCTGCAATCAGACTATACACCAGACTGTTAATCTACCAGAAAAAAGCGTTAAAGGAGTAACATGATAATATTAAGGGACTATACAAAAAAAGTAATTCGTGTTGGCCTTCTGCTGGGAATTTTCTCTGGCGGGTCTTTAGCAGTCATAATGGGGCTGGTTTTAGTATTTGGACAAACACAGGAATCAGAGACTTCATTTGGAGAGCTGATTTTAGTAAGTTTTATTCTATCATTGTTCGTGTTCCTGCTCGTTAGTTCATTTCAGCTTATCCCGTTACTGTTTACCTACTATCAACTTAGGAAATATCTTGAAGATGGAACCAAAGAAAAACAGGAAGAGCTGTTGGAATTATTAAATGGCGAAATGAATCAGCCGGCTATATGGCTGGAAGAACTATATTTTACCCGGCATTATCTGCTTAGTTTGCCATCATTTATCCTTGATAAAGATGAGCTGGTTTCCCATAAGTTTGATTGGAAAGGGCGGAACGTCAGACACGGGCGTATTTATAAGGCTGTATTCATCTTAAAAAATAAGAAGAAGGTATTGCGGCTAAGAAGAAGAACCGATTTGTCAAAAGTATCAAAATGGCGGCAAGGAAAGATACCTGAGTAGTTATATGAGCAGCAAAATTCATAAAACAGATTACTTAAATCGTTTTGTTCTGAAAGAGGAAGGAGAGGTAAAGATGGGTGAAGAAATGGTGCTGACGTTAGGCAGTCAGCCGTGGCAGCGTGCAGCAAGCTGCTTTGTGCGGATGAATGTATTTGTTTTAGAAAAAGGAATGCAGCCGGAGCTGGAATTTGATGCATTTGATTTGCCGGATACGGTGTATGCTGTTATTTCTGCTGGATATCAGCCAATTGCTACTGGACGATTTATCAAAGAAACTGACGATATAGCCAGACTTACCCGAATTGCTACATTATCAGACTATAGAGGTCAACAGCTTGGTACCCAAATTGTTCGTGGCCTTGAAGAATATGCCAAGCAATTAGATATAAAAAAGACCTTGATTCATGCAGAAGCAGAAGCAGTCCCATTCTATGAAAAAATTGGCTATCAGCTTATTTCTGAAGTATACTACGAGGATGGTGTACCTTGTCAGACGTTGAGCCGTGATCTTTAATAGAAACAGCGGCTCAATTATCTTATCAAGGCAAAGATGCCAGAAACCTGCGGCAGAATTCTCAATCTATTTTGCGGCAGGCTCTCACAGATAAACGAACTACAAGGAAGGTGAATCCTCATTAAACCTATTAAAAAAAGTGATCGGATAGAGTATGAAAATGAGCTGTTGATTCAGGCGCCAAAGCAAGCTATTTGGCAGCTGATAACAACCACCAAAGGATTTTCTCAGTGGTTTCCCGAGATTAAGGCAGATTGTTTATTAGCAGAACGGGTATTGAACTTCGAAAGTGAGGGATTCAGCGAACAGTTGGCTGTTTTTGAATATGAGGAAGAAAGCTTGTTAGGTTTTTCATGGGCGGATGGCAGAGTGGTATTGTCAATAAGTGAAACAACCACTGGAGAAACAAAGCTGCGCTTCTTTGAAACACTACCTTTAACCTTTCCCAATCTTTATTTAGATTTGGCAGGCTGGTATTATGTATTGCAGAAGCTTAAAGCGGCTGCTGTTGGAAAGACCTATTCTGTAAAACCGGAGAGGATAAAGGAACGAGCCAAAGAGCTTCAACAGCAGCTAGAAGAAACAGAATAAGAGCAATGCTTTATTTGGATATGGACTCTTGTACAAGTTTTAATGCATAGGAAATATGAATAATGGGATAAGCAGTGATAGAGCAGCGGCTCTTATCCATGCTTGTCCCATTATTTTAGTGAAATCATCTTCTCGTAAAAAGGAAAGTATGTTGAATGAATCAAAGCTGGTTGTTTGTCTGCTGTTTTCTTGTGCTTAAACGTTTGAGTATTCGTTCAACCAAATTAGTTATCATGAAACCAGCAGCAATAGCTCCAGCAGTCATAATTACAGTCATAGTAAGGTGCAGACCAGAGATATAGTTGTCCAGCACAAAGCTTCGCATTGCCTGATAAGCTGGACCACCAGGTACTAGAGGAACCAAGCTAGGAATGTTAAAGATAATGGTCGGCATTTTTTTCTTCCGGGAAAAGAAAATGCTTAGCAGTCCAATACAAACTGCACTGAAGAAGTTGGCGAAAACCTCTCCTGTCTCTAAATGTCTGGTCAGCATAAAAATCCCCCAGCCGGCAGCCCCCGTTAACCCGCAGGCATTTAGCGCTTTTCTGGGAACATTGGTGATAATGCCGAAAGCCACAGTACTTAAATAACTGAATAAAAGATGAATAATAACGTCCATTTGTTCACTCCTACAAAAATAAAATAAATACCATAGCAATGCCAATGCCAATAGATCCGGCAACAAAAATCGCTTCTGTAGCCCGTGCCATTCCACTGATTAGATGACCTGCAAGAATATCTCTAAAGGCATTTGTAATAGCTACACCGGGAACCAGCGGCATTACTGAACCAATGATAATACTATCCATGTTTTCAGCCAAATGAAATGTAACCAACAGATAGGCACTTAAGCCGATAACTACAGCAGCTGCAAAGTCATCAAGAAATTTTAGTTTCAAGAATTTTTTAATATAGAAAGAGACTGCGAAACCCAGCATCCCAATAAAGAAGGCTGGTAAAAAATCCATCCAAGAGCCTCCAAATACGTACATTAAAGTACAACTGACAATGCCAGCCGCAAAAATCTGTAAAGCAACAGAAAAAGAAGGCGTTTGTGTATCTACAGCTTTCAACTGCTGTTGAAGCTCTGCAAGAGATAGTTGCTTTTCTTCATATTTGCGGGAAAGATGGTTAACTGCAGCGACTTTCTCCATATTCATCCTGCGCTCAGTAATATTTTCCAGTTGAGTATAGGGTAGGGAACGAAAGCTCATAAAAATGCCGGTAACAGTAACATGGGTAACACTATCAGGATAGCCGGCATTTCGGGCAATCCTGTTCATTGTGTCTTCAGTCCGGTAAACCTCAGAACCATTTTCCATCATAATTTTTCCAGCAGTCAGACAGATATCAAATAATAGCTGGATATTTGTATCCAATTGTTTTTCCATAGAATACCTCGATAAATAATGTGATATATACCAAAAATAGTGTACCATTTTTAGCGGCAGATTCAAATGAAAGAAGTCTATTTAGATATAATGAGAATTTTCTAATGGAATCCGCCTTCATCCGAAAGATACTTGATTTTTCTATATGAAAGTCCTATGCTTGACGTAACAAAACAAAGGGGTCTTTGGGCATGGATAAACAATGGTCGCTGTATTCGGCAAGTAGCTTGATTGTATTGGTTTTACTTCGAAGGGCAATTCTTCGAGAACATTATTTTCTGGGCGGCTTATTATTAACGTTATTGCTGGTACAGGTGACAGGCAGCATTATCTGCTTTTATCAGACAAAGAAGAAGAAAGAAATCCCGACTTCTAAATAGAAGTCAGGATTTTTTTGTTGGTAGAGAGACTATAAATTATCTATGAATATAGCGTTTGGAACATAACTACATGTCCAAACGCTGCCCTTTCTAAAATCCGATAAACGGTGAGACAAAAACAACTTACTACACTTCGTTCAGATAGCATCAATTTCTAAGTGCTAAAAGCACTAAGAGTTGAAGTTTTCGGAAAAAAGTCGACTTTTCTCAAAGTTTAGCGCTTCTGTCTCATCCACTGTGACAAAAGTCTGGAAATTTAGACTCTACATGAGCAAGCTATCTTCAACAATAAGGGAATCCACCTTATGATAAAGAGCATCATGCGTCTGAATGCGGGACCTATTGATTGGATGGCGAATGAGCCATCAGCTTTTCTAATCTATCTAACATTATAAATTCTGCAAAAAAATCCTACAATTAAACAAGAATTGACAGAGGTAAGAAATTTTTATATAGTTTTGGAGAAACCTTACATTATTTTTTTAATTGAAAAGAAAAAATAAAATATGGTCATAGGTCAGGAGAAACAAATGGAAAGAGTTATCAATTTAAATGAAGAGAATGCTCCGTTAGTGGCTTCTTTCATGAATCGGATAAAGCCTGAGTGGTGGCCGACAGCTCATGATGGTTTAGCTCAGCTGACAGATGTTCAGGCAAGTATCGATACTGTCGGCTGGTATCTGGAAAATGATCAGAAGCAGCCAACTGGCTGGGTGTTGTTTAGAGAACTAAAGGCGTATAATACATTGGAACTGGAATGCTGCGGTTATGATGATCAGGGTGTATTTAAGCTGGAGCATAAACTGGAAAAGCTGTTCGAACAAGCAGAGAATTATGCAAGGAGCAAAGGGTATACCATGCTGAGAACGGGAATGAGCACTGTTGATTTTACGATAAATGGAGAGAAAATCACAGATGTTGCAGCTGCAATGAACAGGCTGGAAACAACACGTATTGATTATTCTTGGCTGCTGGATTGGGGTTTTCAAGTCATTGGTATTCAGCCGAATGTCTACGGCAACAATTGTCACATGATTATTTTGACGAAGTCTCTTTAAGCAGAAAAGAGAGGAATACGGGGATAGTATGGAAGAGTCTCTCAAAATTAATGAATAATTAACAAACCTTTCTTGAAGAAATATAGAATTTATTGGAGCTGCAGGGTTTTTAGAGTATACTAATAAAGAGATAACTACTGTTGGTAAAGGAATGATAAACGTATGAATGTATTAATGATAGAAGATAATGAATCCGTTTCGGAAATGATGCAGATGTTCTTTTTAAATGAAGGCTGGGAAGCTGTTTTTGAGTATGATGGAAAAAAAGGCTTGGACACGTTTTTGGAAAATCCTGAAAAATGGGATATGGTGACGCTTGATTTAAATTTGCCCTCAATGGATGGTATGGCTGTTTGCCGGGAAATCCGAAAGGTTTCCCACTCAGTACCGATTATTATGCTGACTGCACGTGATTCGGAAAGTGATCAGGTAATTGGTTTAGAGATGGGTGCAGATGACTACGTGACTAAACCGTTTAGCCCGTTGACTTTAATCGCAAGAATGAAAGCTCTGCATAGACGTTCTGAATTAGTAGAGCACGTAGGCGGCGATGAAAATAGCGATGAGACCTTTGATGTGGTGACACAGCATTTCAAAATGAATACGAAAACCAGAGAAGCCTATCTTGACGATCAGCTGATTGAAGGATTGACGCCAAAAGAATTTGATTTGCTGTATACATTAGCGAAAAAGCCGCGGCAGGTCTTTTCAAGAGAGCAGCTGTTGGAAATGGTTTGGGATTACCAATATTTCGGCGATGAGCGGACAGTGGACGCTCATATCAAAAAGCTGAGACAGAAAATTGAAAAGGTGGGTCCTCAGGTTATTCAGACTGTTTGGGGAGTTGGGTACAAATTTGATGATTCCGGAGTGGCTTCATGAAATACTTGTATCAGCAGCTCTTAGCTTTTTGGGGATTGATTGTCTTGATTATTATTATTGTTGGGACATCATTTACGCAGTTTACGAAACAGACGATGCAGGCTGAAAATTATGACCAGCTCAACGGATACGCAAAATCTGCTTTAAATGTAAAAAAATATTTTGACAATCAGGTTGGCTGGAGTGAACAACAAAAACTGAATGCCGCTTTGGAGATGACTCAGGAAATATTGAGTAATCAGGGGGCTCAGTTTGTCTATACTGATGTGGAAATGAATCGGCTGTTTCCGGAAATAAATAATGAACAGCTTGATTTTTCAATTTCCAGTCAGGAACTGGATCGCCTGGCCGAAGGCGATCGGGTTGATAAGACGATTGACAAGGATATTTTTGGTCATACGAGAGCGACCTCTTACGTGACGGTTCCTGTTAAGGTTGAATTGACCAATTTAGGCATTGAAACGATTGTCGGTTATTTAACGATTACGCAGCCGGCTAAAAATGTATCGAACAGTGTAACCTCCGTTACCTCAAACTTATTTAAAGGCTTTGTGATTTCCAGTGTAGTAGCTGTTTTTGTTAGTTATGGTTTCGCCACTTTACAGGTGAAACGAATTAATCGAATGCGTAAGGCTACGAAGGAAATTACCAGTGGGAACTTCGATATTAAGCTAGCTGTCCATGACAAAGATGAGTTTGATGATTTAGCAGAGGACTTCAACCGCATGGCTGAGTCTCTGGCTGAGTCTCAGAAAGAGATTGAGCGTCAAGAGGAAAGGCGGCGTCAGTTTATGGCAGATGCCTCTCATGAAATGAGAACACCGCTGACGACAATTAATGGTCTGCTGGAAGGTTTGGAATACAATGCGATTCCGGAAAACCAGAAAGAAAATGCAATTAAGCTGATGCAGAATGAAACGGCTCGATTAATTCGGCTGGTTAATGAAAATCTTGATTATGAAAAAATCAGAACCAATCAAATTAGTATTGTTGTGAAAAAATTTGATGCTACTGAAACCATCAAGAATATCTTCACCCAGCTGGAAGCTAAAGCAGATGCAGCAGGAGATAAGCTCTATCTTGATACGGAAGAATCAATTGATGTTTTTGCTGATTACGACCGTTTTGTGCAGATTGTAGTGAACATTTTGCAGAATGCGATTCAGTTTACAACCGATGGAGAGATTCATGTTCAATTGGAAAAAGGCTATCTGGAAACAATTGTTAAAATTTCTGATACTGGCATTGGAATGTCGGAAGAGCAGCTGAAAAATATCTGGGACCGCTACTATAAAGCTGATCCTTCTAGAAAAAATACTAAATATGGAGAATCCGGCTTAGGTCTGCCGATTGTGCAGCAGCTCGTTCGTCTGCATAAAGGAAAAATCGATGTAGAAAGTGAACCAGATAAGGGGACCACGTTTATCATCACGTTCCCTGATGTTGAAATTGAAGAATAAAAGAGTGGAGAAAAAGGGGAGTGGGACAATAGTCAGAAGAAAATCTGATTATTGTCCTACTTTTTTGATTTTAGGGTACACAAAAAGCACGCAACCGTGTAAGATTAAAGTGACTAAACCAAATCAAAAGGAGCGTGCTTTTA
>NZ_JBXPBP010000019.1:0-64225 GCF_056924295.1 Enterococcus sp. LJL128 | reverse complement strand
ACATAGAGCCAAAATACTCTACCACTACTGTAATAGATATTGTCACAAATTACATTAAGAATTATAATACCCATAGAATTCAACGGAAGTTGGGTTATCTATCACCGATAGCCTATCGAAAACAGACCGTTTAATCGCCTCTCTTTTGCCCTCTCACTTTTGGGGGTCAGTGCCCTTCTGTCACAACCTCTTCAGTTCCAAAGATAAAATAAAGGTGTTTCTGAAACTCTCCATACTTCGAGGGTTGGAACAAAGGGAGAACTGGAGACAAGCCTGGAGAAACCTGATGAGATGTTAAAGTGCCTAGTGTTGGAGTTTTCGGAATAAGGTGAAAGATACTGATAATAGAAATTGAGATGGTCCCTTAGATTAGACTCGAAAATCTAATCTAGGGGTTTTTCAATGCATTACTATGAGAATGAGTTTAGAAGACATACAGTGAGTCTTCTAAACTCAGATCAAAAACACTTCTGTCATCTCCTCAAAGGAAATACCCTAAAAATGAGAAAAAAGAAAAAATAATGAGAAGAGTATCTAGCGAAAAACTATCGAATTTGAAAAGGTTTTTCGGTTTTTTTTGTTTATTTTAAAGTGAAAAATTAAATTGTAAAGAGGAAGAAAATTTTTTTCATGATGAATGGGTAATAATTTTCACATTTTGCTCATAGAATGATTGCGATTCAGAGGAAAACGAGTATGATAAGACTATTGAAAAACAGTTTGTTAAAGGATTTACTGAATGAATTGTTTGCAATTATCAGAAATTTTAGTCTTTTTAACTTATTTGAGAAGAGGAAGTGTTTTTATGGAACAAAAGCAATTGAGGTGGTTCAGTGTTGGGCTGATTGCCTTCAATATGGTCTGGGGAATCGGCAATGTTGTGAACAATTATGCGCAACAGGGCATTTCCGTAGTGACCTCATGGATTTTGATTTTAGTGTTGTACTTTATTCCTTATGCGCTGATTGTCGGGCAATTAGGCTCAACATTCAAAGACAGCAATGGCGGAGTTAGTTCCTGGGTGCAAAATACAAGCACCAAACGTCTAGCTTACTATGCCGCATGGACATATTGGGTTGTACATATTCCTTATCTTGCACAAAAGCCGCAGGCAATCTTGATTGCATTAGGTTGGGCGGTTCAAGGAAATGGGAATCTTGTAAATACGATGTCTATTTCAACAGTCTCCTTCCTTTCGCTGATTATTTTCCTAGTCTTTCTGATGTTGTCTACTAAGGGCTTGACTACATTAAAAGTAATCGGAGGAATTGCAGGAACAGCAACCTTTGTTATGTCAATGCTTTTCATTCTTTTTGCAGTTGGCGCACCAATGATAAACTCTTCTGTAGAGTTTGCTACGCCACACATGGAACAAGTCAGTACTTATATACCAAAGTTCGATTTTAGCTATTTTACGACTCTTTCAATGCTGGTCTTTGCCGTTGGAGGAGCAGAAAAAATTTCTCCGTATGTAAATGCCACTAAGAACCCTGCCAAAGAATTTCCCAAGGGAATGATTTTCCTGGCTGCCATGGTAGGAGCTTCTGCTGTATTGGGTTCATTTGCGATGGGTATGCTGTTTGCCAGTAATAATATTCCAGAAGATTTAATGGCAAATGGTGCATATAGTGCCTTCCAGATTTTAGGAGAGTACTATGGCGTGGGAAATCTGCTAATGATTATTTATGCCTTGACTAATGGTGCTGGACAAATCGCCGCATTAGCCTTTTCTATTGATGCACCGCTGAAAATTCTTTTAGCAGATGCGGATCCTGACTATGTACCTGCAGCATTACGCAAGCGTACTAAAAAAGGAACATTGGTTAACGGCTACTTATTAACAGGTGTACTTGTTAGTATCATTATTGCACTGCCTATGTTTGGCTTGAAGAACATGAATGAGTTGGTTAAATGGCTGACTAATCTAAATTCTGTGGTAATGCCAATGCGTTATTTATGGGTATTTTTTGCCTATATGATGCTGAACAAAGCCTACAAGAACTATACTTCCGAATATAAATTCATGAAAAATCCAAAGCTTGGTTTCATTTTTGGACTATGGTGTTTCCTATTCACAGCGTTTGCCTGTATTTTAGGAATGGTACCAAAAGTTGATTTCAATGTCGATCCTCAAGGGTGGACCTTCCAGCTGCTGTCTAATATTCTGACACCAATTATCCTATTATTGTTAGGCATGATATTGCCGGCTCTTGCTCGTCGAGGAAAGAATAAAGAGTTGATCTAACTGGATGGTACATGGATGATAGCTCATGGTATCGTTAGAATTCATCACTGTATTACAAACGGATTAGTTCGATTCAAATGAAAATAAGCAGTTGTAAAGTAAATGTGTTAAAGAAGAATTAGATTATAAATGAGAAGAGGTTGTGACAGAAGTGTTCAGCTTCAAGCAATAAGGCGGAAATTCCGAAAATTGTTCTACAATTTTATGCGAATTTCCGCCTTATTGTCGAAGAAGTTACTTCTGAAACACCGTTTATCCGGATTTAAGGGACTGAGGCATACCAATGTCACAGCCCCTTTTTACGTTATTGCAAATCAATTCTTTACAAAAAAAGTGTATCTCCTATCGAAGAAAAAGTTACATCGATTGAACGGCCCAAGAATCAGCACCAAGGGAGAGTATTGTCAGGACGAGAGATTTTTGTGATAATAAATGAGATGAATAACTGGGAAAGTGAGGGGAAACGATGAGTTGTTGGGAACGATTAGGAATCGAACCGATTTCGAATAAAAAGGAGATTAAACAAGCATACGCTGCTAAGTTAAAACAAATAAATATTGATCAGCAGCCAGCTGCTTTTCAGCAATTGAAAGAGGCCTTTGACCAAGCGCTAATTTTAGCCGATACAGTTGACCTTGCGCGTACAGGGGCTGAAAAAAAGGAGCCAGTCACTTCTATACCTGAGGACAATAAGGTTGATGAAGGTGGAAGTATCCTTGAAGGAGTAAAATTTTCAGATGAGTTAAGTCAAATTGATGCTGCACAAGTTTTTGCGGAGAAATTATCCCATCTGTATAGTGAAAAGGCTTTTTTTAATGATATCGAAAAATGGATGACTTTATTCACTGATGAGCTGACATGGTCGATTACTGAATATGAGCATATCCAAAGAATAATGCAGCGTTTTTTATCCGAAAACTACCCGCTGCTGTCAAAACAAATTCTTTCTTTTTTTGGAAAAGTTTTTGATTTTAACAGGCAGGCGGAAGATGTCAAAACAAGGAACTATTTTAGCTATACATGGGAAGAAATCCAAAGAGCGCCAGACTATTCTTTTGAGATTTACAAACAAATCGAGCTGGAGGAACGTATCCCTTATTTTTTTGCCAGATATGAGCTGTTTCAGATGCTTGCTCAGGGAATACCTGAAAGAAATACCTGGAAGAAGAAGCTGACGGAGTGTCAGGGGATAATTGCTGAAGATTTAGATATTATTCATTTACAGATTGCGTACACTTTAGTGAGAGATAAAAAAATACAACAGGAACAGTCAAATAGAAAATTAACGCCATTGTTTAATCTAATCCAAAACTTAACTAGTGATAGAACAGCAGCTTTTTTAAGCGATTATGTTCAGTGGCAAACAGAGCATGACTCAAAAGCATTAAGGATATTGTCTTATAACAGGGAAGATGTTACCTTGCCTTATTCAGTCTTTTTACTGTTAACTGCTCAAGTATATGCTGATATCAAAAATTTTCATGAAGTTCGGTTACGCTGGAAGAAGCTTGAACAATTGGCACCCAGCATGATTCGTCAAATACCTGAAAGCTCTAAACCTGTAGTTAATATTCCTCAGGAACGAAGATCAAAGAAATCTATCTGGATTATTTTGCTTATTTTAATTGGATTATCTGGTTTGGCTAGAGTTGCCACTAGTCAGCCGCCACAAAGAAAAAAACTTACTTTGTTAGAAACAACCAGCCAAAGAGCAGATATGGATAGTAATCTTTTTAAGAAAAACTATCAAAGTAGTATAGGAAATGAGTTTACTTTTTTATTTTATATAATTAAAGGAAATGAAGAAGAAAGGGAGCAATTTGTTGAAAGGTATGTTGCTAAAGAGCAAAAAGATAGGGTGTTATATACTAGTCTTGAATCATTAGGAGAAATTCCCTTTGATTCTTATCCAATCTACACATCAGTAGATACGATTGAGGGATACGGACATATTTGTGCCCTTAGAACATCTTTAAAGGAGGAACCATTTGCTTTTTTACAGATGAACAATCAAGGGGAAATCATTGAAATTTATGGGAAAGGCTGGACAGAATTAAGTGATGAAGCGTCCAAACATATCTGGCAGGATATTCAAGTAACGCCTGAAACTTCTCATAAGTTTTTCTGGCATTTTTATCTTCAGTCAACAGATAGAGAAAAAAATTTATTGCTTTATTCAGAGTACACCACCAATGAAGTTCATCAATTATTGAAAGAAAATTTGAGTTTTTTGGCGAATGAGCATTTTGAAGACTGGACAGTAAAACAAGCCAAGAACGCTAATGGAAAAATTTATACATTGTATATGGATGTAGATGGATTAGAAAAGGCGATTATTTCTTATGACCTTTACGGGCGAATTGATCGAGTCTATGGGGAAGGAATGCACCAGCTTGGGGAATCCGAACGACAGAAGCTTTATGAGAGTCTTGAGACCGATGAACTTGGGGATTAGCTTGTCCTAATAAATGAACAAAACAGAAAGATTTTGCTGAAATGGCTATAAAATGGTAAAATCAAGGATGTTCGCTCATAAATAATTGGATTTAGCGAAAAAATTGAGAGCAATTTTCATTTTAAAACGGTATAATTAAAAGGAAAGTGTATTTTCTTTTTTTAGATGATATATAAATCACGTAAATGGTTCAATCGGATTTATATACAAGGTAAAATAGTTGAGGAAGTGAGAACGATTAGCAAGCGGAACAGAAAGTCAGAACAAGAAAAAAAATCTGTATTTCTTTGTAAAAATGTTGACCCTGAATTTTTAGGCAGAGAAGTCTATGCGGACAATGTCGAAACCCCGTATAATTTCTATTTAATCCGTGAATTGAATCTTGCAAAAGATTATCAAAACCTTGCTGAAGGAGAAGCATATTTTGATGCAATCTGCGACAGCTGGGATGGGGCAGAAGGATTCAACAAACTAGTAGTAAAGAAAATCTACATGTATGTAGAGACTGAGATGATGTACTATACTTTGTTAATGGGGAGCTTTGAACCGTTAACAAGAGATGCAAGAGCAGAGTTGAAAGACTGGCTGACAGAGGTAGTCGTTGAAAAATCGGAAGCACCACTTGTTCATAAAGGATACGAGATGGCGGATTCTGCTGAACTGACTAGTGTGATGAAACAAATGATGGAAGCATCAAATGAAATGTTCCGTCTTAGAAAAATGATTAGCGACTTGACTGATACTATTGGACAAGCAAGACTGGAAGCAAAATCGCAGCCTGTAATCTCTAGAAGTGTGCACACAATTCATTTGAAACGGGCACAGCCGATTGTTGACAATGAGCCTGTTGTACAGAAAAAGCCGGAGAGTAAGATTGAGCTGAAAGCGGAGGAAGCACCAATAGTAGAAGGTGAATATTCTGAGGAAAAAGATACAGCAATCAAAATCCAAAAAGTAACTGTTGAACCTACTGAACAGGAGGAAGCCGCAGAAGCTGTAAAAAAGTCCAAGGCAGAACCGACAAAGGAAGTGCAGTTAGAAAATACCCAGTCAGCCGAAGAGGCTACAACTTACCCAGAAAATGAACCTGAAAATGATATTTCTGCAAAGACCTTAGAAGGTTCTGCTGAGAAGCTAAGCCGTAAGAACAGAGAAAATCAGACGCCTGTTGACCAGACGGTTTCAGTTGAAGCAACAGTAAGCCCTGTAGAAACAGTTTTGGAGGCAGCGGAGCCTGAGCTTTCTCCTGAAGCAGCTAAAAAACAACTGCTGGAAAAAGTTGTATTGAAAAAAAATAAAACGAGAAAGCGGACACCAGGTAACTGGCCTCGTTTTTCTCGGTTATTAAAGGAAAATCCGGTGGTTCAGGCACCTAAAAAGATTCCGAGTTTTTCAAAGAGCGAGATGGAGAGTTTGGAAGATGATATCTACTTGCGCTTTATGAGCAAACGGATGAATATTGGCAAGAAACGGACCAAAGAGAAAAATGTTAAAGTCGATCAGGTTGATCTTCAAAGACAGATTGATCAAGCCGAATATCTCAATTATTCATGGGGACAGGTATTGAAGCAGCGGAAAGAAGATGTATTAATCTGTAATCGGTTGAGCAGTGCCAATCTGGTTGAGAATTTGGATGGATTTTTGAAGGAAATGAAGCGAATTGCCAATAAGCGGTCATTTTTCAGTAGAAAGGTTCGTTGTTCTGCGGATCGATTAAGACGCTTGGAAGGGTATGTATTGATGGATCAATATATGCAGAAGCTTAGTGAAATACCAAAGGACGTATATAAATAACCTAGAAGAGGTCGAGATAAAAGTGTTTATTTCCGAGAACTTCAACTCTTAGCGCTTTTAGCACTTAGAGGTTGATGCTATCGGAACGAAGTGTAGTGAGCTTGCTGTCTCTACGAGTCTAGCGATTCTCGAGACAAAGCATTAGGTTCCTACAAGCTTGTCTACGGTTCTCACTCTGCTGCGATCCTCGAAGCATACAAAGACTGGAACGCCGTTTATTCGGATTTTAGAGAAAGAAGAGTTCAGACATTTACTTATGTCTCAAACTCTTCTTTTCTGTTATTAAAAATAAAAGATGTACAAATCAGCAGGGTATGAAAAGCTAAGCTCTCTAATTTTGAAAGTGATTTCATTTCGGAAGCTGTTTAGAATGGCTGGGTTAAGGTCATCATCAGCTGTTGTTTTTCTTCGGTTATTATATAAGTAAAATCAGTGCTTTTCGATTATTGCTTAAAAATGAAATAATTCCTGTAAATGATAGTGAAAAAATGAAGTTTTATAGTATAATTTTCAAGACGGCAGAAAGGTGGGAAACTATGGGTAAAAATCCAATGTATGCAGTTGTTGATATTGAAACAACTGGTACCGATCCGACAGTTGACCGAATTATTCAGTTTGGCTGTGTGCTGATAGATGACGGAAAGATTGTTTCTCGTTTTTCTACGGATGTCAATCCAGGACACCGTATTTCGCAGCAAATCCAGCATTTGACTGGTATAACCAATAAACAGGTGCGGTCAGCACCTTATTTTGAAGATATAGCCTTAACCATCCACCATTTACTTGCGGATACAGTTTTTGTGGCACATAATATTTATTTTGACTATTCATTTTTAAATAGAGAGCTGCAGCGCTGCGGGGCGCCAGAGCTGAAAATTCCAGGAGTAGATACAGTGGAATTGTCCCAAATCTTTTTTCCTACTGAAAAAAGCTTCCGCTTAAGTGATTTGTCTGAACAGTTTGGACTAGTTCATGAAAATCCACATCAAGCAGATAGTGATGCACAAGTTACAGCAGAGCTTTTTCTACTGATAGAGAAAAAAATAAAAGAACTGCCTTTATTGACCCTGCAAAGTATACTGGATTTAAGTCAGCAGCTTGGCATGGAGACCGGAAGCTATATCCAACGCCTTTACGATGAACAGAAAGAAGCCCCTAAACAGTTGAGAGAAGAATGGCAAGCTGTAGCCGGACTAGTGTTAAAAAGAAAAAAAGCAGTTTACTTTGAATCACCGGTTTACGAAACAGATAGCTATCCAGCAGCTAAGAAGCAAAAGGAAAAGCTGTTTGGAAATCAATTAGTCTATCGTAAAGAGCAAAGCAGAATGATGAATGATGTGTACAAGCATTTTACAGCTGGAGCGGAAAAAAATCTGTTTATAGAAGCTGCTACAGGTGTAGGGAAAACCTTTGGCTACTTATTTCCAGTCAGCTACTTTGCAACGCCGGAAAATCCTGTAATTATCAGTACAGTATCCATTATGCTGCAAAATCAGCTGCTGGAAAAAGACATCGATTTTACAAATCGTTTTTGTGAGAGAAAGCTTCAAGCGACTGTACTGAAAAGTCATCGGCATTATATTGATTTGCAGAGATTTCGGGAAACACTGAAAAATCCGATTGAGCAAAAGCAATACGCTATTTATCAAATGCGTGTATTGGTCTGGCTGCTGGAAACGGAAACCGGTGATTTAGACGAACTGCAGCTAATCAACTTTAATCATATTTTTTGGCGGGATGTAATCCACCGAGGAATAGAATTACTAAAGAAGGATGATCAGCTGTACAAAGAAGACTTTGTTAGGTTTCTTTATGAGAAGGCGAAGCACAGCAATGTACTAATCGTAAATCATGCCTTTCTGATGCAGGAGTCTTTTCGAGCAAAACCATTATTGCCCAAAAACGCTTGTCTGATTATCGATGAAGCCCATCACCTGCCTGATATTATTAAGCGGGTAGCTCTTCAAAAAATTTCGTTTTATCCATTTAAAAAACATATTATTCAGGCTGGAGAAGAAGGGCAGCTGTTTGAACAAACCGCTTTAACCTTAGAAAAGCTGCCGGATGAGAAAAGGTACCTGCACATTTATCAACAGACGCTAAAGAATTTAGTAGAGGATTTTCAAGATTTCTTTTTTGAAATGGCACAGCTTCTTCAGATAGAAAAGAAAAATAGCTATCAGGAAATCGCTGTTCAAAAAAAGCTGTTTGACCAGCTTTCTCTAAAAGGGGAAAAACTAATCCGTAAAATTGAAATTTGTTTAAAGGATTTAACAGCTATTCAGAAAAAGATTCAAACAGCAATTGAAGGACAATTGGAGCGCTTCGCCGTTTCTGAACGAATGATTTTATCCAGTTTGTTTCAGCTATTTTCAGAAGTAACAGAAATAACAGATTGCTTTGGTATCTTTGTAAATGACTGGTCACCCCATTGGTTGAAGGAGTATCGATTGGATAAGAACGGCTCAATTACGATGGCAGTGAATGATTTAAGCGCAGGAATTTCGAAAAAAGCCGGCTGGTATCCAAATTATGAGCATATTTTATATACTGGCGGTACGCTGGTTTTTGGTCGAAACCGCAGTTATATTCCAGAAAAGCTTGGTTTAGAAGACTATACAGTCAAGGTTCTGCCAAATCCTTATGATTATGAGCATTCTGCCCGCTTGTTCGTCCCGAAAGCGCCTCTTGATATTCAACAGACATCCAGTGAGGATTTGGCTGAATACATTAGCAACACAGTAAAAAAACTAGCAGCCCAGGAAGATAGACCAATGTTAGTCCTGTTTACTTCTCATGAGGTTTTAAGGCATACATACTCCCGTCTGCATATGCCGCTGCTAAACGAAGGTCGTGAAGTGCTGGCGCAGGGCATCAGCGGAACCAGAGAAAAGCTGCTGAAGCGTTTCTATCATAGTAAAAACAGTATTTTATTGGGAGCTGACAGCTTTTGGGAAGGAGTCGACCTTCCAGGGGATTCTCTGCAGCTTCTGATTGTGACCAGACTGCCATTTGATAATCCCAAACGTGCATTTGTTAAAGCAGAGTATAATTATCTTGAGTCGCAGGGCGTCAATCCATTTACAGAAGAAGCACTTCCCAAAGCGTCCATGCGCCTTAGACAGGCGCTGGGCCGGCTTATCCGTTCAGAAAAAGATACCGGTATTTTACTGGTTCTTGATCGGCGCTTGGTCAATACAAAGTATGGCAAACGGATTTTAAAAGCGTTGCCCAAACAGCTTCCGGTAGAAAATGTTTCTATGGAAGAGACGTTGGCAGGGATTCATTTATTTTTTAAAGAAAAGGAATAAATTTATTGTCATCCCTCAAAATGATTTCAATTTCTGCTATAATGAAAAACAGTAAGTTTTGAAAGGACGAGCGTGATCGTGGCATCTGAAGATAAAGAACAGAAAAAAGTTGTCATACTGTTGGGAATTGTAGGTATTTTGCTGACAGTAATCGTTATGCTGAGTATATTTTATGTCCGCTCGACGCATTCGATGTCTCAGGCAAAGCGGGAGGCTGTGGATATTGCGAAAACACATGCTCAGCTGGAAGACGTAGAGAATTTCTACTGGTTTAACCGCAAAGAAACATACTTTACAGTTATAGGAAAAGACAGCTCCGGAAAAGAAATGATTGTGATTATTCCAGAAAAAGGCGGAAGTATAACAACCTTTGCTCAAGAGGAGGGCTTGAATGAAGCCCAAGCTAAGCAGGCAGTGAAGGAGCATTATCAGCAAAATGATATTCAAAAGGCCAATTTAGGCATATATGAAGGGAAAGCAGCATGGGAAGTTGTGACTAAGACAGAGAACGGATCATTTAATTACTATCTCCTGGCTTTTGAAACCGGCGAGGAAATCAATACGATCTTAGGAATCTGAGGAATAATTTGAATCTGCGGCTATGAGCTGCTGAGATAAATGAAAAAATGAGGAGTGAAGGGTATGAAGCTATCACAACGTGTGCAGCAGTTATCACCTTCAGTAACACTGGCTGCTTCAGCAAAGGCCAAGAAACTGAAGGCAGAGGGAAACGATGTTTTAAATCTGACGGTAGGCGAGCCCGATTTTACAACGCCAAAAAATATACAGGAAGCAGCAATCGCCGCGATTTCCAATGGTAAAGCCAGTTATTATACACCTTCAGCTGGTATTCCAGAGCTGAGACAGGCAGTTGTTGATGCTGTTCAGCGTAATTACGGTTTAGCTTATGAAACTAAAAACGTCATTATCACAGATGGAGCCAAGTTTTCTCTTTACCTTTTATTTCAGGCAATGCTTGATTTAGGAGATGAAGTATTGATTCCAGTTCCTTACTGGGTAAGTTATGGAGAACAAGTGAAGCTTGCTGAAGGTCAGCCCGTATTTATTACCTGTAAGCAGGAGAATGATTTTAAAGTAACAGTAAATCAGCTTGAAGAAGTGAAGACTGAGAAAACAAGAGCAATGATTCTCAATTCCCCATCAAATCCAACGGGGATGATTTACACGAAAGAGGAGCTTTTAGCCATCGGCAACTGGGCAGTGGCAAATGATATTCTCATCATAGCGGATGATATATATGGTCAGCTGGTGTATAACAGGAATAGCTTTACGCCTCTAGCAACGATATCAGAAGAAATTAGAAAACAAACAATTATTGTTAATGGTGTTTCTAAATCCTATGCAATGACAGGTTGGCGTATCGGCTATACCTTGGCGGAGGAAGAGTTGATTGCAGGAATGAATAAGATTGCGTCACATTCTACTAGTAATCCGACTGCAGTGAGCCAGTATGCAGCGCTTGAAGCTCTTCAGGGAGAACAGGATACTGTAGAAGAAATGAGACAGGCATTCGAAGAAAGACTAAACACGATTTTTCCTAAGGTTGCTGCGTTACCAGGCTTCAAGCTGACAAAGCCTCAAGGAGCATTTTACTTGTTTCCTAATATTAAAGAAACCTTGACTCTTTGCGGATATGAGGATGCAACGACATGGGTGGATGACCTTCTTGAAGAGGCTTATGTCGCACTGGTTACTGGTGAAGGCTTTGGCGCGCCGGATTATATTCGGATTAGCTACGCAGCTGACCTTGCTACATTAGAGCAGGCAGTTGAAAGAATTGCTGCATTTATAGAGAAAAAGATTCAATTGAACAACAACTAAGAGGATTACTTAATTCGGGATAGGTAAAAATTGAAGGAACGGAGAGACAAATGTGGAACAAATTCAAATCATCGACTCAAAGAATCATATAGGTGAAGTCGTAAAAATCGGAGCATGGGTGGCAAATAAGCGGTCAAGCGGAAAAATTGCCTTTCTACAGCTTCGAGATGGAACTGCCTACTTCCAAGGCGTTGTTGTCAAAAGTGAAGTAGAAGAAGAAGTTTTCCAGTTGGCGAAAAGCTTAAATCAGGAGACAGCTGTGATGATTACTGGAGAAATTAGAGAGGATACCCGCTCTAAATTTGGCTACGAAATCGGTATTTCAGGAATTGAAGTTGTGGGTGAGAGTCACGAGTATCCAATCACTCCTAAAGAACATGGGACAGATTTCCTGATGGATCATCGTCATTTATGGCTGCGTTCTTCCAGACAGCATGCAGTAATGCAGGTTCGTAATGAGATTATTCGTGCAACCTATGAATTTTTCAATACAAATGGCTTTGTTAAAATTGATCCGCCAATTCTTACCGGTAGTGCACCAGAAGGAACAACTGAACTGTTCCACACTAATTACTTTGACGAAGAGGCTTACTTGTCTCAAAGCGGACAATTGTATATGGAAGCTGCGGCAATGGCTTTTGGCAAAGTATTTTCATTTGGTCCCACTTTCCGTGCTGAAAAATCTAAAACGCGCCGTCATTTAATCGAATTCTGGATGATTGAACCAGAAATGGCGTTTATGCATCAGGAAGAAAGTCTGGAAGTGCAGGAACAGTATGTAGCGTTTCTAGTTCAGAGTGTTCTTGACAACTGTGACTATGCATTAGATGTGCTAGGCAGAGATAAAGAGCTTCTAAAAAAATACACAACATTGCCGTTTCCTCGTATCTCCTATGACGATGCAGTTGAGCTGTTGAAGAAAAATGGTTTCGATGATATTGAGTGGGGGGATGATTTTGGTTCTCCTCATGAAACATTTATTGCAAATTCATTTGAACAACCAGTGTTTATTCTAAACTATCCAAAAGCAATTAAGCCGTTTTATATGAAACCACATCCTACTAGAGAAGATGTCGTAATCTGCGCAGATATGATTGCTCCGGAAGGATATGGAGAAATCATCGGCGGTTCAGAACGGGCGACCGATTATGAATTTCTACTTGAGCAGATTCGTAATCATGGGTTGGATGAAAAAGAATATTCCTGGTATCTTGACCTAAGACGTTATGGATCAGTTCCACATGCTGGCTTTGGTTTAGGACTAGAAAGAACAGTTACCTGGCTTTCAGGGATTGAGCATGTTCGTGAATCAATTCCCTTCCCGCGTCTGCTAAACAGATTATATCCTTAAAAGAATAAACGAATTACAAAACAGATATGTATCTTTGGAAAAGGTAAAGGCCATGATTTCATCCAAAGACATATCTGTTTTTTTATTTTTCAGGAGTACTTTTTTTGATTTTAGAACAGTGGTTATCGGTTGAGGAAAAAACTAGAGAATGCTAGACTGAAGATGTAGCTATACGATATCAATAGCAGGGAGGAATCTGTATGGAAAGAAAAACCAGTTTTAAGGCGGTTGCCACTACAGGGAATTTTCAGCAGCTGCCTGAAGGAGGGATGAATTAATCGTTGTTCCGATAATCTTGTGAAGTAAAATGAAGCAATCAAAAATACTCAGTGAAATAGTTTGACAAGAGGCTGAAGAACAGGAAAACGGAGTAGAAAATAAAGTAAATTGAAATAACTGCACTTGATTTAAAGACAGTGTATATTCAAAGTCACATGTTAGACAGAAAATCAGAAAAAATAGCAGACAACTATGTCAGAAATTTTTTATTCAATAAATATTTATAAATTCTATTTTATTAATGACGCCAAGAATGGAAGTGAGCCTTCAGACAGCTTCTTCCATTCTTTTTTTAAAAAAAGAAATGATAGTACGTCTTTTAAAGGTACAAAATGGAAAAAATGAAGGAAGTAGTTTAGAAAAAATAAATTTTATGGTAGAATTAGCGGAAAGCCAAAATAAAGGAATGACGTAAATGGGAAATCCGGTACAAGTAAAAAGAAAACATTTTCGATTTCCGGCGTATGACGATGAGGTCGGTGTAAAGCTGTCATCTGGAAGCAAGCGACGTTTGTTTGCTGATGAACCGCTATTGACACAGCGAACAGATATGAGTGTTGATTCAGTACCTGAAATGGTTCCACAAAATGCTTATCAGCCTCAGCAAGCAGCACCTAAGCCTGCTGTTGAAAAAAAATCTGCCGCTGAAGCAGTATTAAAACAGACGCATACGAAGGAACAAATCGACGAACTAAAGCGCCACAAACTAAATCTGCCTGATTATACAACGAATAGAAGCCGAACAATTGAAAAGCCTAAAAAACCAAATTTATTCGGCAACATGCATAAAAAGAGTAAAGAAACTTTTGAGGAAGCAACCTTTGGAAGAAGAAGTACAGGAAGGCAAATTACTTCTTTCAGCAGCTCAAAACAGCCGGAACGTTCTTATTTCGTGCCAACCTATGTGCCTGCTTCTGTAATTCCAGATGAAACTCCAGCAGCTGAAGAAGTTACTGAGCAGGAGCTTTTAGCAGCGATGAAGAAGGATAAGTCATCTTATATTCTCATTGATCATGAGGATACGCAGTTCAGAGAAAAGAAGGTCGATGATCCTTCTGTTCAGAAATTTAATGTACCAAAAGAAAACCCGGATATTCCGCTGACTCGGAGACAGTATCAGCAGATTCGTCCTAATATGTCCCGCTTTGATCAGGATAGTGAAACCAATGATTTGCCCCGCTATCGTTCAGAACTGAAAACAGCCAAAGAGCAGGCTAAGAATCAAACAGCTTATGCTCAGAAGGTTTCAGAAGAGGAACAGCAGAAAAAAGGAATTTTAGACAAATCATTAAGCGGAATCATTGAGGATTCTCATGCTGAAATGGAAAATACTAAATATTTTACTTGATGATTAAAAGAGAGTTTTCAACTGTTTCTACAGGGGGAAATTCTTCTTTTTTTCTTTTTTTTTAATTTTTATAAGAAAAATTGTGGACTTTTTTTTAGTTGATTATTTTTCTGTTTTGTACGATAATGAGGAACGTACGACTTAAGACCGTTACTAATGATGTATACATATGATGGAAAACAGATAGATGAAGAGAAGAGGATCATTATGGAGAATCGAGAAAATAAATTGTATCATTTTGTGGGAATCAAAGGCTCTGGCATGAGTTCTCTGGCCCTTGTTCTTTTTGAAAAAGGCTACAACGTACAGGGATCAGATGTGGAAGAATATTTCTTTACTCAACGTGATTTAGAAAAAGCAGGAATTACGCTGTTGCCTTTTGATGCAGAGAATATTACGAAAGATATGGTAGTTATTGCTGGAAATGCTTTTCCGGATGCTCATGAAGAGTTGGTTCGGGCAAAAGAGCTGGGGGCAGAGGTTATCCGCTACCATGATTTCATTGGTCAGTTTATTCAGCCTTATACCAGTATTGCAGTGACTGGCTCACACGGTAAGACTGGAACAACAGGTCTGCTTTCTCATATCCTAAGCGGCATCAAACCGACGAGCTATTTGATTGGGGACGGCACAGGGCATGGTGTGCCGGATGCGGAGTTTTTCTCATTTGAAGCCTGTGAGTACCGCAGACATTTTTTAGCCTATTCTCCTGACTATGTTATTATGACGAATATTGATTTCGATCATCCTGATTACTATAAGAGTATCGAAGATGTTTTCGATGCCTTCCAGTCAATGGCAAGTCAAGTTAAAAAAGGTATCTTTGCTTATGGGGACGATCCTTATCTTCGCAAGCTGAAGGCAGATGTTCCTATCTATTATTATGGTATGAATGAGAACGACGATATTCAAGCGAGAAATATTGAACGAACAACGACTGGTTCGGTTTTTGATGTGTATCATCATGAGGATTTTGTTGGCCGCTTTGATTTACCTGCTTTTGGAGAACATAATATCATGAACGCACTAGGTGTGATTGCTGTATGTTATTTTGAAGAGCTGGATATGAATAAAGTAGCAGAAGAAATGCTGAGTTTCCAAGGAGTAAAACGGCGCTTTACAGAGAAACAGGTTGGCGATGTTGTCATTGTTGATGACTACGCGCATCATCCAACGGAAATCAAAGCTACTATTGATGGTGCCCGTCAGAAATATCCTGATAGAGAAATTATCGCTGTTTTTCAGCCGCATACCTTCACTCGAACAATCGCTCTGATGGATGAGTTTGCAGAAGCGTTGGATTTAGCTGATCACGTATTCTTGTGTGATATTTTTGGTTCAGCCCGTGAATCACAAGGGGATGTAAAAATTGAAGATTTAGGCAACCGTATCAAAAAGGGCGGTCAGGTGATTAAAGAAGACAATGTATCGCCGCTTTTAGACTATGAAGACGCCGTATTCGTTTTTATGGGAGCAGGAGATGTTCAAAAATTTGAACAAGCTTATGAAACGCTGTTGAGTAATACCACAAGGAATGTTTTATAAGTATTTATTATTTATAGAGTTTAGGGAACGAAGCAGGTTGGTTGCTTCGTTCCCTTTTTACGTTAATGAGGTATAATTGACTCAATAATCTAAAAAGGAGAAAAATGATATGGCTTATGACAAAGCAAAGTGGCATTTTGAAGCAGAAGGGTTTCCAGAGAATGTTGGAATTGAGCAGGGAGGAGTTCATATTGCCTTTTTCTACCGCTGGATGATAGAGAACGGCTTCTCTGGATATGACATGCTTGAAGAGACAGCTGAAGAGGTTGAATTAGTAAAAGCTGGCAAATACAGTGCTCTCAAATTATTATTTGAGTTTTGTGACGGTGTTTTATTAGAGGAGGATTTTAATGATTCGGGGGCTTCATTCGCAACTCAGTACTATAATACAAAAACAGCTTTTTCAGATGCCTATAGCTCGTATTTAGAGGATTACGCCTGTTTGACTCTGAGCCATATGAATGGCTTAGAAAATACAGACTATGGAATTTTATTCATAGACGACAACTATCAAAAGGTAAAAGCGATTATCAATCAGAGATATCAAGAATATCTTAGCTTTATTCAATAATGTTGAGTTAAGTAAGCGTATTCATAAATGAGTGAGTTTAGGCTCTTCGTTTTTAATGAAAACAGGCATAGGGAAGTTTTAAATTTCTCCTATACCTGTTTTGATTGATTATGCTTTTCTGTTTTTCTTTCGAAGGACTAGCAATGAAAAAGCTCCAATTGTTGATAAAATACCACTTTTTAACAAAGTATTGCTAGCTGATTCTCCTGTTTCAGGAAGCTTCTCTTTAACAGAAGGAACTTCCGGATCTGGCTTGATGGCAGATGTGGTAGAACTGATAGTACTAGGCTGTGTTGTGTTTTCAAGTATGGGAATTTTAAATGTAATAGTTTCGCTGTACTCAACACCGGCTATGGTATATGCAGTCGCAGTCACAGTGCTTCCAGCATCAAACTGTTTTGCATTAATAGAAAAATGACCATTATTATCAGCTGCTACAATGATTGGATCACTAGGTAAACCGAGTATATAAAAATAAACGGAAGCGCCTGGGCTAGTGGTTCCATTGAATGAATGAGAAGAAGAATCGTAAACGATTTCCAAGACTAATGTTGCAACATTACTTTCTACAATATAAGTACAATTAATTAAATAGGATTTACCTTCACTGTCAGTAGCGGTAATATTGGCTGGATTTATACCTAGTATAGCTGTAGTATATTGATTTCCAGATTCAAAGGCTAAATTTTCTAAAGATAAGCCAGATGTTTGATCAAGACTTTGTTTAAAGTCAGCAGGATTTATTGTGGCACCCTGTTGATACCTTGCTGCGGGACCACCAGTAAGCGTCAATATAGTTACGCTATTCTCTTCTTCAGATATTGGCAATAAAGGTTCGTTTTCCAGTAATTCTGTTTGTTTAAACTCATCAGGTTCAATACTACTATCAGTAGAAGATGCTTCTGTTTCTAAGGGAACACCTAAATCAGTAGTAGGGGTTGTTTCACTAGTGTCTGCACTTTCTACTTGCTCATAGGAACCTGTTTCTGCATAGGTATTTACCCCAAATGAAAAACCTAACAATAATGCACAAATTAAACCCATTTTTTTCATTATACTTCCTCCAAACTTTGTATTGTAATGATATTGTAACTTAATCAAAATGTTTTTGCAACATTTGTTTTTTGTTTGTTATGTAAAAAATAGTAATTCATCTGGTACGGCAAAATACTTATTTTGAGCTTTTAAAATAAAGGGGGATACTCAGATTACTTATCTGAATAATAGTACAAAAAACAAAATATGTTTTTGATAAACAAGGTAATTCTCTATGAAGTCATGCTTCTGTTTGGATTTTATTAGTAACTAGGACGATATATATTCATTTTTTCTATTACTTTTTAAGAAAAGCTTGCTTTAGTAATGTCTTTTTATACTTGCCTTTTGCACTGGTTTTGGTACAATTATCATATCATTAATGGAGGTGTACTAATTTGAACATCGGAAAACCGAGAAAATTAGGCAAAACCATCGAAGATATCGAGGAAGGCGATTCGTTATCCTTAACAGAATCGATTGAAGATAAAGATCTTCTGCTTTATTTAGGCCTGACGAATGATGCCAATCCCCTTTATATCCAACATGACTATGCCCAGCAAACGGAGTATCAAAAGCCGATCGTACCGTCGATCATGTTGATGGGAATCATCACAAGCGCTATTTCAAAGCACTTGCCTGGTCCAGGCTCCCATGTAGTGAATTTTTCTGTTAATTTTTTGGAACCAGTCTTTCATTACGACACACTGACCTTTCATTTTGAAGTTATCAAGATTGATAAAATGAAGGATGTGGTAACGATTTCTATTGAGGCCGTAAATGAGGAAGAGAATCGTGTGCTGGATGCTGTAGTGATTGTACAGCCGCCGAAGCACGTTGACTTAGAAGAAAAGAGTAGGAAAGAAGGGGTATTAAATGAATCAAATGGAAACAGCTAATGTTCAGGAAGGTCTGAACAAGTTTTATGCAAAAATTTATGGATTCTTAGGATTAGGGATTGCAGTTAGTGCATTTATCTCTTATCTAGTACTGGATGTGTATTTTTGGGAAGTTATTGTTTTCTTGAGTCAATACAATTATGCGCTAATGGGACTTTGGATTGCTGAAATTGCATTGGTTATCTTTTTAGGCGTAAGAGCTGCAAAAAATCCGTCCTTAGCAATCGGCGGCTTCATTCTATACTCAGTGTTGAATGGTATAACGCTGGCGATAACATTGGCGGCGTATACAGAAGCAACTGTCGTTTCCGCTTTTATTAGTGCTGCTTCAACATTTGGATGTATGGCACTGGTTGGTGTATTAACGAAGAAAGATTTATCAGGAATGGGCCGGGCAATGTATACAGCGTTATTCGGGATTATCATTGCGTTGCTTTTAAATACATTCCTATTCCATAGCGGAACGATGGAATACATCATCTCAATTATTATGGTGCTGGTTTTTTCAGGTCTGACAGCCTATGACAATCAACGTATCCGCAACGTCTACTTCCAAAGTAATGGAACAGCAGGAAATGGGATTGCAGTGTATCTAGCATTGCAGTTATACTTAGACTTTATTAATCTGTTTCTTGCGTTTTTACGTATTTTTAGCAAAAAATAATTCGTTGAATTTTGGACAGAAAAGTGTCGTAGGATGCTTTTCTGTCTTGTTGTTTATTTTTATAGCTGCGGGAATATGAAAAAAAACAAAGGAGGAGTCAAATGGAGGCATTGAAAGAAAAAATCAAAACAGAAGCAGAGAAACTACCTGGTGCTTCAGTCTATTATCGCGAAAGCTGGGAATGTGACTACTTTGAGATTGCCGGCAAATTCTTTGCTATGTTGGGCAAAAACAAAGAAGGAGAAGAAATATTTACGTTTAAGGGAGTTCCTGAGCAAAACGAATTGCTGAGAGAGCAGTATGAATTTATCGTTCCAGGCTATTACACTAATAAAACCCACTGGAATTCGATTATTCTAAAGGATAGTACATTAACAGAAGGGGAATATCTGGCAATGATGAAAAAATCGTACGAGCTGATTGTTGCTAAACTACCGAAAAAAATAAGAGAAACATTGAGTTAATAGTAGAAATAAGAGCGACTGAGGTATTTTCCCAGACGCTCTTATTTTTATGAGTTAAACCTTTCTATTTGCGAACGTATGTTTTATAATAAGAGAGATTATGAGGTGACGAGAGAATGTTCGATTCAGAAAAGATTCCAATCCGGAAGCTTGTTGAATTTATTTTGCGTAAAGGCAGTATTGATGCTCGAAAGACCAGCAGCCATACGGCTCAGGAAGGAGCAAGAATTCACCGCAAGCTGCAAAAGGAAGCCGGTAAAGCATATAAAAAAGAAGTGAAGCTTTCAAAAGAAGTAACGCTGAACAATAAAATATATTTCGTTGAAGGCCGGATGGATGGTCTATTTACTGATGAAGAAGAACAAACCGTAATTGATGAGATCAAAACATCAGAAGCTGCTTTTGAGGACCTGTATGAGGAACAGTTGGCGATGTATTGGCATCAAGTAAAATGTTATGGTGCAATCTATAGTCAGCAGGAAAATCTGGAGAGCATCACCTTACAGCTGACCTATTTTCAAACCACAACAGAAGAAGTAACGAAGAAACAAAGGACGTTCACTCAAGAAGAGCTGACTGTTTTTTTTGAAGAGTTATTACAAGAATATGAACGCTGGCTGATTTTTAGTGAAAACTGGCGGGAAGTTCGAAATCAATCTTTGAGGAATTTGCCTTTTCCTTATGAAGAGTATCGAAAAGGGCAAAGGGAGCTTGCTGTCGCTGTGTATAAAACAATTCTCAGTGAACAACGCTTATTTGTCGAAGCGCCTACAGGAACAGGAAAAACAATCTCAACACTTTTCCCAGCCCTTAAAGCAGTTGGTGAAAACAAGGCTGAGAAGCTTTTTTATCTAACTGCTAAAACAATTACGCGGCAGGTTGCAGAAGATGCAGTCGAAGCAATGAACAGAAGAAATCTGAAAATCAAAAGTCTGACGATTACCGCTAAAGATAAAATCTGTTTTCTCACAGAACGAAATTGTACACCAGAGCATTGTCCGTTTGCCGCAGGCTACTATGACCGACTGAATGAAGGCTTGTGGGACATTCTCCATCATGAGGACCGTTTTACAAGAGCAACGATTGAAACATATGCGCAGAAGCATCAGCTATGTCCGTATGAGTTTTCTCTGGACATCAGTTTATGGTGTGACTTGATTATTTGCGATTACAATTATGTCTTCGACCCAGTCGTTTACTTGCGGCGCTTCTTTGAAGAGGGAATCAAAAAAGAATATACTTTTTTGATTGATGAAGCACATAATTTGGTGAACCGTTCAAGGGAGATGTATTCTGCTGAACTTTCTAAAGGTCAGCTGCTTAGGATGAAGAAACTGATAGTAAAGCAAAATCGTACGCTAACCAGAGCGGTAAACAAAGTGATAGATGAGTTTGATAAGCTGGATGACTTCTGCAATGAAGAGAAAAAAGAGTTCATTTCACAGTCGGCAGCTATCGACAGTCTAGTGAAGCAGATTTTTCGGTTGACAGAAAAAATTGGGGAGTGGTTGCCCCAGAATCAAGAGCTCCCAGAACTAAATCAATTTCTAGAAATCTATTTCAGCTTGCTTAATTATCTGAAAATCAGTGAATTCTATGATGATCACTACTGCACGTATATTCAGCAGAAAAATCATACGTTGATGGTCAAGCAGTTTTGCTTAGACCCATCGTACTTGTTAGGACAAAAGCTGGGAATGGCCAATGCCAGTATTCTTTTTTCAGCTAGCTTTACTCCGCTGAACTACTACAAGGAAGTACTCGGCGGCGGGGAGGAAGGCTTAACATACCGTATTCCAAATCCCTTCCCGGAAGAAAATCAGCTGCTGCTAATCAGCAATTATGTTCAAACAACTTATCGGGAACGGCAAAACAGTTTAAATCGTGTTGTTGAAAGCTTGACAGTGATGATTAAACAGAAAAAAGGCAACTACTTCTTTTTCTTTCCATCCTATGCTTATCTGGATATGGTCTATGATGCGTTTGTACTAAAGAATCCGGATGTCCGGACTTTAATTCAACAGACGGAAATGGATGAAATGGAAAAAGAACGGTTTTTGGAGCAGTTCCAGTCTGACCCTGATGAAACGCTGATTGGCTTTTGTGTACTTGGCGGTGTATTTTCAGAAGGAATCGATTTAAAGGGCAGCCGTTTGATTGGTACGGCTATTATTAGTGTAGGCTTGCCCCAAATCAACGAAGAACAAGAGTTAATTAAAGAGTATTATGATGAACAAGGGCTGGGTTTTCAGTATGCATATCAGATTCCTGGAATGAACAAGGTGCTTCAAGCAGCAGGAAGAGTGATTCGCGATGCTTCGGATTTAGGTGTTGTTTTATTATTGGATCAGCGTTTTGCAGGCCCCTCTTATCGAAGTTTAACACCGCCTCACTGGTACCGTGCCCAGATTCAGCCGAGCGTTCATCATTTAGAAAAAAATATTGAGACCTTTTGGCAGAAAACTGATAAAAATGATACGGGAGGAAGAGAATAAAATGAAGCAAATCCTTGTTTTGCATACAGGTGGTACAATTTCAATGGCTAAAGATGCCGGCGGTGGAGTCATCCTCAGTGATGAGAATCCCTTGATGAACCAAAATGAACTGTTTCAAGGAGAGGTTGAACTGATTGTAGAAGAAATATTTAATCTCCCTTCTCCTCATATGACGCTGGAACGGATGCTTGAGCTAAAGGAACGAATAATGCTGGGGATTGAAGAAGGAATTGACGGTGTAGTTATTACCCATGGAACAGACACACTGGAAGAGACGGCTTACTTTTTAGAGCTGACAGTGCCAAAGAAAATTGCTGTTGTTATAACAGGAGCGATGCGTTCCAGCAATGAAATCGGTAGTGATGGACTTTATAACTTTATAAGTGCCGTTTGGACAGCCGCTTCCGATGAATCAAAAAATAAAGGCGTTCTTGTTGTAATGAACGATGAGATTCATATGGCAAAATATGTGACAAAAACCCATACAACAAATGTAGCAACTTTCCGAACGCCAACCTTTGGTCCCATAGGTATGCTGACCAAGGGCAAAACCTTCTTCACTAAAGAAGTAATGCCGGAAGAGGTCTGTGATATCAAATCTGTTGCAGGAGAAGTTCATTTAATTAAGGCTTATGCAGGAATGGATGGGCAGATTTTTCAGCTGGTCAATACTGAATCACTTAGTGGTATTGTAATTGAGGCGTTGGGTGCGGGGAACTTACCTCCAGCTGTTTTGAAGGAGCTGCAGGTTATCCTTGATAGAGGAATTCCTATTGTACTAGTTTCCCGCTGTTCTAACGGTATCGCTGAGGATATTTATGCGTATGAAGGCGGCGGAGTAGAACTGAAGAAGCGTGGTGTGATTTTTGCCAGAGGTTTAAATGGACAGAAGGCACGTATTCGTTTAATGGTTGGATTAAACAGTGGGAAAAATGATGGTTGTTTAAAGCTGTTTTTAGCGGGAGAGTAATAGTTTTATAGGACGTAAAAATTTATCGATTATAGTGAAAGCTGCAGCTCTTGTCGAAATGACAGATGTGCGGCTTTTTTTGTATGACATGTAGGTCTGTTCTACTTTGTAAAATTATTTAAGCTCGTTTTAAGTTCCTGCGGGTAAGCTTTTCCTAAGATTAAAAGAAAAGCAGGTGACGAAATGGCAGCAGTAATCGTGATTCCCAGTTATGAGCCTCAAGAGAAGGTTGTTTTATTTATCCAGCAGCTGAGGGAAGAGCTCAGTGAAACAATAATTGTAGTTGATGATGGGAGCGGGAATAAGTATCGACCGATTTTTCAAAAGCTGGAGCAGCTTCCAGGAGTAAAGGTCTGCTCGTATAAAACAAATGAAGGAAAAGGTCACGCTTTAAAAGCTGGTTTTCAGGAAATTATAGATAACTTCCCTGAAGTTGAAGCAGTTGTTACTGCAGATTCTGATGGGCAGCATAGTATTGAAGATATCCAGCAGTTAATTGCACAGATACAAGCAGCGGATACACAAACCATCATTTTTCTATGTTGTAACTTGTCTATTTTTACTGCCGGCAACTGTATTGACGCTGTTTTCATATATAAAATGAGGTGATCTGATGTGGTTTTTTCTAGTGATTCTGTTTACAGCAGTGTTAGGACTGATTTGGTTGATTATACCTAAAGAATGATAACTTGGAAAAATGAAGCTAAAGAAACAATCAATGTCTGAAAGTGTAAAGCAAGTGTAGAAAAATTGGAGACTGTTCTTTTTTTGATTCTAAATCCGAAGGAGAGTACAAAAACAGCCTATAAAAAGCCGAAATACGCTGAAATCGATGCTAAGATACGATTTCAGTGTATTCCGGCTTTTTTCTTAAGATAGATTGCTTTTATTACAGTCTGCTGCTAATTTTTTATCTATAGTTAATAAACTGCAGTTCAATTGGAAGGTCAAGCTCTCTGAGCAATGCGATGACTTTTTGTAAATCATCACGGTTTTTCCCTGTTACTCGAATCTTGTCTTCTTGAATTTGGGACTTAACCTTCAACCCAGAATTTTTAATAGCTACGTTGATTTTTTTAGCATTCTCTTTATCAATGCCGCTAATTAGCTCTCCATACTGTCTGGCTGTACCGCCAAGTGCTTTTTCGCTCTCTGAAAACTGAATGTTTTTAGTAGGTACATTGCGTTTAATCAGTTTGCTGAAGAGTACATCTTTGACCTGTTCTACCTTGTAATCGTCATCTGAAACAACCACCAAGCGATCGTTTTCCAATTTGATATCAACAAGGGAACCTTTAAAATCAAACCGGTTTTTAATTTCTTTTAGCGCAATCTGCATGGCGTTCTTTACTTCTTCCATGTTCATTTCAGAGACCACATCAAAACTTGCTTCTTTTGCTGCCATTTGATAACCTCCTGTTTTTGATTGTTCTTTCATAGTAACAATGAAAGAAAGATACGACAAGAGATTTTGAAAAAAAGAAACAAAAAAACAACATTTTTGCAGATAGAAAAACAGTGGGCGCTTGGCTAAACAAAGGACAACCTGAGAGGAAAAAAAGATTGTTTGATTCAGCATAAAAACATTGCGAAAATCTTGGGAAAACATATAATTGGAATGGGGATAGTATCAGTTTTTTTATAAAATGATTATTGAAGGAGCGAAAAAGATGGGGAAAGAGCTTGTGTCTCATAAACAGGGAGAATTTATCAAAAAGATTTTCGTTATACTTATTACCGGAATCACTGGGGCAATGGGCTTAAATTTGTTTTTAATTCCAGCTAAAGTTTTTTCAGCAGGAATGAATGGGATTGCGCAAATACTGGCCACCCTTCTATACAGTCATTTTTCCATCACAATAGACACAGGTTTGTTCATTCTACTATTGAATTTGCCGATTTTTATTTTAGGTTTTTTAAAGCTTGGGAAAGAAGCCACGATTTTTAGTTTTATGAATGTTGCCTGTGTTTCGGTTATAACCATGATTTTTCCAGTGTATACTGTTACCGATAACCCGCTGATGAACGCGATTGTCGGGGGCGTACTGATTGGAATAGGGGCGGGTCTCTCTTTAAAAATGGGATTTACCACTGGGGGAATGGATGTTATTTCCTTAGTTCTATCTAAAACAACAGGAAAAACAGTTGGAAAATATATTTTTATGTTGAATAGCATTATTGTGGCAATTGCGGGTTTTCTGTTTAACTGGGAAAGTGCATTATATACGATTATCTCAATTTATTGTATGACCCAAGTGATTGATGCGCTGCATACTAGTCATCAGAAGGTGACTGCGATGATTGTCACCACAAATCCAGAGATTGTGGTGCGGGGAATAGCAGAACAGATGGTGAGAGGGATGACGCTGCTGCCGTCAGTTGGCGGGTATTCTAAGGCTGAGGGACAGATGATTATGATGGTTATAACCCGTTATGAATTATATGATTTAGAGCAGATTGTTCACTCAATAGATGAAAATGCATTTATGAATATTGTACCAACTCAAACGGTCTTAGGCCGGTTTGCTAACGAAGATGAGCAGAGAGTATTTAAAAGTACTGGAAATTTTCCTGAATTAAAAAAACATAGAATCAAGTAAAATGAGAATAGATGAATTTTTATAGCCTTTGAGGAGTTTTTTTATGAGTAAAGAACAAATGTTTTTCAAAAAAGCATTGACAGCATGTCTGCCGCAGCTGCTGGAAGAAATACTGTCGTATAACGAAAGCCAAAAGGTATACGGGGTTTCTTTTATAACGACAGACGATTTTTATGGGATGTACGCAGCCTTTGTTACAAAAGAATTTATGGATGAACAGGTCAAGTCGGAGTCAGAAAAAGAATACAAACGGTGGCTGCCGACAGAATGGCCCTTTTCTGATAGCGTTCAATACTTAATTATATAGAAACTTGTCTGCGATTATTGATAATGATGAGGTAACTGATTTTACACGACCCTCAGATGAAAAATGGGCATTCGCTCTTACGCTGATTGATACAATAAATGAAGCACTTGAAGCTGTGCCGAAAACATTGTTTACAAAGCAAGGCTATGAGAAAGAAAACGTGATTTTTTCCGTAACGATGTCTGACGCGACTACATGGATGAGATGTTTGTTGGCTCTATTAAAAAAATGAACAAGGGGACAAAAGCGTTAGAATTACTGAAAACCCTGGAAAAATAGGAAGTATTACTAAAATATTCTTTTTTCAAATAATAACTTTGTGAAAAGGTGTATAAAATTTTCTGAAAAAGGTATTTTTAGTAGAAAAGTACCAAAATATCTGCTAAAATGAATCTGTTGGTTAAGGAGTGTCCTTAACAAATATGGTTTTTTAAAACTTAGGAGGAATTTTTTATGCCATTAGTATCAGGAACAGAATTTCTTAAAGCAGCTCGCAAAAGCGGCTACGGTGTTGGAGGATTCAACACAAACAACTTAGAATGGACAAAAGCTATTCTTGAAGCAGCTGAAGCGAAAAAAGCTCCAGTACTGATTCAAACATCAATGGGTGCTGCTAAATACATGGGCGGCTATCAAGTATGTTACGACTTGGTAAAAGATTTAGTTGATTCTATGGGTATTACTGTACCAGTAGCACTTCACTTAGATCACGGTGAATACGAAGATGCATTAGAATGTATCGAAGTTGGCTATACTTCAGTTATGTTTGACGGATCTCATCTGCCATTCGAAGAAAACATCGAAAAAGCAAAAGACGTAGTAGCTAAAGCTCATGCAAAAGGTGTTTCTGTAGAGTGTGAAGTTGGTTCTATCGGCGGAGAAGAAGATGGAATTATTGGTTCTGGCGAATTAGCTGATATCGAAGAATGTAAACAAATGGTTGCAACTGGTATTGACTACCTTGCCTGCGGAATTGGTAACATCCACGGTGCTTACCCAGATAACTGGGCTGGCTTGGCATTTGATCACCTACAAGCAATTGCTGACGCTGTTGGCGATATTCCATTGGTACTGCACGGAGGATCTGGTATTCCTTTGGATCAAATCCAAAAAGCAATCTCAATGGGTGTATCTAAAATCAACGTAAATACTGAAGCTCAAGAAGTATTTGCTGCTGCAACACGTAAATACATTGAAGAAGGTAAAGATCTTGAAGGTAAAGGTTTTGACCCTCGTAAATTATTGGCTCCTGGTACTAAAGCAATTACTGAACTGGTTGAACAACGTATCGAATGGTTCGGTTCAGAAAACAAAGCATAAGTTTAATTGATAGATAGAAAACTGCTTCAGCTTTTATTAGCTGGAGCAGTTTTTTCATCTTATTAGAAGTGTATCAGCTGGTAAACTTCAGGAAGATTCCCGCTATCCATGCTATTTTTTTATTGATAAGCAGCCGGCTTTTGTTATTCTTGAAAATCATTGCTTTTTTATTGATGTGTCTTATGTTAGAATAGTCTGGGTATATTAAAAAAAGAATTCAACTTCTGACATAGTTAGGTGAGAAAAATATAATGAAAAAAATAGTAATCAACGGTAATCGTCCTCTAAAAGGCGAAGTAAGTATCAGTGGTGCAAAGAACAGTGCAGTAGCATTAATCCCAGCGGCGATTTTAGCTGACTCTCCAGTTACCTTAGATGGTGTACCGGATATCCAAGATGTTCATTCTTTGATTGAAATTCTGGAAATCATGGGTGCCAAAACAACCTTTGAAAATAACATGCTGGTTATTGATCCGACTGAAATTGTTTCAGTACCAATGCCTACTGGAAAAATAAACAGTTTACGTGCTTCTTATTATTTCATGGGCTCTTTGCTGGGGAAATTCGGAGAAGGTGTTGTAGGACTTCCCGGCGGTTGTTATCTTGGACCAAGACCAATTGATTTGCACATTAAAGGATTTGAAGCTTTGGGGGCTTCTGTATCTAATGAACATGGTGCCATGTATTTAAGAGCAGACCATGGGTTGGCAGGTACGAGAATCTTTATGGATATGGTTTCCATTGGTGCCACGATTAATGTAATGCTGGCAGCTGTTAAAGCTGAAGGCAAAACGATTATCGAGAATGCAGCTCGCGAACCTGAAATTATTGATGTGGCAACGCTGCTTAATAACATGGGTGCTAATATTCGGGGGGCAGGTACGGATATAATCCGCATTGAAGGCGTGAAAGAGCTTCATGGCTGCCGTCATTCGATTATTCCAGATCGTATCGAGGCGGGAACTTATCTAGCCATTGCTGCTGCGATGGGACAGGGTGTTAAAGTCCGTAATGTAATTTATGAGCATCTGGAAAGCTTTATTGCAAAGCTTCAGGAACTAGGCGTGAAGATGACTATTGAAGAGGATATGATTGAGGTACATCCTTCCAATGATTTAAAGATGATTAATGTGAAGACCTATCCTTATCCGGGCTTTGCGACAGATCTTCAACAGCCGTTGACCCCGTTGCTTCTAAAAGCCGTAGGAACTGGTCAAGTGATGGATACAATTTACGCTCAGCGTACAAAACATATTCCTGAGCTGGTACGCATGGGTGCCTCTGCTTCGGTTGAAGGGAATATGATTGTGTTGAACGGACCAGCTAAACTTCATGGTGCAGAGGTTGTAGCATCTGATTTGCGGGCAGGAGCTTGTTTAGTAATTGCCGGGTTGATGGCTGAAGGAACAACTACTGTGTACAATGTTGAATACATTCTACGGGGATATGATCATATTATTGAAAAACTGACAGCATTAGGTGCTGATATTCAGATGATAGAGACTGAACAGGTTGAGGTGAATCAATGAGCGATTACTTGACGATGGCGGAGCTGGAAAACAGCACGCTGAAAGATATCTATGCGTATGCAAAGGAATTCAAAATTCCCTACTACAGTCAAATGAATAAAAAAGAGCTTTCTTTAGCTGTGATTCGGGCTCAAGCAGAAAAACAAGGTTTTTTCTTCATGGAGGGAATTCTGGATATTGTTTCTCAGGACGGCTATGGTTTTTTAAGACCAATCAATTATGGTCCGAGTGCGGAAGATATCTATATATCTTCTTCACAAATTCGACGGTTTAGTTTGAGAAATGGGGACAAGGTTGCCGGTAAGGCGCGTCCGCCGAAAGAATCAGAGCGTTATTACGGGTTAATGCACGTGGAGAGCGTTAATGGGAAAGATCCAGAAGAAGCGAAGCAACGTCCTCATTTTCCAGCGCTGACTCCTCTGTATCCTGAAAAACAAATTCATTTGGAAACAACTCCAGGTAGATTATCTACTCGTATGATTGATATCTTTTCACCCGTGGGTTTCGGTCAGCGTGGGCTGATTGTTGCTCCACCAAAAGCAGGTAAAACAAGCGTTTTAAAAGAAATAGCTAACGGAATTACAGAGAACTATCCTGATGTCGAGCTAATTTTACTTCTGATTGATGAACGTCCTGAAGAAGTGACGGATTTGGAGCGAAGTGTCAAGGGAGATGTAGTTTCATCTACCTTTGATCAGCAGCCGCAAAACCATACTCGAGTTTCTGAGCTGGTACTAGAACGTGCGATGCGTCTCGTAGAAGATAAACGGGATGTAGTTATTTTGATGGATAGTATCACTCGTCTAGCTAGAGCATACAATTTAGTTGTTCCGCCAAGCGGCCGAACATTAAGCGGGGGGATTGATCCTGCAGCGTTTCATAAGCCTAAGCGTTTCTTCGGAGCTGCCCGGAATATAGAAGAAGGCGGAAGCCTAACGATTCTGGCGACAGCTTTGGTGGATACTGGAAGTAGAATGGATGATGTCATCTATGAAGAATTTAAAGGCACCGGAAATATGGAGCTTCACTTATCCAGAGACTTAGCAGAACGTCGTATTTTCCCTGCTATCGATATTAAGAAATCAGGTACTAGAAAAGAAGAGCTGTTGATGGAAGAGCAGCAGTTGGAAGAAATCTGGAAGCTAAGGAATAATATGACAGGGGACTCACTTGAGTATACAGAACAGTTCATCAAATTCCTGCGTAAAACGAAAAACAATCAAGATTTTTTCAGTGCATTTCATGATGTGTCCTTTAGTAAGTCAGGGCCAAAAAGAAATTTAAAAAGATGATTGCAAGTGAAAATAAAACATGCTATCATTGTACTGTTGTATATCGACAAAATAACTCTGACTCAGCAAATGACTCAGGGCAAAGGAGAGAAATAAGTATGAAACAAGAGATTCATCCGGATTACCATCCAGTAGTCTTCATGGATTCAACTACAGGTTTCAAATTCTTGTCAGGTTCTACTAAGACAACACAAGAAACTGTTGAATGGGAAGACGGCAACACGTATCCAGTGATTCGTGTGGAGGTTACTTCTGATTCACATCCATTCTATACTGGACGTCAAAAATTCACTCAAGCAGACGGACGTGTGGACCGTTTCAACAAAAAATACGGTCTCAAAGATACAAACGCTGCAGAGTAATAAGAACATTGAATTATCGAGATTTAGCAGACTACCCTTTATGGATGGTCTGTCTTTTTTTGTTTTAAGTATATGTACTGAAGCTTTTTCAAATATTTAGTCCTTCTGTAAGAGGTTCCTTGCTGCTTTCTGTGGTGAGCTAAAAGGGTCCTTGCTCCTATTAAAGAATGTCTTGTTTAACTACTGTATCTCTTTAATCTTTGAAAAAGCCAAGCGAATGATACCTGAAACAAATCAATACAGAAAAAACGAGTCTACTAAATATAGACATATTTGTAAAGGGAGACAAAATGAGGTTTAGAGAAGCGACAGTTGATGACAAAGAACAAATTACTGAAATAATGACAAAGGCGTTTAATTTTGATACTTCTCTTCATCGGAAGGATACAAATGAGGATGGCCGTCCAGGATACAATGACGGAAGTCTTGCAGAACGTTTTTTATCAGATTCCCAAGTGACAACTTATATGATTGTTGTTGATGAAACAGAGATTGGGTTTATGAGTTTTAGTGTGAAGGGAATAACAGGAGTCTTGGAAAAATTTTGTGTCCTGCCAGTATATATTGGTCGGGGATTTGGTTTCCAGGCGTGGAAGCTGTTGGAGCAGCAGGAACACTATAACTTGTGGCATTTGGAAACACCTGATTATTCAATAAGAAATCAGCGCTTTTATGAACGGTGTGGTTTTCAAAGAATAGGACAAAAGAAGTATGGTGAAGACAGTTATTCTTTTGTCTTTGAAAAAAGCATCAGTAAGGAATGAAAAGAAAGTGACTATAACCATCAATAGATTAGCTGCTTAAAACTAATTGAGCGATATGGTAAAACCCAATCATGTTCCATAGGTTGGAACAAAGTGACATGTCTTAAATGCAAAAATTATTTTTTTGACAATAGCTGGAATTAATTTAAAAGTTGTGGAGCACTAAGTAAGAATTAATCAGTATGGAAAATCAGATAAAACATATCAAAGTACTAAGAATCCTATGTCTCTTTTTAAAGAAGTGGCTTAATAAATAGAACTTCTGAAAGAATAACATTTTTTTGAAGAAGCTTTACTTTTTGGTTTTATCGATAGAAAATCTGTGCTGTTGTCAGCATTGTTTAAAGTGAAACAATATGTTATATTATGTTTGGAAATTATTTTGAGTTAAGTAAGTAGAATAAATAGCTGAGGTGTGCTTTTTGAGCAGTGTGACGAGATCTATCTAGATTAATTTAATAGCCTTAAAACATAGGTTTATTTGGCGTATCTATAGATTTCCTTGCATTCTCAAAATAATTTAAACACACTTACTGATATGTAGGCTAGTTAAATAAGAGGAGAAGGCTGTGAAATTTTGCAGTCTTTTTTTATTTTTTAACGACGTAATTCCTGTAAAAGCTCCTGTGCTTGAAATATAAGCAAGGATAATGACAACGAAGTTCGTTTTTTTTACAGGATTTATGTATTCAGCGAATAAATAGATAAAACCATTAAATTAGTGTAGATAGTCATTTCATCGAAAGTAATGAATGAAGGGATGGAATGGTTCTTGACACATGAAAATAGAACCGACACAAGTGAATATAGCAAAGATAATTAAAGAACAAACAAAATTGGAAGAATCAGAAGAGGTTGTTCATTTACTTTTAATCGAATGGTACCTGAGGAAGCAGCTCTCAACAAAGAAATTGGCGGGAAAAGTAAAATTACCTCTCCCTCTTGTCTCAGCTATAAAAAAGGAATTGGTTAAGTTAGGTCTAGCGTCCAACAAGGTAGGAACAAGCTTAACTAGAAAAGGTAAACTCTATGTAGAACAGCAGCTTGGCTGGGCAGCAATTAATAAAGAATACTATCTGAAAGTAACTGATTCAAAAGAAGAACAGGCAAGCCTGAAGGAAGTAATGACGGAGGAACTAACAGTCGGAATAGTTGATAGACCGAGTGTTGCCGTAGCTTACGACCAAGCATTTGCTACAATAGAAACGATTGTTGAGCGGGCCTTTTTATTACTAGAAAAGCCTGATTTTATAAATAAACATATTCTATTTTTAGGGGATGATGATTTGTCTTCTCTAGCAGTAGGTTTGTTAATAAAAAAACTAAAAGCTTCCGGAAGAACAAAATCAACTGAAAAACTAACGGTGTATGAGTTGTCGCCTGATGTTATTCATTGCATAAATACCTCTGCAAAGAAAATGGACTTAGACATAGTCTGTCAACATTTAGATTTTCGTGAAGGTTCCCTGAGCAAGTATAAAAACCAGTTTGACTATATATATGTTGATCCGCCGTACACACTTTCAGGACTCAAGCTCTTTTTATCAAGGGCAGTTTCATGCAGCCGCTTGGAACATGCTCATATTTTCTTATCATTTGGGGAGAAAGCGCCTAAAAAACAGCTGGCACTTCAAAAGTTGATTGGTCTTCAAAATCTCGTCATAGAGAAAATTAAACCTAAATTTAATCAGTATTCAGGTGCTTCTATCCTTGGAGGAGTAAGCACACTATATGAACTAACCACTCAAATTGACAGTTACCCAGCTGTCTTAGCGGAAAGTTCTTACTCGGATTACATCTATACTGGTGAGCTTCGACCACGAAATGTTGTGTATCAATGCTGCCGCTGTGGAAAAGAATATACAGTCGGTCTCTATACGGAGATGACAATCGAAGAATTGAAGAGGAAAAAATGTTCAATCTGTGCTAATGATACTTTTTTGCGTATAGATACTAAGAAACTGCCTGATTTGCAGGAACAGCATTCTCTTGGCAAACATTATCTTATTGAACTGAAAAACTGTCCCAAAGAAAAGCTGACATCAGTTCCTTTAGTAGAACAGCTAATGCTCCAGATTGCTGATGAATGTAAACTCACCAGAGTACAGCACTATTTTCATCAATTTGAGCCTTGGGGGGTCAGCGGAGTGATTATTCTTGCCGAATCGCATCTTACTATCCATACCTGGCCGGAAGAAAACTATGCTGCAGTGGATTTATTTGTATGCAGCGATCTACCTTCAGAATCACACTTTACTTCATTGCTGCTGACATTGTTTGAAGGGAAAGAAATTGAATGTCGGCGTTTCAGCAGAGGGAATGTGAGCTGAAAAGTCATTAGCAAGGGAAATCGTTGATAAAATATGTAAACAATAGAATACCTTCTTCAAAATCCGTGAAGATTTTCTAAATACGGATAGTTGATAAATCAAGCTGTATGCTATAATAACTTTTACAACACAGGAGACCTATCGATGAGAGTGAAGGAGGAAAGCAAGTGAAATTTGCAGATACAGATTTTAGCTACTATAGAAGAACAATGGAAAAGATGTACCATAGTTACTATCTAAAGCGTATTGTTGGGATGGCAGCAGCCCTGCTAATTACTAGTTTGTATACCGTGTTTTTTCCGGAGGGCTTATGGGTAAACCTTGTGCTGATCCTTCTATTTGCCGGAATGCTATTGCTTTTCATATTGCAGCGGCTGAAATTTAATGAGATTTATGACAAGTTTTTACTAGAATATCGTGAAAATGGAACCATAAAAAAGCTTGAAGAGGATGAATTTACCTATAATGTATTATTGGAGAATGGTGATAAGCTGCGTATCAACAAGCAAGGTTCAAGGAATCTGCCTTCAAATAATAAAGAATTAACTCTTTTGGTGGGATTTGTTAAAGCGTTCTTTAGTAGACAGCCATTTCAGATTGTCTATTTTGATATGCTTGAACTAACGTATGATGAGAAATACCGATTAAGAATGAATAGGATTTCCCGGCTTCCACGTTTTTTACGGGCATTTACATGGAGAAATTTGAAATCAAGCTCAACTGGACTATTCCGCTTGATTGTTGGCAACTTATTTACATTGTATATTCTATATCGGTTAATCAGTTATGTTTTCTATCTGATTCGCATGTTTATCTCTTAAATGAAAAGTCAGAATATAAGAATTGAAGAGTTTGAAATAGAAGAGTAGCTGGTTTTTAGAACAATGCTGAACTATAAGCATTTTAAAGGAGAGGTCAAATATGAAAGAAGCAAGAAACCATGCGGGTATCCACCCGCCACTAGGAGCCTATACTCATCAAATAGAGATGAGTGGAAATATTCGCTGGTTAACACTTTCTGGTCAAGTTGGTATGACACTGAATGGCTTATTGTCAGAAGACATAGGAAAACAATTTGAAGAAGCTCTAATAAACATCAAAAAAACCTAGAGGCAGCTGATATGAAGGTATCAGATATTACTAAGCTGGTTATTTATCTAGTTGATCCGATGGATATGAAAGAACGTACAGAGCTGCTGAATGATTTTCTTCAAGGAACCGAAGTCTGCATGACCTTGCTCTATGTAAAAGCATTGGCCTCTCCTAAAATAAAGGTAGAGATTGATGCTTGGGCTGCGTGTGAACAACCAGACTAACTGAACTAAAAGACAATTCGCAGAACAAGCGAATTGTCTTTTTTTACAGTAAGTGTACAAAAAAAATCAAAAAAGGCTTCGCTGCTTTTGTTATAGTAATTATAGGAAAAGGAGCGTGGTAATTATGAATAGTTTCAATCAGCTGAATCAGGTTGTGGTATATATTGAAAATCATCTTGAGGAAGAGATTGATTATTTGGAATTAGAAAAAATTGCACAATGCACACCAAAGCAGTTGCCTAGAATTTTTGTCTTTGTTACAGGAATTACCCTTTCAGAATATATTCGTAAACGAAGACTGACACTGGCAGCAGAGGACATTCGCAAAACAACATTATCCCTGCTGGCGATTGCAGTTAAATACGGGTATGATTCTCAAGCAGCTTTCAGCCGGGCATTTAAAGAACAGCATTGTGTGTCGCCGTCTATGCTGCGAAAAAACAGAGATACACAAGTTAAGCCGTATCCCCGTATTGTTTTTCATGAAGAAGCGATGATTGAACAGCTGGAAAATTATCGGGTTGTTGAAGGGGAGGTAAAAAAGGCTAAGGTGGTTTACAGTGATTTTGGACCACTTGAAGCTTGTAAATTTGTGGGAAAAGAGATTCGTGCTGCGTTTATGTCCCAGAGCATTTCCCAGCATTGGGGCCGCTGCTTCGCTGAAAAAGTTTTTGAGCAATTGCTTGAGCATGAAGCATTTATTCTAGAGGAATCGTTTGGAAATTACATTGGCTATGTTCGGGATGTTGACCACGATACAGGTATGTTTACTTATGTGATTGGGCTGTTTATGCAGCTGGATGCGCCAATTCCAGAAGGATTTTCTGTTTACAGTGTTCCAAGTTGTACCTTAGCGAAAATTTGGGTTCAAGGGGAAGACTATGATGTTTTTTCCAGTGGTCCGGAGCTTTCAAGAGCAGAGATAAGTAAACAGGGATATGAAATAGATGAAGAGAACTATTTTTTGTGTGAAGTTTACACAGACGAACGCTATGAAACGCCTAAGCAAAAAGGAGAAACCAGTGCCATTTTAGATTACTATTTACCAGTGAAGAAAACAGAAAAAAAGTAAAGAAATACTTATAAATATAGAATTGGCTATCCATAGGAGCAACCAGAATAGCTTTATTTAGATAAAAAGACAACTATCCGATAAATGCAGGAAGTGCGTCTTCAAAGTTAGATTTTCCTATCTAACTTTGGAGGCGCACTTCCCTGATATTCTATTGACTTTTTATTAGTTTAAGCTTAAATAGTTTTCAAGGTAATCTGCAAGTCCGTTTTCATCATTGGTTTTATCAGTGATATCGTTGGCTACTTTTTTTATTTGATCAGTGGCATTGCTCATAGCAACGCCCCAGCCAGCGAATTCCAGCATTTCTTCATCATTATGTTCATCACCAAAAGCAATGATATCTTTTTGGCTGATATTTAGATAGTCAGCAACTTCAGCAACACCTTTTGCTTTCTGAATTCCTTTAGCGACAACCTCCAGAATCGGCTTGGCACCACCCCAAGTACGAATATCCAGTAAATCACCATATTGCTTCAGTAGAGTTTCTGACGCTGCTGCAACCTGATCTTTGGCCGGACACAACATAAGAGAAGTCGGATCTGTAATCAAATTTGTCGTATTCAGTAGATTTTTTTCTGATGCTTCTGCAGCAAAAAATGCAGAATCAAAATGGTCAAAGCTGTCAATAAAAAAAGTTTCTTTATTCTCGGCAGCAACAAAATCCAGATTTAGAGCTTTTTTCTGTGATAGAATATCAAAAACAATATCTCTTCCTACACTGGACGAACGTTCTCCTGCCCACTCTTTTTCGGGAATGTGCACGAGCCCGCCGTTGAAATTAACCATAGGTGTATTTAAATTTAGCTGTTTATAGAACTGATTGCTTAGGCGATAAGGACGACCTGTAGCAATACTGACATAGTGCCCTTGAGCGATAGCCTTTTTTAATGTCTGCTCCGTTTTTTCGCTGATTAAAGAATTCATGTTTAATGTAGTACCGTCTAAATCGATGGCAATTAATTTTTTCAAAGTATTTCCTCCTGCCAATTTTTCTTTTTCTAAGTCTAGCACACTAAATAGAAATGGCAAGCTTAATTCAGTAAAAATCTTCAAGAATAGCCTCTATAAAGTAAAAAGAATCCATATTGCTGTTGACAGCCTTTTCAATAATTGATAGTCTGAAGTGTGAGACTATTAAGGAGGAACGAATGCATGAAAAAGAGAAATAGGGGGTTCCGTTTACTGCTTATATCTGCAGCAGCAGGCGGCTTCTTGTTTAGCAATGGTCAAGGTGTTTATGCAGTTGATCAGGATACAACTAAAATTCCTGTTCAGTTTTTGGGAATCAATGATTTTCATGGTGCATTGAGTACAACAGGATCATTCTACGATGATGCCGGTAATAAAGTCAGCAATACGGGAACAGCAGCTTTATTGGCAGGTTATTTAAATCAGGCGGAAACATCTTTTGCAGCAGAAAATACAGGTGCTCAGACACTGCGTATACAATCTGGGGATATGGTAGGTGCAAGTCCGGCAAATTCTGGACTGCTTCAAGATGAACCAACAATTAAAGTATTAAATGAAATGAATTTTTCAGTGGGAACTCTGGGCAATCACGAGTTTGATGAAGGATTGGCGGAATTTAACCGTATCATGACTGGAGGTACACCTTCAAGTGATCCTTATGGTATTTTGGCTGATTATCCAAGAGTTGCGTCCAAGACAGAGCTTGTAGTCGGGAATGTCGTTAAGAAGGGAACCGATGATCAAATTCCTTTTGGCTGGAAGCCGTATACGGTAAAAGAAGTTGGTACGGAAGAAGGACAAAAAGTTAAAGTCGGATTTATTGGCGTTGTAACCACAGAAATTCCCAACCTTGTTCTAAAAGAGCATTATCAGGAATACGATTTTCTGGATGAAGCTGAAACAATTGCTTATTATGCCAGTGAACTAAAAGAAGAAGGGGTAAACGCAATTGTCGTTCTTGCCCATGTTCCTTCTACTAGTAAGGAAGGAACCATTTCCGGTGATGCAGCAGAAATTATGGCTAAAGTAAATAAACTTTATCCGGAAAATAGTGTGGATGTATTCTTAGCGGGGCACAACCATCAATATACAAATGGACTTGTAGGAGAAACCCGAGTTGTACAATCTACTTCTCAAGGTAAAGGTTTTGCAGATGTTCGCGGCTATCTAGATGTCGCAACACAAGATTTTGAAACAGCTCCTGCTGCTACCGTTACTCCTGTGGCACCGGAAGGCGAAAATGTTCCTGCTGCGGATGCAGCTGTTGCAGCTGTTGTTGCCGATGCAGACAGCCGTGTATCTGCTGTAACAAGCAAAAAAATCGGAACAGCTAAGAAGTCAGAAGCAATTTTGCGTGAGGTTAATGAGCATAAAGAATCCCCATTAGGGAATTTAATTACAGACGGTCAGGTCGCAATGGCTAAAGCACAGGGGATTGATGTTGACTTTGCGATGACAAATAACGGCGGTATTCGAGCGGATTTAATCGTTGGTGAAAATGGTGAAATTACTTGGGGATCTGCGCAGGCTGTACAGCCGTTTGGAAATATCATGCAAATTGTAGAAATGACTGGTGCTCAAATCGAACAAGTGCTGAATGAACAATATGATCAAGAAGAAAAATATTTCCTGCAAATTTCAGGACTATTTTACACATATGAGAAAACTGCTGATGCTGCACAGCCATTTAAAGTTAAGACAATGGTCGACGCAAAAGGCAATGAACTAAAAAGTGAACAAACATATCGAGTTGTAATCAATGACTTTTTACTTGGCGGAGGCGACGGCTTTGCTGGATTCACACAAGCCAAATTAGTTGACGCAATGCAGCCGGATACTGAAACCTTTATTGGATATATTGAGATGAAAGAAGCAGCTGGCGAGCCAATCGAAGCGGTTATTCAAAATCGAAAAGCTCCTTATGTAGAGCCGCCTGTTCTGCCGGAAGATAAAGAAGCAATAATTCGTAAGGCTACTTTATTTGATCCTTTGTACGAAGATGATCAGTATCTTCAGGGAGTGACCTTGCCAAATGCAACGATTGTGTTGTTTGCAGGAGATATTCCTAAAAGCAAGTCAGCAACAGGCGAAAATGTTCTTCCTAAAGGCGATATAACTGGTAAGGCTGACAGTGAAGGAAAGATTAAAATCGATGTAGCTGCGTTGAAGCTTAAAGGAAAAGAAAAAATTACTGCAGTGGTTCTTGACGAGGAGTTAAACAGTGCGGTTTTCCCGTTGGATGTATTGAAAAGATCTGTTGGAACAACAGATTCGTCGTCAACTACCACTAAGTCTGATACGAAAACCAGTTCTAGTGAGGCAACGACAGGAAGTAAAGAAAGCGGTGCTTTCCCGAATACGGGGGAAGCAACAGCGAATAGTAGCCTGTTCATAGGAACTATTCTTTTAGCTGGAAGCTTTATCTATCTTTTGAAAAAGAGAAGAGCCTAATTTATAAAAGCAGAGTAATAAACGCAGCATTCGACTTTTTCGAATGCTGTGTTTTTTCATTTATCTAAACCAGTTGTTTTTGATCAAACTATGTGAGAAAACGTTTTAAATACGAATATTAAAAATAATTAATGTGTATATTGTTAGTATTTTGTTGAAAAATATAAAAAAATCTCCTATACTTTAAAGGTATTTGTTGGAAATGATTATTTTGCTCTTATTTATTTTTTTCCGATAGGTATGCGAATTATTTTTAAGGAGAGATAGACACTCATGGAAAAGTTTTTCAAATTAAAAGAAAATCGTACAACTGTTTCAACAGAAATGATAGCAGGGATTACCACCTTCTTTGCTATGAGTTATATTTTATTCGTTAATCCTTCGATTCTATCAGAAACAGGCATGCCTTTTCAGGCGGTATTTCTAGCAACGATTATTGCTTCCATTATCGGAACATTAGTAATGGGCTTATTCGCTAACGTTCCTTATGCTCAAGCTCCGGGGATGGGGCTGAATGCCTTCTTTACCTTTACAGTGGTTTTCGGGTTAGGGTATAGCTGGCAGCAAGCTTTAGCAATGGTCTTTATCTGTGGACTGGTGAACATCCTAATCACAGTTACAAAAGTCCGTAAAATGGTCATTCGGGCAATTCCTGAAAGCTTACAGCATGCTATTGGCGGAGGGATTGGAATTTTTGTTGCGTATGTTGGAATCAAGAATGCAGGACTACTTGATTTTACTGTACAGGCTGAACCAGTTAATGGAGCTGTAAATGGCGATAGTATTGTGCCGGCATTAGGGAATTTCAATAATCCGGGAATTATTCTAGCGATTCTGGGCTTAGTAATTATGACTGTTCTAGTTGTTATGAATGTTCGAGGCGCGATTTTAATTGGTATTGTTTTGACAACTCTTTTGGCAATTCCGTTAGGAGTAGTTGATTTATCTGCTATTGACTGGCAGGGAAATTCGTTGGGAAGCTCTATTTCAGCGTTAGGCACAACCTTTGGTGCTGCTTTTGGGAAAGACGGGATGCAGTCGCTATTTAGTGACACTTCAAAAATTCCACAAGTTTTAATGACAGTAATTGCTTTTAGCTTATCTGATACATTTGATACAATTGGAACATTTATCGGAACGGGTAGACGGACAGGAATCTTTTCAAAAGAGGATGAAATTGCACTGGAAGAAAGCAAGGGCCTTTCGACAAAAATGGATAAAGCATTATTTGCGGATGCAGTCGCAACTTCTGTAGGTGCTGTTTTTGGAACGTCCAATGTAACAACCTATGTAGAAAGTGCAGCTGGAATTGGTGCTGGCGGACGTACAGGTCTAACCTCTGTTGTAGTTGCAGCGTTGTTTGCCTTAAGTAGTCTATTTTCTCCACTGATTTCCATCGTACCAGCCCAGGCTACTGCACCAGCATTAATTCTGGTGGGGGTAATGATGATGGCTTCATTCAAGGATATTGAATGGACAGATTTAGAAGAAGCCGTACCAGCATTCTTTGCCTCTATTTTTATGGGACTATGCTACAGTATTTCATACGGAATAGCAGCTGGATTCTTATTCTTTGCTGTAGTGAAAGTGGCGAAAGGCAAGGTAAAAGAAGTATCGCCAATTATCTGGGTCGTTAATGCATTATTTATTATTAACTTTATTATTTTAGCAACATTATAATATAAAATGAAGAACGATTCGGGATTGATATAGTTAATAAAATGAGAGCGGAAGCAGTAAATGCCGCTCTTTTTTTTGATACTATATTAAGCTGTATTATCAGGATTAAAAGAATGAATAAATTGACATGTTTTGAAACAAAGAAAGTGCTTGTTCTATTTCTGGTTCTTTCATTTAGACTAAGAGTAACTTTATCGAATAAACGTATGAAAGAAAATCACAGGAAACACGAATGTTAGACATTCTATGTCGAGTGATTCTTACCTGGTGATTCACAAATTTTTGCTAAATTCAGGCTTATTGTCAAAGAAGCTGCTTCTATCTCTCTGTTTATTCGGGTTCGGGCATACAAAGAGTCTAGGAACTTATTTTTGTCCTGCTCATAACCGTACAACATTATTATTCTAAGATACAGAAAAATAAAAATTTTGTGAGATTTTTAAATATGGAGTATAGTTAAAGAGAAAAAAGCATATGAGGAGGGTGATGAAGGCAATGAAGATAGATTGGAAGAAGAATCTGATGGTTGCCTGGCTGGGAAGTTTCTTTACGGGAGCCAGCATCAGTTTAGTGATGCCCTTCATTCCAGTATACATAGAACAATTAGGAACACCGAAGAGCCAAATTGAACTGTTCTCTGGGCTGGCCATCTCGGTGACGGCTTTTGCAGCAGCTATAGTTGCGCCTATCTGGGGGAATCTAGCTGATCAAAAGGGTCGAAAAATTATGATGATTCGGGCAGCAGCTGGCATGACTTTTACGATGGGGTCTCTGGCATTTGTGCCGAATGTTTACTGGCTGCTAATCATGCGTTTTTTAAATGGTATTTTATCGGGATACATACCAAATGCGACAGCAATGATTGCTTCTCAGGCACCTCGAGAAAAGAGCGGCTGGGCGCTGGGAACATTATCTACTGGTGCAGTTGCAGGCAATCTAATTGGTCCTTCAATTGGTGGAGCACTTGCTCAGTGGTTTGGCATGGAAAATGTATTTATCATTACAGGTTTCGTGCTGCTTATTACAACATTGCTGACAATTTTTATGGTGAAGGAAGATTTTGAACCTGTGGAGAAGAAGGACCTACTGTCTACTAAAGAAGTTTTTTCACGAGTGAACCATCTCTCCATATTAATTGGTTTGTTTGTTACAACATTGATTCTGCAAGTAGGTGTAACGAGTATCAGCCCTATTTTGACACTTTATGTCCGTTCACTAAGCGGCAATCAGGATAATATTCTTTTTGTTAGTGGTCTGATTGTTTCTGTTGCAGGGGTCTCAGCGATTATTTCCTCGCCTTCATTAGGGAAATTAGGCGATAAAATCGGCAATCACAAAGTATTGCTGGGAGGGCTCCTGCTGTCTTTTCTCTGCTATGTTCCTATGGCCTTTGTGCAAACGCCTTTCCAATTGGGTGCACTACGTTTCATGCTGGGCTTTTCAACGGGTGCTCTAATGCCGTCAATCAATACCTTGATTGGAAAACTGACGCCGCCGGAAGGAGTCAGCCGAATATACAGCTATAATCAGATGTTCAGCAATTTCGGACAGGTTTTGGGACCCATGATTGGATCAACTGTAGCCCATGGACTTGGCTACAGTGCAGTATTTATTACTACAGCCTGCTTTGTTTTGGGGAATATGTGCCTATCTGTTTTCAATTTCAGAAAAATTTTAAAGAAACGAATTTAAACGGTTGAAAACAATCAAAAACCAGTTACAATTAGTGTAACTGGTTTTTTTCTGTCCGCTCACTGCTAGGCAGTGAAGCTGACAGATTAAAGGTATTTTTAGTAAGTAAAAAGCAGTGGGCAGGATATCCCAATGAATATCCTGCCCACTAATCTTGGTTTTATACCTGAGATGTTTTCTTTTTGGGGACAGCAAAATGACCAATTAATAGAATAAGAACGCCGGCAATAAGAGATATAATAGTTGTAAGCATAAAATCATAGCTGCCGTTGTTTAAGGCACCGCCAATATATCCTACCACCTGTCCTAATACAAAGGACCAGAATAATGCAATAATGTAGCGCATAAATAGCACCTCTTTTCTAGCTACTAGTTTAGCACAATTTTTTTTATTGTAAAGAAAGAGGAAATTTGTTTCATAAGGAGGGTTTCAAATGTTTCCGCAGCTATATACAATTACCTCGTATTCTCTGCTTTCCAGTACCATCAGAATTGCAGAATTTGTTAAGAAAGCGAAGCAGTACGGGTATCACTATTTAGGTATATCTGATATCAACGTTCTTCATGGAGCTGTTGAATTTTACGAAGCCTGTCTGGCAGAAAATATTAAACCCGTCATCGGCATGACACTGGAATATACACCTGAGATTAGTGATCAAAAAGTTCAGTTAATATTATATGCAAAGAATCAGCAGGGCTATCAAAATCTCATGCGTATTTCCAGCATGAGAATGACAAATGAAGCAGCGTTGAAATTTAGCAGTTTTTCCAGTTTGCTGACTGATTTGTATGTTGTTATGCCTAGTGATAAAGGCGTTGTAAATTATTTTCAGGAAAAAAATGCGGAAGAGATAGACAGGGAGCTGAATGAACTGTTGGCAGTAATCGATGCCGAGTCGTTTTTCATTGGAGCCTCTTTCATGTGCAATCCCGTAACTGATCCTCTTTTGTTTGAATTCATCCGCAGCCGAAGCTACCCAATTATAGCACTGCAGGAAACAAGATATCTGGTTCGAGAGGATGGTTTCGCTTTACGGGTACTTGAACATATTGAATCTGGCACACCAATGGAGGTAAACCTAAAAGAAGCTGAAATTGATGGTCCCTATTATCTGAGAACAGCAGAGGAAGCTGAGAATCAGCTGACAGAGCTGATTGGCAGAGAAGGTACAGAGAATGCCCGTAAACTGGCAGAAAACTGCCGTTTTGAATTACCTCTGCACCAGAAATTATTACCTCATTATCCAGTTCCTGATAATTTGCCAGCGGGAGAATATCTGCGACAGCTTTGTAATGAATGTTTATCGCAACGGGTGCTGCAGGTGACTCCAGAGTATCAGGAGCGTTTGGAAAAAGAGTTATCAATCATTCATAGTATGGGGTTTGACGACTATTTTTTGATTGTATGGGATGTAATGGCATTCGCTCACAAAAATAAAATCGTCACTGGTGCTGGACGAGGATCAGCAGCTGGTTCACTTGTCTCCTATGTACTGTCGATTACAGATGTGGATCCAATCCAGTATGATTTACTTTTTGAACGTTTTTTAAATCCGGAACGCTACTCGATGCCTGATATAGATTTGGATATTCCTGATAATAAACGGGAACAGGTTCTAGCTTATGTTCAGGAGAAATATGGACATCATCATATGGCACAAATTGCAACGTTTGGGACGATGGCAGCCAAGATGGTTTTACGAGATGCTGCTAGAGTGTTTGGCTTGTCTCAAAGTGAATCCAACCGCTGGTCTCAGGCCGTACCTAGTACATTGAAAATAACGTTGAAGCAAGCTTATCAGGAATCAAAAAAACTTGTAGAGCTTGTGGAAAGTTCAGAAGTTAATCAGCTGTTGTTTGATACTGCTGTTCGTTTGGAAGGTCTCCCCCGTCATGTTTCTACCCATGCAGCAGGTGTGGTTATCAGTGATAAAAATTTGCTGGAGCTGGTTCCGCTGCAGACTGGGACTAATAATATTTTGCTGACTCAGTTCACCATGAATGATGTAGAAAAAATCGGTTTGCTGAAAATGGATTTTCTAGGCTTAAGAAACCTGTCAATCATTGACGATACACTCAAAGCAATCAGAAAAATCTATAAAAAAGAATTAAAATTAAGCGATATTCCTTTTGATGATGGAGAGACCCTGGCCTTGTTTCAACGGGGAGAGACAAGTGGTGTGTTTCAGTTTGAATCCGCCGGAATTCGCAACGTTTTAAGAAAGTTAGGACCAACCAGTATTGAAGATATTGCAGCGGTTAACGCTCTGTACCGTCCGGGACCAATGCAGAACATTGATTTATTTATTCGAAGAAAAAAAGGTATCGAGCCAATTGATTATCCAGATGCTTCTTTACAGCCTATTTTAGAAAATACTTATGGCGTAATTGTCTATCAGGAACAGATTATGCAGGTGGCTGCAAAAATGGCGGGCTTTAGTCTAGGTCAAGCAGATATTTTACGAAGAGCAATTAGTAAGAAAAAGAAGGACATTCTTGATCAGGAGCGGCGTCATTTTGTTCAAGGGGGCGTAAATCAGGGGTATTCTGAGGAAACCGCCAATATGATTTATGATTACATTGAACGCTTTGCAAATTATGGATTTAACCGTTCTCATGCATTTGCTTATTCCTTTATTGGATTCCAAATGGCTTACTTAAAAGTACATTATCCTGCGGCATTCTATGCGGCATTGCTTCACTCGGTTCGTCATAACCCAAATAAAATTAAAGAATATATTAATGAGGCAAAGAAGAACAATGTGCGGATACTAGCCCCGTCAATTAACTATAGTCAGTATAGCTTTTATTTGAAGGGGCAAGATGAGATTATGTTCGGCTTTAGTTCTCTAAAAGGAATTAGAAGAGATTTCATTCAGGATATTCTGCAGGAACGAAGAGAAAATGGTCATTATCAAAGTTTCGATCAGTTTCTGTTTCGCATTCCAGCAAAATGGCGTAAGAAAGAAAATATTGCGCCTTTGATTGCGATTGGTGCCTTTGATGAATTAACGGCTAATCGACGACAGCTGGATAATCAGTTGGAAAGTAAAATTCAAAATATTATATACAGCGGCGGCAGCTCAGATCTTTTCGAAACATTAGAGCTGAAAGAAGAAGAGATTCAGGACTATCCTCTTGAAGAAAAGCTGGCTCAGGAAGAACAGTATTTGGGTGTTTATTTATCCGGGCACCCTGCTGAAGAGTTTACCAAGCTAATCAAACTAAAGCAGATTCTATCAATTAATGATGTTGTGGAAAACCAACAGGTTCGTTTGTTGATTTATGTAAAAAATGTGCGGACTATCCGAACTAAAAAAGGCGAACAAATGGCTTTTGTTGAAGGGGATGACAGTACAGGTTCTATATCTTTGACTTTGTTTCCAACAGTCTTCCGGTCGCTGCGGCAGACAGTTCATCCAAATCAGGTGTATTATGTTGAGGGCAAGGTTGAGAAAAGCAAGTATAATCAGGAGCTGCAGGTGCTAGTGAATGAAATTGCAGAAGCCACATCATTAGAAGCAGGAATTAGTGCAACAACTTGCTATTTGAAAATAGAACAGTCACAAGGGGCGCCAGCGGTTCTGCAGGAAGTAAAAAAGATTATCCAACAATTTCCAGGGATTGTCCCCGTAGTATTGTTTTATGCAGATCAAAAAAAGAAAGTCATTTTAGATAAAAGCTTCTGGATTACTGATTCTTTAGAGGCAAAAGAAGCGTTTAATACCCTTTTGGGAAAAGAAAATGTCGTTTTCGAATAAGTTTCAGTAAAAACTACTAGTCGCTTTCAACTTTTTTCAAAAATTTTGACTCTAAGTCAAGACATTTTGCACTATTAATGGTAAAATGGGTGACGTGGTATTTTTGTATAGTTAATGGTAAAGCAGCAACGTTTTATCAGCAGTATAATATTTAGTATGAGGTGAAAGAGCGAATGAAACGTATCGGTATTTTAACCAGTGGAGGAGACGCTCCGGGAATGAACGCTGCGATTCGTGCAGTTGTTCGTAAAGCAATCTTTGATGGTATTGAAGTATATGGAATCAACTACGGTTTTGCCGGACTAGTAGCTGGAGATATTCGTCGTTTGGATATTGCAGATGTTGGTGACAAGATTCAGCGGGGAGGAACGTTCCTTTATTCAGCACGTTACCCGGAATTTGCAACTGAAGAAGGTCAGCTAAAAGGAATTGAACAGTTGAAAAAATTCGGAATTGAAGGTTTAGTTGTAATTGGCGGAGACGGCTCTTATCATGGGGCGATGGCTTTGACAAAACGCGGCTATCCAGCTGTGGGGATTCCAGGAACTATCGATAATGACATTCCAGGAACAGACTTCACAATTGGCTTTGATACAGCGATTAATACAGTTCTTGAATCTATTGACCGTATTCGTGATACAGCAACATCTCATGTACGTACATTCGTTATCGAAGTGATGGGACGTGACGCAGGGGATATCGCTCTTTGGTCTGGCGTTGCCGGCGGAGCAGATGAGATCATTATTCCTGAGCATGACTTTGACATGGCTACTGTTGCTAAACGAATTCAAGATGGTCGTGACCGTGGGAAAAAACATTGCCTAATTGTTCTTGCTGAAGGTGTAATGGGGGGCAATGAATTTGCAGATAAATTGTCTACCTATGGCGATTTCCATACACGGGTTTCCATTCTGGGACACGTTGTCCGTGGTGGATCACCAAGCGCAAGAGACCGCGTTTTAGCAAGCAAGTTTGGCTCTTATGCTGTAGAATTGCTTAAAGATGGCAAGGGAGGCTTGTGCATCGGTATGCTGGACAATAAAGTAGTTGCAGCTGATATCGTTGATACACTGGAAAACAACAAACATAAACCTGACTTATCTCTTTATGATTTGAATAAAGAAATTTCATTTTAAGAAAGTGAAAACTGTATATTAGGCTTTTAAGCTTTTGTATAAAAAAATCGAATGGAGCGTTTGGTAATGAAAAAAACTAAAATCGTATGTACGATTGGACCAGCAAGTGAAACAGTTGAAATGCTTGTCGACTTAATGAATGCGGGAATGAATGTCTGCCGTCTGAATTTCTCACATGGAGATTTTGAAGAACATGGCAACCGTATCAAAAATATTCGCGAAGCAATGAAAATCACTGGAAAAAGAGTAGCAATTTTACTAGATACAAAAGGTCCTGAAATCCGTACGAACGATATGGAAAATGGCGCAATCACACTAAAAACTGGTGATGTTATCCGTATTTCCATGACTGAAGTACAAGGAACAAATGAAAAATTCTCTATCACTTATCCAGAATTGATTAACGATGTGAATATTGGTTCACATATCCTTTTAGATGATGGATTAATTGATTTAGAAGTTTCTGATATTGACCGTGATGCAAACGAAATCGTAACATTAGTTAAAAATGAAGGTGTTCTGAAAAACAAAAAAGGTGTAAACGTTCCTGGAGTTTCAGTAAATCTTCCTGGTATTACTGAAAAAGATGCAGCGGATATCCGTTTTGGTATTGAACAAGGTGTTGATTTCATCGCAGCAAGCTTCGTTCGTCGTGCAACAGACGTAATGGAAATTACTAAAATTTTGGAAGATCATGATGCAACACATATTCAAATCATTCCTAAAATCGAAAACCAAGAAGGAATCGACAACATTGACGAAATCCTAAAAATTTCTGATGGTTTAATGGTTGCTCGTGGAGACCTTGGTGTAGAAATTCCAACTGAGGATGTTCCAGTTGCTCAAAAAGAACTAATCAAAAAATGTAATGCCCTTGGTAAGCCGGTAATTACAGCGACACAAATGTTGGATTCTATGCAGCGTAATCCTCGTCCAACTCGTGCTGAAGCGAATGACGTGGCAAATGCGATTTATGATGGAACAGATGCGGTTATGCTTTCTGGTGAAACAGCTGCAGGAGATTATCCATTAGAAGCTGTTCAAACAATGGCACGTATTGCTGTTCGTACCGAAGAAGCATTAGTGAATCAAGATGCATTTGCATTGAAACTTTATAGTAAAACAGATATGACAGAAGCGATTGGTCAATCAGTAGGGCACACAGCACGTAATTTAGGAATTCAAACAATCGTGGCAGCAACTGAATCTGGTCATACAGCCCGCATGATTTCTAAATACCGTCCAAAAGCTCATATTGTTGCGATTACTTTCTCAGAACAGAAAGCCCGCAGCCTGTCTCTTTCTTGGGGCGTCTCAGCTGTTGTTGCTGAAAAACCATCAAGTACAGATGAAGTATTCACATTAGCTACAAAAATTTCTCAAGACAACGGTTTTGCTAGTGAAGGCGACTTAATCATTATTACTGCCGGTGTTCCAGTTGGTGAAAAAGGAACAACTAACCTTATGAAGATTCAAATGATTGGATCTAAGCTTACACAAGGTCAAGGTATTGGTGAAGAGGCTGTAATTGCAAAAGCAGTTGTAGCTAAGTCCGCAGCAGAAGCAAATCAAAATATGGTTGATGGTTCAATCTTAGTTGTGAAAACAACAGATAAAGATTATATGCCTGCTATTGATAACGCTGTTGCTTTGATCGTTGAAGAAGGTGGTTTGACTTCTCATGCAGCAGTTGTAGCAATTGCTAAAGATATTCCAGTAATTGTTGGTGCTGTTGAAGCAACTGACTTGATTTCAAATGATGAATTAATTACTGTTGATCCTAGACGTGGTATTGTATACCGTGGTGCTACAACAGCAATCTAATAATTAGATAAGAGATGGGACGGAAGTGTTTAGTCCTGAGAAATAGGCCGAAATTCACAAAAATTGCTTTTCAAAATTTTTGTGAATTTCGGCTTATTTTTAAAGGGCTTGTTTCTGTTCCCATCGTTTATCAAAATTCCATGTGAGCGGGATATGACTCGATGAGTTTATGTCCTGCTCATTTTTTTTCTGCTCTTTTTTTGTTTGAATTGAACATAATCGGCTGTCTCTGAACATTTAATATGCTTTACTATTTTTTTCATGAGATAGGGAGAAACTGGTAAATAAAGTTCATTTTTAAAGCGCAAATAGGAAGACCCTGTATGAATTTCAGCCACTTGTTTCAAATTGATAATTAATGATTGTGAATCAGTAAAAAAAACAGGAGAATGGAACTGATGTTTTATTTTACCTAAATAAACATTTACAAAAAAGGATTGTGTGGTTGTGACTACTTTAATTTTTCTTTCCCTAGAAAAATTCTCAACATAAAGTAATTCGGAGTAACTAATTTTTTTTCTTATGCGACTGTCTTGAAATAAGAGAACATCTTCCTCTTGTTTTTCCGTGTTCAAAGCTATAATGGCTTTTCTTAGTGTTACGAAAAGATATTCTTCAAATACGGGAGAAGTGACAGAACGATTTTTCAAAAGATAAGAGAAAGGTTCAATATTTTGTTCTAAAAGATTTAAAATTACTTTTTCAGAGGGAACAATATAGATTTGTTTTCCTCTGGGAGCTCTTTTTCTAAGAGTCTGTCCGATGTGGATACCTTCATCTGGCTCATTAAAACGAATATTAATTAAAAAGATTGCAGGTTCATTCTTAGATGCCTTAAAGAGTTTCTCTTTTGTATCACATAAAACAATTTTTTTGATATTCAAAAAATTAGTAGAAATAAGTTTGTCGATGATTGATTCAGTTATTGTTAAAAATAAATTGTTTGTATTATAGATATAAAGTATAGGCATGGCTAATCCTCCTTCGACAGCAGTAACCAAACAGATAGGGTGACGAAATTGCAAAGAAAAGAGATGGATTTGCAACAAGGTATATTAATTTTAAAAAAAAGTATTTATTATTTAAATGTAAGGATATATATAATGTTTACAATTTAAATATATCTAATGGAATGAAGTTTGGTCAACTAACATCTAATCAATCAAGTTTGATCGGTGCTGGAGGGTTCACTTCAAGAATACAAAGAAAATTATTAAAAAAAATCTATAAAAATATGAAAGTTATTTATTTTTGATAAGGGGAAAAAGAGGAAGTGATTTTTTTAATTGGGTACTGCTAAATAATCACATATATGACTGAGCTGTAGGAAAAGCAAGGGAGGTGGAAATGTGTTAATAGGAAAATGAGCGATAATAAGGAAGTGTTAGAGGTGAAGAAGCAGAAAGTATTCTTAGTTTGTATCATGTTTATTTTGAGTCTCCTTGTATTAAAGCCGTTGGAAGCAGTTTCGCAATCTGTAGGAGAAACCTCCGGACATATTGAGTTGACTGAAAATAATACGCCTACACCTCCAGTAAATCCGGAAGATCCTAGTCAAAAACTTCAACCAGTAGACCCCTATAACCCAGGAACAAATAACCCAGGCCCATTGTCTATAGATGTAGCTCCTATCAATTTTGAGTTTGGTGTTCAAAAAATGTATGTGTCTGAACATATCTATGAAGGCATTTCACAAGGAAGGGATCATGTAAGACAGTATATTCAAATTACAGATGCCAGAAATGCAGGAATTAATGGTTGGAAGGTTACAGTAAAACAGGATCGCTATTTATCTAGTGACTCTTACACATTGATGGGAGCAACCCTTATTTTGCCAGCTGGAGATGCTCGAAACAGCTTAAATATTCCCCCAACAGCCATTGATTCCAATTTGAAAACTGAATCTGTGGAAGTCAATATGTCGGAAGCAACATTGTTTAAAACTTTGACGGATGATAGGACAACTGGAAAAGGTCAGTCGGTAACAGTTTGGGAACCAAATCAAGTAAGATTAAAAGTTCCTGAAAATACAGCAAAAGCTGGTAATTATTCAAATACCTTAACTTGGACACTAACCGCAGTAGCAAATCCATAATACACATAAGGAGTGTTTTGATTATGAAAAAGAAAATAATAATTAGTGCAGCAGCAACGGTTTTAATGACAAGTCTCTTTCCATTATCAGTATTAGCAGACACAACACCTGGTGAGATTCATTTTTCTAATGATCAGACTGAAACTGGTGCGAAAGATCCTGATGATCCATCGCAGCCAGCAACACCAGGTGATGGACACAATAAAGAAACAGGAAATCCAGGACCGCTATCTCTTGATGTAATTCCTGTTAAATTTGATTTTGGAACAGTAAAAGCTTCTGTTACTGAAACAACATATCAAGCGAAATCAACAGATAGAGTTCAATATATTCAAGTAACAGATAAAAGAACAGATAAAAATGGTTGGACAGTTAAAGCGCAGCGTACAGAATTTCTAGATGAAAATGATGTAGACGGTTTGGCTGGATCAATCCTAACTATCCCAGCAGGATCTGCTAAAAATGAACTAACTGGATCTGCTACGCCAACGGGCCTACAAACAACTGAAGCCGCAATGGTAGCAGCCACAGAATATACAGTTTTTGAATCAGAAAATCAGAATAATGCTGGTAAGATGTCTTCTGTCAGCAGCTGGGCTGGAGATCAAGTTTCTCTAAAAATTCCGGGAATGACTGCAAAAGCTAAAGGATATTCTGCTACTATAACTTGGACTTTGGCAGCAGTAGCAACACCATAAAATAAATGAGGGGAAGAAGCGGTGATGAATAGGATGAGAAAAGCTAAAAGATGGACAGTTGTCCTCAGCCTGTTTTATTGTTATCTGGTGTTTTTCAATCAATCATGTCCTGTCTATGCGAGTGCAGAAACTAACACTGAAGACAGTTCTATCGGCTACAGCGTTCAAAAAATCGATTCTGAAGACTCTGAAAGCTCTTTTTACGATTTAATTGTACGGCCTGGAGAAAGAAAAGAAATTAAAGCCCGGATTATCAACACTGCTTCTGAACCGATTATTGTTGAGTCTGCTGTTTATGCAGCGCATACGAATGAAAATGGTGAAATTGCATACACCTCTCAAGCGGATAGCTATGATGAATCTCTTAGGTTTAAGCTGGATGATTTTACAGAAATCCAAGCATCTGATATTAAAGCAGAAATTCCAGCCAATGGAGAAAAAATTGTTACTGCTGTCATCATGGTGCCGGAAGAGGCAAAAGATGGTGTTATTCTAGGTTCTTGGTATTTTGAAAAAGCAAATCAAACAACAGAAAAAAAGAAACAATCTGGTATTCAAATTAATAATAAGTATAGTTATGCGCTAGCTATTAAATTAACCGTAAACAAAGAGATAGAGCAGCCCAACCTTAATTTGACAGGAATTACCAAAGGGTTAGGAAACTATCACAAAGCATTCTTTGCAAATGTACAAAATGATCAGGCTGCTATTATGTCTAAAATGAGCTTTCAAGCTGAAGTAATGAAAAAGGATGAGTATGAAGTTCTTTATAAAAATACAAGTGAAGATGTGATTATGGCACCTAATTCTAAGTTTTCATTCCCAATATTTTTGGGAAAAGATCAGATGAAGGCTGGAGAATATTCTATGCGTTTAATAGTAAAAACGCAGGATCCAAAATGGAGTAGTAAAACTTGGGAATGGTTGGAGCACTTTACTGTTACCCAAGATGAAGCGAAGAAAAATAATGAAAATGCAATCAATGATCCGCAACCAGAATCAATGGATATGACTTGGCTGATTGCAGGCTCTGTTCTTTTGTTCCTGTTACTTTTAGCAATTACGTATGTGTTGACAAAAAAGAAGCAGAGAAAGAAATCCACGAACAAGAAGCCGGATAGCAAAAAATCAAACAATAAGAAGCGTAAAAAATCAAGCTAACTTCTTAACTGGTGTAAAGCGAACCACAGAGAATAAGAGGTGTTTAACCTTGAAAAAAATAATAGTACTTCTCCTGCTTCTTTTTCTAGGATTGGTATATGCCCTACCAGTCAGCAGTTATGCTGATTCTGCTGGAAAAAGCGAAGTGTCTATTCTATTTGACGGTTGGGCAGAGGAACCGCTACAAAGCACAGAAGAATCAGGAGAGAAAAAAACTGAAAATGAAAGTAGTGTCATCTCGAAGAATGCAGGCGGCAGTTTTTTGAAATCTGGAGACACTGTTCAACTAGGAATAAAGCTGATAGGCTTTTTAATCATTATACTAACAAGTATCCTTTATCTGCTTTTAAAAATGGAGAAGCAATCATCTGCAGGAGGTGAGGCTTAAATGAAGAAAAATGGAACTGTAATTTGTCTGCTAGTGTTGCTAACTGGCATTTTTGCCGCAGTGTTTCGCTTCACTCCTATTAAGGCTTCACCAGAAACATTTGCACTAACAGCAATTGACGGTGCGGATGAAGTATGGCTTTCTGAAGAGGAACTGATTTCTATTAGGCTCGTTGACAAACAAGCACTTGAGGGAAATCGTTACATTGTTCCATTGCCAGTTGGAGCTGTTTATCAAGAGATAATCGATAAAAATCAGGATAGTCAAATTCTATATGATAAAGAAAGACATCAATTAGAGATAAAAATGAATGGATTTGAGACTATTTTTCAGCTGGTTATTCCTGCTGATATGTTGAAACCAGTCAGTTTAACTGTGGAGAAGTTATCGATATCTGGTGAAAAAGATACGTCAGCTTCTCTTCAGTTATTAACAGAACCAAAAATAGAAGAAACTATTGATTCATTCCCTATTGTAGATGTCTTGGAAAAAAATCAAGTAGCAGCTAATGAAAGTCCACAAGTAACAACGCCTGAAACAACTATCGATTATACGGCTAGTCAAGTGGATGGGATAATGGATGTCAACAGCTGGGAGGGGCTGGTTACTGGAATGAATGATACAAGCGTCTCAGTAATCAATGTAACTGATTCCTTTGAAGTTCCTGATAATCCTCGCCCATCTTCTATCTCCAATTTTACACTGGGCACAACAAATAATGTGACTAACTCTGCGACTTTTGTAACTTTAAATGGGACTGGAATTGCCCGTAAAGTTGTTATTGAAGGGAATGGGCATACCATTGACTTTCGAGCTGTTTGTTTACGTGCGAATGATAATACTTGTACGAATACAGATGGCTGGGACATTGTATGGAAAGATTTAAAAACCTATCATGGCAATTGGTATGGTTTTATGACACTGAGTATTTTATCAAACGGAGTGAATGGAAATGAAGCAAAATCAAAATTGACTTTTCATAATATAGAAGCTACTGGAAATGAACTGCTTCATTCTCCATGGGGACAAGTATTTATGTCTGGCACTGTTAAAAATATTCAGGAAAAAAATTATACAAGTCCATTTCAAAGCAATTGGCAGATTTATAATGACAGTCAAGCGAACTTGGAAATTTGTAATTTGACACTATTGCCAAATACTACTTTTGAGGGAACGACTTTAAATTCTGGAAATATTCGGTTATATAATGGTGGTTCACTTGTGCTTGAGGAAGGCGCAGAGGTGACTTTGACCTCTGGTCCGAATGCAGTAGTAGGTGAAGCATACGGAGCAAATGTATTAATAGATAGTGGAAACTTACTTTTAAGGAGAGACTCTAAACTTAATCTGAATGTTCCGCCAGGTCGTTTAGATGATCGAAGTCTGCATTTAAATTCAGAAAGCTCAAAAGTAGAAATTGGGTCTAGAGCGGAGTTAAATATTCGAGCATATGGGCATACTGGTGCAGTAAGCCTGGTTCAGCTTGAGTCAAAAGCAATTTTGGAAGTTGGCAGGGAAGGAAAATTAGATATCCAATCCACAGGGATGAACGCTTCTAACGCACCAATTATTAACGCAGTTGGAGAAGCTAAGTTTATAGTTGAAAAGTTGGGAATTTTCAATATTGTAAGCGATAGCACTTCAGCTTCCCATTATTTGTTGAATTTTACCTCACCTCAAGCAGTATTTGAATTTTCAGATGCACAATATGTGAATTTACAAAAATTGGGGGAAATATCAGGTACAAATGATCAAAATGGGCTGATTAATATGGCACCTTACTATTCTCAAAGAGGGATTTTGGATGTCGATATTCAAAAGGTGAACATGTGGAATAGAGACAATTTGCTGGATAATCCTTCAGACAGTTGGAGTCCAATGTTTGGAGTGAAGCTTAAATATAATAATTACACTACAGAATTTGAAAGTGCCAGCTCATTAACAGAAGAAATGATTAACCGCTTTGAGACCGACTTCTCAACACGTAATGTACAAAGAGTGCAGTTTGAGTATATTCCTGATGTAGATTTGATTATTGATTCACGAGCTACAGATAATGAAGTTGATCCAGGATCTCAAACTGTGTATGGAATAACTAGTCCTAATGCATATGTCCGAATTCAAGATATTCCAGCGAATTCCTCTTTTGAGCCAGTGATTGATCCAGCGGATAACCAGCTTATTAGTCCAGTAACTAATCCAGGTGAAGCCAACCCGAAATTCACTGATAATTTTACTTTACAGGCAAATGATCAAGGGCACTACAGTTATACACTACCAGAAGGAAAATACTTTAAATCAGGAAGTGAACTTGCGGTTTATGCCTTTAAAGAAGGAAAATATTTAGAATTAACTCAAACTGTAGTGGATGAAACACCTCCTACAGCTTCAGCTGAAACCGTTTATGCTGTAAAAGATACACCAGCTCCAAATCCTGAGCTGTTTATAAAAAATCCTGAGGACAGTAATCCTTCGAACCAGCAGTTTTACTATGAGTATGTCAACCGTGAGCAAGTAGAAGGTTACATGCTGGCTGCGGGCGAGTATGAACTCGATGTCCTAGTAAAGGATGAAGCTGGAAATGCAACAACTGTTAAGGCACAGCTGATTGTCAGAGAGCAGATAGCTAGTTTAACTGCAGATGATGTAACAATTTATAAGGATACACTGAGTCATTTTTCAGAGGATGAGATAAAAAGATATATCCTTTCTATGGGAAATGCAGCAGCTGAAACGATTAGTAACGGACGCCGCTTGGAATTGACTGATCAAATCAAGGTGACTGACCTAGCTGGATTGGAGGCGACATCTGGAAGTGGGATTTATCAGATAAAGCTTGGAGTAAGCGCAACTGTAGAAAATGGTTTATCTCAAGATTTGGAGAAAGAAATCTCAGTTTTTGTTGTAAATGAAGGACCTTCAGGACCTGTAAATCCAGAAAATCCTGTAGAAGGCAGTCTGCCTCCAAATGGATCGGAAAACGGCGGTACGGGGAATCGGGGAACATTACGTTTAGACTACATTCCAAGTGTTTTTGACTTTGGGAATGTCACTGCCGCTATTCAAGACAGTACCTATTACGCTCAAAAGCCTAAAAACACGAGCAGTGAAGAGCTGTCTAAACAATGGGTGCAGATATCGGACGACCGCTTAACAGTTCATGGCTGGTCTTTAACTGCTGAAATGACTAGAGCATTTTCATCAGGAGATGAGCAGCTGACAGGTGCATTTATTACATTGCCGGCGGGAGAATTTTACAACACAAGAACAGGAGCTGCACAGGTAACAGATGGGAGCATTACAGGGAGCGAACTTGAAATCACTACATCCGCTAAAACTGTTTTTTCAGCCAAGGCTGATGGGCAAGCCGGGAAAAAGATTTCAACAAAAGTTTGGAATCCGGAGGAGGTAACGATTAAGGTAAACGGGGGTACTGCTAAGCCAAATAAAGAATATACTACAACGGTTAACTGGACGTTAACAACAACGCCAGGGAGTTGATATCTTTAATGTGTTGAAGAAGGATTAAATCACCACAAAAAAGCTGGACAGAAAACCAGCTTTTTTGTGGTGATTTAATATATTACAGTAAAATTTATATATTTACAGCAGGAAAAACAGCGATCCTATTGTTTTCTAGAGACACCAGCTGAATAGGTTCCTCATAAAAATCAGTTAAGACAGACTGATTAAACAACGTTTGTCTCAACCCTTTAGCAAAAATCTGTCCTTTTTTTAAAAGCAGCAGCTGTTGAAAACATGGGAGTATTTCTTCTGTATGATGGGTTACATAAAGTATTGTGGGACATGTAGGTTGTTGTGCAATCAATTGAATTTGTTTTAGTAGTCTCTCGCGAGCAAATAAGTCTAAACCATTGCAGGGTTCGTCAAGAATCAGTAACTCTGGATTTGTCATTAGCGCTCGACAAATCAAAACAAGCTGCCGTTCTCCTTGAGACAGTACGCGGTATTCTTTTCCAATTAAAGAACCTCCATCTGCGTTGATTAAAATTTCTTTTGCTGCTGCGGCCTCCTGCGGAGTGTATGCTTCATAGAGACCGATACTGGCAAATTTTCCGGATAATACAATTCGTTCTGCCGTTTCATTTTCATGCATTCTCTGCTGTAATGCTGTACTAACCCAGCCTATTTTTCTCTGAAGTTGTGGGATAGAGCTTTTACCAAATTTTTGCCCCAAAACAGTAATAGAACCTGAAGTGGGCCAGAGATACCCAGTAATAATTTGCAGGAGTAAGGTTTTTCCGGCACCATTTAAACCGAGTATCGCCCAATGCTCTTGATTGTTAACGTTCCAATTGATAGAATTCAAAAGAACCTTCTTCTCTCTTATTAGTGAAAGATTGCTGCAGTTAATGATTGTCATAAGCGAGCCTCCTCTATTATTATCTATTAGTTTACCATTAAAATAAAATGAGATAACAGTTTTTTTTGAAAACAAGAGAAAGAAAGCCGTAAAGAAAATTTCATTGACAAAGGGTCTATCCCCCTGTATAATAACTCTTGTTGCTTAGGAGTGATAAAGATGAAATGGTCATTATTAGAATTGAATAAATATCAGGAAAGACCTCTGGAATTTGAAGAAGTTCTTGATGTAAAACAGTCCTTAATGAACAGAGACAAACAAATTCTTGATATTACTTCGGTAAAGGTAAATGGAATGCTGACAGTAGAAAAAAGCGGCTATTTATTATTCTATAAATTGACGACTATCCTAACAGTACCATCTTCTAGGTCTTTGGATCCGGTAGAACTGCCTTTGGAGTTAACTGTTGACGAAGTATTTATGACGAAAGAACAGTTCCAAGGGAAAGATGAACGATTATCCGCTGAAGAAATCATTCTGCTAGATACTGAAACGATTGATTTGACAGAATCTGTAGAAGATAACATTTTGCTGGGAATTCCATTGCAGGTATTGTCTAAAGCAGAAAAAGAAAGCAAAGACATGCCTAAAGGAAATGATTGGGAAGTTATCTCAGAAGAAGAATATGTCCAGCAGCGTGAGATAGAAGCAACAGAAACGATTGATCCTCGTCTTGCTAAATTATCTGAATTATTGAATGATGACTTAGATGATTAATTAGTTCAAGATTGGAATATATTGTGTATATTGTATACACAGATTTTTACAAGGAGGTGGAACAACAGTGGCAGTACCAGCTAGAAGAACTTCTAAAGCTAAAAAGGCAAAACGCCGTACACATTACAAATTGACAATCAAAGGTTTGAACGCATGCTCAAACTGCGGAGAAATGAGAAAGAGCCATCACGTATGTCCAGCATGTGGTCATTACGATGGTAAAAATGTAATGTCAACAGAAGCATAAAACATTTTTTGGAAAATGTTAAAATCCCTTAGGCTAACCATGGAGCCTAAGGGATTTTTTATTATAAGACTTGGAGTTTCAGCAGTGACTGTCTATAGAACTAAGTGATTTCTTGTATATCCAAAGAGTGTTTTCCGAAATGATGGAATAAAGAGCTGACATCGATTGATATCTTAAATTACTTCCAGTTTTTTCAGATGCTGCATGTCAAAGAATAGAAAAGAGTCACCCCTCCATATGATAAGAAGCGGTTTAAAAAAATAACTTTTTCAATTTTTAACCGAATTAAGTTTATAGTTAGAATGTTTTTTTCACCAACAGCTCATTTGTATTTAAGGGCGGAACCATTGGAAATTCAAACGATTTTGTTTCCAATACTTAGAAATTAAGCTATAATAAAATAGATTGTAATGAATTTTAGAGTTTTTAGTAAGTGGGAGGATGTATGATGACAAAACAGCAATTTGGCGTAGTGGGAATGGCCGTAATGGGAAAAAATTTGGCTTTGAATATTGAAAGCAGAGGGTACTCTGTTGCATTGTTCAACCGGACAGGTTCTAAAACAACCGAAGTGGTCGAAGAACATCCGGATAAAAATTTTAAAGCAACCTATACAATTGAAGAATTTGTCGATTCAATTGAAAAACCGCGTCGCATTATGTTGATGGTTAAAGCAGGCTTTGCTACAGATGCAACGATTCAAGAACTGCTTCCTCATTTAGATAAAGGGGATATTCTAATTGATGGCGGTAATACGTTTTTCAAAGATACCATGCGTAGAAATGAAGAACTAGCGAACTCTGGTATTAACTTTATCGGAACAGGTGTATCTGGCGGAGAAGAAGGGGCATTGAAGGGACCGTCAATTATGCCTGGCGGACAAAAAGAAGCCTATGAATTAGTAGCACCAGTCCTTGAAAAAATTTCTGCAAAAGCAGAAGACGGCGAACCTTGTGTGACTTATATTGGTCCTAATGGAGCCGGTCACTATGTAAAAATGGTTCATAATGGTATTGAATACGGAGATATGCAGTTAATTGCTGAATCTTACGATTTGATGAAGAATATTCTTGGTCTGTCTGTTGATGAAATGGCAGATATTTTTAAAGAATGGAATGAAGGCGAACTGGATAGTTATCTAGTTGAGATTACAGCAGATATTCTGACGCGTAAAGATGATGAAGGAACAGATGCACCAATCGTCGATGTTATTCTTGATGCCGCTGGAAATAAAGGAACTGGTAAATGGACAAGCCAAAGCGCATTAGATTTGGGTGTGCCGCTTCCGCTGATTACTGAATCAGTATTTGCCCGCTTCATTTCTGCTTATAAGGAAGAACGTGTGAAAGCATCTAAAATTCTTTCTAAGCCAGCTGCTTATAATTATCAAGGAGATAAAAAAGAACTGGTTGAAAAAATCCGGGAAGCTTTGTATTTCAGTAAAATCATGAGTTACGCTCAAGGATTTGCACAGTTGCGTGTAGCTTCACAGGAAAATGAGTGGGATCTTCCATTTGGTGATATTGCGAAAATCTGGCGAGCTGGTTGTATCATCAGAGCACAATTTCTTCAAAAGATTACAGATGCCTACGAAAAAAATCCGGAAATTGAGAACCTGCTGTTGGATGACTATTTTGTAGAGGTTACTAAAAAATATCAACAGTCTGTTCGTGATGTTGTGGGAATGGCGGTTCAAGCCGGGGTGCCGGTTCCGACTTTTGCTTCCGCTATTGCTTACTATGACTCTTATCGTTCTGATCGTTTGCCAGCAAACCTGATTCAGGCACAGCGTGATTACTTTGGTGCACATACGTACGAAAGAACTGATAAAGAAGGAATTTATCATTACAGCTGGTACAATGAAGAATAAGAAATCGTTGTTTTCGCTAATCCAAAGCTGTGCGGCAAATATTTTCGAGAGATTTCACGGCTTTTCAGCGGGTACTATGATTGTATATACCCCATGCTAAAAATCTGGATTTATATAAGAAAATCATGTAAATGAGAGGAAAACTAGTTTTACTGGCTTTTTATATAAAAAGTAGGTATAATTGAAAAGCTGAAAATGGCTGCTATGAGAGAAAGGATAACGAATCAATGAGCAATATTCTAATTATTGAAGATGAAAAAAACCTAGCCCGTTTCGTTGAGTTGGAGTTGAAGCATGAAGGATATGTGACTGAAGTTCACTATAACGGACGGACAGGTTTGGAGGCCGCTTTAAGTGGCGATTGGGATGCAATATTACTGGATTTGATGTTGCCCGAATTAAATGGACTTGAAGTGTGCCGTCGTGTGCGTCAAGTGAAAAATACTCCTATTATTATGATGACTGCACGAGATTCTGTGATTGATCGCGTTTCTGGTCTGGACCACGGAGCAGATGATTACATTGTAAAACCTTTTGCCATTGAAGAATTGTTAGCCCGCTTGCGCGCGCTTCTTCGCCGAATTGACATTGAAGGGGACAAAAATATTGCAAAGCAGACAACAATTACGTATCGTGATTTGACGATTGAAAAAGAAAATCGTGTTGTTCGCCGCAACTCTGAAATGATTGAGTTGACAAAAAGAGAATATGAACTATTGCTGACATTAATGGAGAATGTTAATGTGGTACTTGCAAGAGATGTTCTCTTAAATAAAGTGTGGGGCTATGAAACGGAAGTAGAAACGAACGTTGTAGATGTTTATATCCGTTACCTGCGCAACAAAATTGATGTTCCCGGAGAAGAAAGCTATATTCAAACGGTTCGGGGAACAGGTTATGTGATGCGCTCGTGAGAAAGAGCCGATTTAAAGAAATAGTAAAACGAGAACTGAAAGGGCCCTCTTTGACTGTCAAGTGGGCTCTGGCAAGTTCTTTCTTTATATTCGTTGTATTTACAATCTTTGCAGTAATAACCTATAAAACATCTGTCAACCTCATTGTTGAAAAAGAACAGGAAAATCTGGAAAGAATTGTTATTGAAGTAGCTAATCGACTATCTAATGCTGAAAACGAACTGACTGTTACTGAAGTATATGAAGCAATAAAGACGCCAACGCCTTCGGAAATTGGTGAATACAATCAGCGAACTGCTGTAGGTACATTACTGGAGATGGATAATGTGATAGCTGAGCTAGGGGCTCCAGCACTTTTTCTATCTATTTATGATACTAATGGATTGCTTCTATTTGAAACACAAAAAAAACCAACTGTGTTATTAGGAAAAGAAAAACAGGAAGCAAAAATTGAAACAATAGGAGAAGATACCGGCTTTTTGATGATTCAACCAGTTAACTCTAAAAGTGCCCGTCAAAAAGTAGGCTACGTACAGGCCTTTTATGAGCTATCATCTTTTTATGAAATACGAAGCCGATTGCTTTTTACATTAATCCTATTAGAATGTATCTCTCTCATTTTAAGTAGTGTGTTGGGATTCCTGCTATCTTCTTATTTCCTAAAACCATTAAAACTTTTGAGAGATACAATGGAGATTGTCAGAAAGAATCCCCAGTCCGATGCTCATGTGCCTGCGATTCAATCAAGAGATGAACTTGCCGATTTAGCTGGAATCTTTAATGAAATGCTGGATCGAATGAGAAGATACATCGAACAGCAAGAACAGTTTGTTGAAGATGTCTCTCACGAATTGAGAACCCCAGTAGCTATTATAGAAGGGCATTTAAATCTGCTAAACCGTTGGGGAAAAGAAGACCCGGAAATTCTAGATGAATCGTTGAAAGCCAGTCTTCAGGAAATTGTTCGAATGAAAAGTCTGGTTCAGGAGATGCTGGATCTTTCAAGAGCAGAACAAGTGGATGTTCAATATGCAAACCATGTATCCAATGCTAAAGAGGTTGTTTATCAGGTCTTTAACAACTTTAAAATTCTTTACCCTGATTTTAGGATGACCTTAGATGATGATTTACAGAATGAAGTAGTTTTAGGAATTTACCGTAACCATTTTGAACAATTGCTAATTATTATTTTGGATAATGCAGTAAAATATTCCACAGATAGAAAAGAAGTACACATTTCTATTTCGCGTTCGTTTAACGAATTTGAGATAGCAATACAAGACTTTGGTGAAGGAATCACAGAAGAAGAACTCAAAAAAATATTTAATCGCTTTTATAGAGTAGATAAAGCTAGAGCAAGAAATAAAGGCGGAAACGGTCTGGGACTATCAATCGCCAAACAATTAGTTGAAAGCTACAAAGGTAGAATTGATGCTGAAAGTGTAATAAATCAAGGAACGATTTTCCGAATTTATATCCCAATTGTTAAAGACATAGCTACAGACGATTTAGGGAGTGGGACATAATCCACTCTCAAAAAGAAAACAAGCTCGATTTTGATGATGAATGTCAAAATCGGGCTTGTTTTTTCTTCTTCCCTTCTCTTTCTCTCCATATATTTCCCTAATTTTCTTAAATTTAGTGCCATGAGAGCCAAACCAACATCAATCTTCGCTCCTTGTTTCCCACGTAAATGGAAACGATGGAACGCCAAATGAGCCTTTAGATGCCCAAACACTGGTTCTACATCGATTTTCCGTTGTCGATAAATCGAACCTGTTTTTTCATCTGAAAGCTTCTTCTTGCATTCTGCTTTGAAGTAACGCCATGAATTGTTCACTTGAATCTGTCGATTCCGATTGCTTTTGGCTTTCGTACATTGACTCCACACAGGACATGCCCGACAATCCTCACATTCATAGATTTTGAAGTCTCGGACAAACCCGCCACGGTCTTTTCTACGACTGTATTGTTTGAAAGGAACTGCCCGATGGGCAGGACAAATATAGGTATCTTCTTCTTCAAGATAGCGCCAGTTTTCAACGATAAAAGGATTGTCTTTGTTTTTCTTTTTG
>NZ_JBXPBP010000018.1:0-66139 GCF_056924295.1 Enterococcus sp. LJL128 | reverse complement strand
GATCAGGTAGATAGGTTGGAAGTGGAAGGCCAGTGATGGTTGGAGCGGACCAATACTAATCGGTCGAGGACTTAACCAAAGAATTGGAAGAGTAAGAAAATGTTTTTCGGAATGACTGTGTTGAAGATGATTGATCTATCCAGTTTTGAGTGAACAAATCACTCAACTAAATACCAAACAACACCAGTGTGGTGGCGATAGCGAGAAGGATACACCTGTTCCCATGCCGAACACAGAAGTTAAGCTTTTTAGCGCCGATTGTAGTGAAGGGTTTCCCTTTGTGAGAGTAGGACGCCGCCGCGCGATTGTTGTATTATGGAGGTTTAGCTCAGCTGGGAGAGCACCTGCCTTACAAGCAGGGGGTCAGCGGTTCGATCCCGTTAACCTCCATATGAGTCGTTAGCTCAGTTGGTAGAGCATCTGACTTTTAATCAGAGGGTCACAGGTTCGAGCCCTGTACGACTCATAACATGCGGGTGTGGCGGAATTGGCAGACGCACTAGATTTAGGATCTAGCGCCGCGAGGCGTGGGGGTTCAAGTCCCTTCACCCGCATTAAAAAAAGCCGGCTTAGCTCAGTTGGTAGAGCATCTGATTTGTAATCAGAGGGTCGAGGGTTCAAGTCCTTTAGCCGGCATCCAGAAACGCGGAAATAGCTCAGTGGTAGAGCACCACCTTGCCAAGGTGGGGGTCGCGGGTTCGAACCCCGTTTTCCGCTTTCAAATACCGCGCCGGGGTGGCGGAACTGGCAGACGCACAGGACTTAAAATCCTGCGGTGAGTGATCACCGTACCGGTTCGATTCCGGTCCTCGGCATTTAGAAATATGTAGCACCCATAGCTCAACTGGATAGAGTGTTTGACTACGAATCAAAAGGTTAGGGGTTCGACTCCCTTTGGGTGCATTGTTATAAACGGGAAGTAGCTCAGCTTGGTAGAGCACTTGGTTTGGGACCAAGGGGTCGCAGGTTCGAATCCTGTCTTCCCGATAATTATGAATTTGGGGCCTTAGCTCAGCTGGGAGAGCGCCTGCTTTGCACGCAGGAGGTCAGCGGTTCGATCCCGCTAGGCTCCATTTTTATATGTATACGCGGTGTAGCTCAGCTGGCTAGAGCGTCCGGTTCATACCCGGGAGGTCGGGGGTTCGATCCCCTTCGCCGCGATTATTTTTTTAAGAGCCTGGACCTTTAGCTCAGTTGGTTAGAGCAGACGGCTCATAACCGTCCGGTCGTAGGTTCGAGTCCTACAAGGTCCATTGTGACATTGTTGCTTAAAAATAATATGGAGGATTACCCAAGTCCGGCTGAAGGGAACGGTCTTGAAAACCGTCAGGTGTGTAAAAGCACGCAAGGGTTCGAATCCCTTATCCTCCTTTACTGAGAAACACTGTGATTATTTTATCAGAGCAGATGTTGAACAGTGCTTGGCAACTATAAGGACGAAATTTCCTTAACGAGAGTTGCAGAAAACCTTTCCGTATACAATAAGTATACTATTATCGCGGGGTGGAGCAGTCAGGTAGCTCGTCGGGCTCATAACCCGAAGGTCGTAGGTTCAAATCCTGCCCCCGCAATTGCTTTTGACAATAGTTAAAAGCCAGTAGTAAAGATTTTTGGTCTGGTAGTTCAGTTGGTTAGAATGCCTGCCTGTCACGCAGGAGGTCGCGGGTTCGAGTCCCGTCCAGACCGTTTTGGCTCGGTAGCTCAGTTGGTAGAGCAATGGATTGAAGCTCCATGTGTCGGCAGTTCGATTCTGTCCCGCGCCATTATACCATTAAATTTGCGGGTGTAGTTTAGTGGTAAAACCACAGCCTTCCAAGCTGTTGTCGCGAGTTCGATTCTCGTCACCCGCTTTAATGGGCCTATAGCTCAGCTGGTTAGAGCGCACGCCTGATAAGCGTGAGGTCGATGGTTCGAGTCCATTTAGGCCCATTGGGGAAGTACTCAAGTGGCTGAAGAGGCGCCCCTGCTAAGGGTGTAGGTCGGGAAACCGGCGCGAGGGTTCAAATCCCTCCTTCTCCGTTCTTTCTGGCCCGTTGGTCAAGTGGTTAAGACACCGCCCTTTCACGGCGGTAACACGGGTTCGAGTCCCGTACGGGTCATTGCAATATTTTGGAGGATTACCCAAGTCCGGCTGAAGGGAACGGTCTTGAAAACCGTCAGGTGTGTAAAAGCACGCAAGGGTTCGAATCCCTTATCCTCCTTTACTGAGAAACACTGTGATTGTTCTACCAGAGCAGATGTTGAACAGTACTTGGTGACTAAGAGAAGCAAAGTTTCTTTAATCAAAGTCGCAAGAAAACTTTCCGTATACAAATAGGTATACTATTATCGCGGGGTGGAGCAGTCAGGTAGCTCGTCGGGCTCATAACCCGAAGGTCGTAGGTTCAAATCCTGCCCCCGCAATAGCTTTTAACAATAGTTAAAAGCAAGTAACAAAGAATTTGGTTTGGTAGTTCAGTTGGTTAGAATGCCTGCCTGTCACGCAGGAGGTCGCGGGTTCGAGTCCCGTCCAGACCGTTATAAAGAGTTTTACGCGGGTGTAGTTTAGTGGTAAAACCACAGCCTTCCAAGCTGTTGTCGCGAGTTCGATTCTCGTCACCCGCTTTTTTTATGGGCCTATAGCTCAGCTGGTTAGAGCGCACGCCTGATAAGCGTGAGGTCGATGGTTCGAGTCCATTTAGGCCCATCAAAAATTCCCGGCCCGTTGGTCAAGTGGTTAAGACACCGCCCTTTCACGGCGGTAACACGGGTTCGAATCCCGTACGGGTCATCATTAGCGGTTGAGTACCGCTTTTTGTTTTAAATGCTTTGGAAGCGTTGACAAACGTTTTGTTATCATGTAATCTATGGTTATATGATATATAATTGAATATTATTTGTTGGATAGTGATTGTTTAAGTACAAGCTAAACCTAGTTATTTCAAAGGGGATGAAATTCTTTCACCTTTTTTGAAGTGGTTGGGTTTTTTTGTTTTTTTGAATAAGCGAATAAAATAATGTATTTGTTTTTATTCAGAATGGGGGAAAAAATGTTAATTCATAAGATACTTAACAACAATGTGATCATTACTGTCGATGAACACAATCGTGAATTGATAGTAATGGGCAAAGGATTGGGTTTTAAGAAAAAACCTGGTGATTTTATCTGTAAAGATAGGGTTGACAAAATCTATCAGCTGACAAATGAAAAAATTTCCCTACAATTCCAAGAGTTGCTGGAAGATTTACCCATGGAATATTTGAAAATATCGGATGAGATTATCGAGTATGCAAAGAAGGAAATCAACGAAAATCTAAATGAAATGATTTATATTTCGTTGACAGACCACTTGCATACAGCAATTGAACGGGTGAAAAAGAATGTTGAAGTCAAAAATGTTTTGTTATGGGATATCAAACGGTTTTTCCCAGATGAGTTTAAAGTTGGTATGATGGCCATTCAAAAAGTGAAAGAAAAGTATGATGTGGAGTTATCAGAGGATGAAGCTGGTTTTATAGCATTACACATTGTTAATGCCCAACAGGATGCAGATGGATCCGGTAATACTTATGAGATAACAAAGATTATGCAGGAAATTATGAATATTATTAAATATTATTTTAAAATATCATTCGATGAAAACTCTGTCTATTTTTATCGATTTACTACACATCTCAAGTTTTTTGCCTATCGTTTACTTTCAAAAGGACAATACATGGATGAAACAGATCAGGAATTATTAGAAATTATTAAAAGTAAATATCAAAATGCCTATCACTGCATCGAAAAAATAGAAAAGTATTTAATCGCTGCCTATGACTATAAAATTTCAAATGACGAGAAGCTTTATTTGACTATTCATATTGCACGTTTAGTCATTAAAAATAGTTAAACTATTATTATTATCAACCTAAGGAGGGACGAGGTACACCAAGAGAATACCCCTGCGATACCAAAATGGTATGGCTTTGGATCGTGACATTCAGTTGGCGAAACCTCTAAATAAAAATACACATAAATTTGGAGGAAAAAAACATGGGTAAATATGATGAATTAGCAAAAAATATTGTAAGAGAAGTTGGCGGTAAGGATAATATAAACTCTCTGACGAACTGTATCACACGTCTTCGTTTTAAACTGAAAGATGACAATAAAGCGAATACAGAAGTTTTAAAGAACATGGATGGTGTTGTTACGGTTATGCAGGCTGGGGGGCAGTACCAAGTAGTTATTGGTAATCACGTTCCTGATGTGCGTAAAGCTGTGGATGAAGTTATTGGTGTGCTGCAGCCCGTAGTTGATGATGGGCCTAAAGGTAATTTGTTCGATCGATTTGTAGATATGATTTCTGGTATTTTTCAACCAATTCTGGCTCCATTGTCTGCTGCTGGTATGCTGAAAGGTGTAAATGCCATTTTAGCATTTGCATTGGGCGTTTCCTATTCAGAAGGACCGACATATGCTGTATTTAACGCAATGGGGGATGGATTATTCCTATTCCTGCCAATTTTCATTGGCTACACAGCAATGAAAAAATTTGGCGGTTCACCATTCTTGGGAATGATGATTGCTTCCAGTTTAGTTTATACAGGCTTTATTGATGGCTCCGCAACTGCTGCTTTTGCTGAAAGCGGGGGACTGAACATCTTTGGGATTCCGTTCTCAATTCCAGCTGCTGGTTATGGTTCAACGGTAATGCCAATTATCGCAGCCACAGCGTTTGCAGCTTTGCTTGAAAAACAATTAAGAAAAATTATTCCAGATGTAGTAAAATTATTCTTAGTTCCATTCTTTACAGCACTAATTGCAGTGCCGCTAACCTTCTTAGTAATTGGACCAATTATGAACGTTGTTTCTGATGCGTTAGGAAACGGTTTGATTGCATTACAAGGGTTCAGCCCAATTTTATTTGGAGCTATTCTTGGATTTGCTTGGCAGATTCTTGTTATGTTCGGTATGCACTGGGCAATTATTCCATTTGCAATTATTGCTTTGTCTCAGGGTCAGCCTACACAGCTTTTGATTGCTTCAGGAGGCGTTTCATTTGCTCAAACAGGTGCGGTACTAGCAGTAATGTTAAAAACAAAGAATGCAAAACTGAAAGAGTTATCTATTCCAGCCTTCATTTCAGGAATCTTTGGTGTGACTGAGCCGGCAATCTACGGTATTACTTTACCGAAAAAGAAACCTTTCTGGGCTTCTTGTGTGGTTGGTGGAGTAACAGGTGCAATTTCCATGGGATTAGGTATTCAAGCTTACCAAATGGGGGGACTTGGAGTATTTAGATACACAGGGCAAATTTCTCCAGATGGAGATGTCAAATATGCAATTTGGAGCATGGCACTCGATGCAGCTGCTCTTATTGCCGGCTTTGCACTAGCCTACGCTATTGGATTTAAGGATGATGAAGACCTTTCTGCACCGATGTCTAAGGAAGAAGCGAAACTTGCGGCAACAGGTCAACAAAATAAGCTTGGCAAAGATGAAGTTGCTGCTCCTGTCAAAGGAACGGTATTGCCTTTAAGTCAATGTAAGGATCAGGCATTTGCGCAAGGAGCATTAGGTAAGGGTGTGTTGATTGAACCTACAGAAGGAATTGTCCGCGCACCATTCGATGGAACTGTAATGACGTTATTCCCTACAAAACATGCGATTGGTTTGATTTCTGATCAGGGGATGGAACTGTTAATTCATATAGGTATGGACACGGTTCAGTTGGATGGACAATACTTTGAAGCGAAAGCGGCACAAGGAGATAAAGTGAAAAAAGGTGATGTTTTAGTCACTTTTGATATTGAAGCGATTAAGAAAGCCGGTTATAGTACGCAAACACCGGTGATTGTTACAAATACAGGAGACTATCTGGATATTGTAGAAACACAGAATGCAGAAGTAACTTCAACCGATACGCTGATTACTGCTTTAGCTTAATGAAGCATTATCAAAATAAATAAAATCTGAGATGGTTCTTGTTGAAAAGAGTATAGGAAAGCTGATAGTTAAAATTATCATTTCTTAGAAACTATTCACGCGAATCATCTCTGTAGTAAGAGAGGACTTTGTAAATGGCATTTAGAAAAGATTTTTTATGGGGCGGAGCAACTGCTGCGAATCAATGTGAAGGCGGCTATAATGAAGGCGGACGCGGTTTAGCTAATGTGGATGTTGTACCTATTGGTGAAGACAGATTTCCTATTTTAGCAGGAAAAATGAAAATGTTTGATTTTGATGATGAGCATTTTTATCCAGCGAAAGAAGCAATTGACATGTATCACCGCTATAAAGAAGATATTGCTTTATTCGGTGAAATGGGCTTCAAAACATACCGTTTATCGATTGCCTGGACAAGAATTTTTCCAAATGGTGATGAGACAGAACCCAACGAAGAAGGTCTGAAGTTCTATGAAGATTTATTCAAAGAGTGCCGCAAGTATGGAATTGAGCCGCTAGTAACAATTACGCATTTTGATTGCCCAATGCATTTGATTAAAAAATATGGTGCATGGCGTAGTCGTGAATTAGTTGGTTTTTATGAAAATCTTTGTAATGTTATTTTCAACAGATATAAAGGGCTAGTGAAGTATTGGCTGACATTTAATGAAATTAATATGATTCTTCATGCACCATTTATGGGCGCAGGTCTTTATTTTGAAGAAGGAGACAATGAAGAACAGGTGAAATTCCAGGCGGCTCACCATGAGCTAGTTGCTAGTGCGGTTGCTACAAGAATTGCCCATGAGGTAGATCCAGAGAATAAGGTTGGTTGTATGCTAGCAGCGGGAAATTACTATCCTTATACACCAAAACCTGAAGATGTCTGGGCTGGAAAACAGAACGACCGGGAAAACTATTTCTTCATTGATGTTCAGTCCCGTGGTGAATATCCTGCGTATGCATTGAAAGAGATGGAGCGTAAAGGGATTGAAATTAAGATGGAGGAAGGCGATGAAGAGCTGTTGAAAGCTCATACCGTAGACTTTATCTCATTCTCTTATTATTCTTCACGTGTCGCTACAACAGACTCTGCTTTGTTGGAGAAAACTGCTGGAAATATCTTTTCTTCAGTAAAAAATCCTTACTTGGAAGCAAGCGAATGGGGCTGGCAGATTGATCCTCTTGGATTAAGAATAACTATGAATGACTTGTATGACCGTTATCAAAAACCATTGTTTATTGTTGAAAATGGTTTGGGGGCAGTCGATACACCAGACGAAAACGGCTATGTTAATGATGACTACCGGATTGAGTACTTAGCGGCGCATCTTCAGGCAATGAAAGATGCTGTTGAGCAAGACGGAGTAGACCTGTTAGGCTACACAACCTGGGGCTGTATTGATTTAGTTAGTGCTGGAACTGGTGAAATGAAGAAACGTTACGGATTTATCTATGTTGACCGTGATAATGAAGGAAACGGTACCTTAAAACGTACGAAGAAAAAATCATTTGACTGGTATAAGAAAGTGATTGCGTCCAACGGTGAAGATTTAACAAATTAGTAATGCATAGGGGCTGAAGCGAATATTCGTTTTTGTTTCAGTCCTTTTAAATGGATTTATTTGAAAACGAGTTATTTTGTTAGATTCTCGTAGTAATAAATATATTTCTATATGATTTGAATAATTATCTATTTCAGGAGGAAACTACATTATGACATTTCCAAAAAATTTTTTATGGGGCGGAGCAACTGCTGCCAATCAATATGAAGGCGGTTATTTATCTGGTGGTAAAGGATTAAGTACGCTGGATGCTATTACTGGTGGTAGTCATACAGAGCCGCGAATGATCACTTATAAAACAAAAGATGGAAAAATTGAATCAGTCACGCGAGAAAAGGAGCTGCCGGAAGGAGCAGTGGGGTATGTAGATCCTGACCGTTATTACCCGAGCCATGTAGCAACTGACTTTTATCATCATTATAAAGAAGACATTGCGCTGTTTGCGGAGATGGGCTACAAATGCTTTAGACTTTCGATTGCTTGGTCAAGAATCTGTCCAAAGGGGACAGAAGAGATTAATGAAGAAGGGCTGCAGTTTTATGACAAGGTTTTTGATGAGTGTTTGAAATACGGCATTGAACCAGTAGTCACAATTAATCATTTTGATATTCCGATGTATCTTGCAGATGAGCTGGATGGCTGGTCCAATAGAAAGGTTATTGATTACTTCCTGTTTTTCTGTGAAACCATATTTAAACGCTATAAGGATAAAGTCAAATACTGGATGACGTTTAACGAAATTAACTTTTTAAGAAGCTGGACACAAATTGGTATTCATAAGAATGACGGACAATCGAAATATCAGGCAGCTCATCACTTATTTGTAGCAAGTGGAAAAGCAGTACAGCTGGGACACGATATTAATCCTGATTTTCAGATTGGTATGATGGTTGCCTATATTCCAAGCTATCCAATGTCTTGTAAGCCAGAGGATGTGATGGAAGCATTACAGTTTAATCGAGAGCAGGAGTTTTATATCGATGTTCAGGTGAAGGGATATTATCCAGCACATAAGCTAAAAGAATTTGAAAGAAATGGGATTGTCATCAAGAAGGAACCTGGAGATGATGAAATTATCAAAGCTGGGACAGTTGATTATATTGGTTTTAGTTATTATATGTCTACAGTATCCTCTGCTGATCCTAAGGATGTGAAATATGTCGGGGGTAATCAAATGCCGGCTGTTAAAAATCCTTACTTGGAAGAATCAGACTGGGGCTGGGCTGTCGATCCTTTGGGTCTGAGAATTTCATTGAGCAAGCTTTATGACCGCTACAATGTACCTTTGTTCGTTGTTGAAAACGGCTTTGGGGCTGTTGACCAGCTCGAAGCAGACGGCTCCGTTCAAGATGACTACCGGATCGATTATTTCCAGAAACACATCCAAGCGATGAAGGATGCTATTGAGCTGGATGGAGTAGACTTACTAGGCTATACACCATGGGGTTGTATTGATTTAGTCAGCGCTGGAACTGGTGAAATGAAGAAACGCTATGGCTTTATTTATGTAGATATGGATGACGAAGGCAATGGGACCTTAAAACGGACTAAGAAAAAATCTTTTGATTGGTACAAGCAAGTCATTCAAAGTAACGGGGAAAATCTAGAGAAATAATAGACAAGATTAGGAGTGAAAAAAGTGAAGAAATTTATAAAAGCAATTGGTGTTTTAAGTTTGAGTGTACTGATTATGGCAGGCTGCGGCAGTAAAGCAGCTGAAGAAAAGACAGAAGCAAAGGCTGAGAAGCCGGAAGAACTGACAATCTATGTTGTTCGTCATGGAAAGACAATGCTGAATACAACAGATAGAGTTCAGGGCTGGTCTGATGCTGTTCTGACGCCGGCTGGTGAAGAAGTCGTAACGGCAGCAGGAATCGGTTTAAAAGATGTTGATTTTCAGAGTGCTTACAGCAGCGACAGCGGCCGGGCAATGCAGACAGCAAAGTTGATTCTTGCAGAAAATAAAACAGCGTCTGAGCTTCAGCTTGCTACGGATGAACGCTTCAGAGAGTTTAACTTCGGTACGTACGAAGGCGATTTAAACCACACGATGTGGCAGGATATTGCTGATGACCAAGGCGTTACATTAGAAGAATTCATGAAAAACATGACACCGGAATCCTTTGCTAATAGCGTAGCTAAGCTGGATGAAGGTCGGGATGAAGAAGGTGTGAATTGGCCGGCAGAGGATTATGAGACAATTACCAACCGTTTAACTGCTGGTTTGGATGATTTAGTTGCAGCAGAGATGAAAAAAGAAGGCAGCGGCGATGTTCTTGTGGTTTCTCACGGACTAAGTATTTCAGCTTTACTGGATACATTGTTTGATGACTTCAAGATTCCTGAAGGCGGACTAAAAAACGCGAGTGTCTGCACAATCAAGTATAAAGACGGCAAATACACACTGGATAAAGTCAACGATCTTAGCTATGTAGAAAAAGGACAAGAATAAAATACTTCTAAAATCCTCTGACAGAAAAACAGCTGTCAGAGGATTTTTTAAAGAGAAAATTAATGATTAAAAATTCTGAATTTTCTAAAAAAAGATTGACTTATAATGTTATTAAAGCAATAATAAATACTATCTCACAAAAATGTTAGAAAAGGGGAGAAAGCCATGATAATAAAGCCAACCTTACCACAGGAAATGACTATTTTTTTTGATCAGGAGAATCAGCCAAATAAAAAAGTTCAGATGGGTGTTATTACGTTATTACCGGGTGAAAAGCGTCCATTAGAGGGTTTTTCCCGTCATGATCAGGATGAGTATTCATATGTTATTTCAGGAGAAGCACATACTATTTTAGAGGACGGGCAGGATCTTGTGGGCAAACCAGGTGATGCTCAGTTGATTGAAGCTGGTGAAGGGCATATTAACTACAACGATGGGACAGATCCGGCAGTTGTTGTTTGGATGCTTGTGGAACGGGACTAAGCAAAAAAATAAAGAAGGTAAAGGGAGAATGGGATGAAAAAAGTAATTAAACTAATGACAGGCTTGATAACAGCAGGAATTATATTGACTGCTTGTTCCGGCGGAGGGCAGAAAAAAAGTGAAGAGCAGCCGATGCAGTTAATGTCTGCATCTGAGCTGACAACACTAAATACTTCAGTGATGCTGGATTTTCCTGATGCAATTGTACAGACTGCAGCTTTTGAAGGACTGTATGCATTGGATGAAGAGGATGAGATTATTCCAGCAGTCGCAAAAGAGCTGCCGGAAATATCAGAGGATGGCAAAACATATACGATTAAACTAAGAGAAGATGCTGTTTGGAGCAATGATGACCCAGTGACCGCTCATGATTTTGAGTTTGCCTGGAAAAAAATGATTGATCCTGCTAATGGCTTGGTTTACAGCTTCTTAATTGTTGAAACGATTCAAAATGGCGGGGAAATTTCCAACGGCGAGAAAAAACCGAAAGAGCTGGGTGTAAAAGCACTGGATGACTATACCTTGGAAATTAAACTAACGGATGCTAAACCATATTTCACTTCGCTGTTGGCGTTTCCTACCTTCTTCCCGCAAAATCAAAAGGTTGTAGAGGAGCAGGGCGACGACTATGGAACGGCTAGTGATACTGTTGTATACAATGGTCCGTTCCTTGTGGAAAACTGGAAGCAAACAGATTTAAGCTGGGATTTGGTTAAAAATGATAAGTACTGGGATAAGGAAAATGTCAAATCTGATAAGATTCACTATGAAGTGGTGAAGGAAGCATCCACTGCACTTAATTTGTTTGAAGATGGACAACTGGATGTTGCCACAATCACAGGCGAGATTGCGAAACAGAATCAAAATAATGAGGATTTTCATTCATATCCAACAGCTACGATGAATTACATTCGTTTAAATCAAACACGTGACGGTAAAGATACCCCATTAAAAAATGAAAATCTGAGAAAAGCTATCGCCTTGGGAATTGATAAAGAAACGCTTGTTAATAACATCATTGCGGACGGTTCCAAACCATTATACGGTGCAGTAACAGAAGGCTTTGTATCAAATCCGGCAACTGGTCAGGATTTCCGGGAAGAAGCTGGTGATTTAATGACCTATGATAAAGAAGCTGCTGATGAGTATTGGAAAAAGGCACAGGCTGAGTTAGGTGAGAAGGTTAAAATAGAGCTTATGGTGACTGATGACGGCTCTTACAAGAAGATGGGAGAAAGTATTCAGGGAACGCTACAGGAGCTGTTTCCAGGGCTGACAATCGATGTGAAGGCGCTGCCGACAGAAACGGCCTTGAACTTTGGGAGAGAAAGCGACTATGACATGTTTCTGATTTATTGGACTCCTGATTATAAAGATCCAATTTCTACTCTAAAAATGTTATATAGCGGAAATGACCGCAACTATTCAAATCCAACCTATGATCAGCTTTTAGATGATGCTTCAGAGAAATATGCATTGGAGCCGGAAAAACGCTGGGAGACACTGATTGCTGCTGAAAAATTGGTAATTGAAGAAACAGCCGGGATGATTATTATCAGTCAAAACCAGCAGTCTGTCTTACAAAATCCAAAAATTAAAGGGTTGAATTACCATACGTTTGGTGCACCATTAACATTGAAAAATGTAGCTTTAGAAGATTAAAAACTAGAATAATAGGGTGGTTTAGGGAAGCAGCAATGATTGCTGCATGTCTAAGCCATTGTAGCCAATATTAGAAAATATAAAGGGCTATAAAGAAATTAAGCTGCAGTGAGAAGCTTTGAAGAAATAAGAAGGATTTACAAAAATTGTTCTCTAGATTTTTGTGAGTTCTTTCTTATTTTTTAGATATAGGCTGATTTAAACTTTAAAAGACAGTGTCTTTATAATCTGTTACTGTTGCTTGCCTAGCACGAAGCCTTTGCTATAATCAAGAGGACGGATGAATAGAGGAGTGGTATATTGAGAAGAGGCATTTTTGAAACAGAGCGGATTTATTTTTCTCATTGGCAGGAAAAGGATAGTGAACTGGCTGTCTCTCTTTGGGGAAATCAAAGGGTTGTTCAGTATATTACGAAAGAAGGAATGTCTGACGCTCAGATTAAGGAACGGTTAGCAAAGGAGATAGAAAATCAGAAAGCTTACGGCTATCAGTACTGGCCGATATTTCTTAAACGTAATGAAGCATTTATTGGCTGTGCTGGACTTCGTCCGTATGCAAAAGAAGGTAACGCTGCAGAAATAGGGGTTCATTTAAAAGAAGAATTTTGGGGACAAGGGTTCGCAGAAGAAGCCTTGCGGGAAGTGATTCAGCAGGCTGCCTCTTTTTTTATGCTGAATCAAGTATTTGCTGGTCATCATCCAGCAAATACTGGTTCGAAAAAACTGTTAAACAAACTAGGTTTTGTATTTGAGAAAACTGAATTTTATGAGCCGACGGGACTATGCCACCCGTTATATTTTTTGAAATTATAAAGATTTAAAGCTGATTTTTCAGGATAACGGTTGATAGATATTTAAAGTGAAAGCAGATTAGTATCTATTAAAAAGGATATTAGTTGACAAAAAAGCAGGATTTAAGTATTATAATAACTACCAACAACAACCTTTTTATTTTTCATTTTACTCTTAATTGAGTAATACTCCTTTTAGGCTATCTCTTCGGAGATAGTCTTTTTTTGTCTAATAAATAGTTAGAGGAAGTCTAGCATGACTAGAAATGAGCAAGAAAATTTACAATTATTCATTATGTCTTTAAACCTAACAGCAATGATACTTGGAAAATAGGAGCACAGCAATTTTTTTTTGGAGGCCTTAAGAGCCCACTTTGATGATAAGCTGGAATGATTTGAGCTGTTGCGTTTTTAGCATATTCTACTGATTTTTTCTATAAACGTTCTGGTGCTGTATAGCAACCAAAACAAAAGGTAGATAGAGGAAAAATAGATTAGTCCGCTGCCACAAGCCTCGATAAGGGATATGCAGCTGAAGCAGGAAGGGAATTTTAGGTGCAGCAAACAACAGCATAAAAACGGATGAAATAAGAAAAGTGATGAATAGAACTACAACCATAAAGCGATTCATCTCTAGAGAATACAGCCGGATTAGAATAAAGGTACCGATTAGTAAGGCAAGAAAACCTGCGCCAGAAGCGTAGTCATGAATCATCTCTTCAATTTCGCCGCCAATAGTTGTTGCCGCCGACCGGTCGAAAATCCCGGTAAGTATGCAGTCTCCAGTACTGAAAACAGCCAACATAATTCCCAACCACTTTGCAAGGGAACGGTTGGTAACCTTAAACCGTTCATAGAATGCAGGAATAGTCAGTAACAGCAGTAAACCATCTATGATTGCCCAAATCTTAAAGGCCATTTTTGTAGGACTGCCATTTTCGCCGAATGCACTGATTAGCATAGTAAACGAATCATAGTTCGGATAAAAGGCTGCTAAAATAATTGGAAAGATTAGTTCGCTGGCAACAGCTATGAGTAATAAATAAAAACCATATTTTTTTAAATGTTTCATGATTAAGCCTCCTGTATCCGATGATTATTCTCATTGTAATACGTTTGAGGTTATTTCTCATTTATTAACTTCTCAAAGGCAATTCATTTAGATATGCTTAAGCAAAGTTCATCATTTTTTATTTTTTAAATCAATGAAAAAACGAATCTATCATGAATAAAAATAAATATTTAAAATATATTTTTGTTATATATAAGATAATGTTATGATTGTATTTGTAGTTAACTTTTCTTAAGTATAGGGGGGGACAGGATGACATTAACTAAATTGAATGAGTTAGAAGCTGCATATGAAGCAGCTGATCAGAAGTTAAAAGCTTTTCTTCAGAAGAGGATTCAGTCATTAATTTTCTTTGGGCGTACGATCAAACTATATGAAGCTAAAGCGACCTGTTTTAGGGAAGTTGTTGCTGAATGTGAACGTTTGGAAAAACAGGCGAAAAAGCAGTCATCCTCTTCGTGACAGTCAATTAACACAAAATAAAATTTATTCATATTTTTTCGATAAAGAGTGAGTAATAGTACGTAACTCAAGTAACGAGAGTGGGGCAATAGTCAGAAGAAAATCTGATTATTGTCCTACTTTTTTAATTTTAGGGTACACAAAAAGCACACAGCCTTGTATGATTAAAGTGCCTAAACCCAATCAAAAGGAGCGTGCTTTTATGTTTAAAAATTATACCATTAATCAAACGATTTTACCATTAGAGTTGGAACAGTTTATTCCTGAAACGGACGTCGCTTTTGCGGTTAATGCCTTAGTCGAAGCCATGCCGCAAACACTCTTTAATAAACTAGAAGAGCAATTAGGCCGACCGGCCTACCACCCGAAGATGCTATTAAAAATTATTCTGTATGCGTATACTCAGCGTGTCTTTTCTGGTCAGAAAATGGAATTTCTGTTGGATGACAGCTACCTATGCGCTGGTTAGCGAACCACGAACAAGTCAGTAGACGACCATGGAAATATGTTTGAAACAGCAACAGACATTGGCGATTCATCAGTTCTTAGAGGTGAAAACAATCGTGACAGCAAATCTGATGTCGACATGTTTAAGATTCGTCCGGCTTATGATGGTGCATATAAAATAATAGTTACTGGCGGTATTCAGGTTTTTGATGAAAATGGTGTTCAAAAGAAATCACATCCAGCGACATTTGTAAATGGCCCAGCTTATGATTTGGAAGCTGGTAAAGCTTATTTTATAAGGGTTGAAAGTAGTACCATGGTTAATAATTATGTTGCGGATAAAATATATGAAATCAAAATACAGGATCCGTTTGATGCAACGAAGGAATATGGAGTTGAAACATTAAGTCTAAGTCATAGTTCAATACCTTCCACAGGGTACCTTTCCGGATTTGGCGCAACATTTAATGAGCGTCATCCAATTGCTTATTATAAAGCGTATAGAACACCTTCAACCGTTTCAATCAAGGCGTTAAAAGTAAGTCTTTCTTCAAGCGGCTCAGCTACATCAATCGAAATTTACAACGAAGCAAAAGTGCTAATTGGGCAATCTGCATTGGGAGAAGACGGAAAACAAACCGTTTGGGTAAATGTTGGTAAAGACCAAGTTGTTTACACGAAAGTAGTGAATGAAACCCCTGGAGTCTTAGGGTACTTTTTCCATTTAGGTTTTCTAAACTCACTGATTGAGTCAGTTTTTCAACAGTATAAGACCACCTTCAAAAGTTAGTCTAAAAGGCTAAATTTTTGGAAGTGGTCTTTTTATTTATGCTGGGAACATCAAGTGTAGTCAAATATATTCTAAGTTTTGGAATGTGTCTGAAAAAAATTATAATTGTTAATGGCTAAAACTTTCGTAAATGAAGAATAAGAATAGGGAAGCTCACTATAAAACGGAATTGCATTTTTTTGCGATAATATAATTACTTTTAAAATGTTTTTGCTTTATATTGCAAAAAAATGCAATCAGTGTTATCGTTAATTAACGAGGAGAGAAAAACATGCTGATTGAAGAACGATTAGAAAGAATTAAAAGTGTATTAGAGGAACATAAAAGTGCCACGATTGAAAAGCTTGTAGAGGAACTTAAAGTATCTAAAGATACTGTCCGGCGGGATTTAATTAAATTAGAGAAGCAAAATGTCGTGAAAAGAACGCACGGTGGTGCGGTTCTAAACAACCGGGAGGCAATGATTTTTAATTATGATCAACGCTCAGAAAAGTTTCACTTAATTAAAGAAAAAATAGCGCAAAAAGCTGCAGAGCTTATTAAGGATAATTCCAGCGTTATCTTTGATTCCTCGACAACTGTGGAAGCGGCTATTCCTCAATTGCAAGACAAAAATATTTATGCAATTACTAACTCACTAACTCACGCCAAGCTTTTGGCGAAAAATAAGAAAGGTGAAGTGACTCTTTTGCCTGGAAAGCTCCATAAGGAACAACTATTCTTATATGGGAGTGAAACAATTCAAAAGCTAGAACAGTATAATGCAGACTATACACTTTTAGGTGTGTTTGCAATATCTGGTAAGGGTCTATTTATTCACACGGAAGAAGAAGGACTTGTAAAACGTCAGATGGCTCTGCAGGCAGCCAAAGTAATTGCTGTAGCTGACCATACAAAAATTGACACGACAGGCTTTTTTAAGGTCTGTGAATTATCTGATATTGATTACTTAATTACAGATATGGAGCCTGATCAAGAGTTTATACAAGCTTTGAATGAAAAAAATGTTGTGCTTGTTTTAACAGAACATTAACGAAGGAGATTTGGAATGGTAAACAAAACAGTTAAATTAAAGGAAATAACAGCACCTAAAAAACATGAGGGTGTAGCTCCAACAATATTATCAAATACAACCATGGCAGAACGTAAAGAGAAAGTAATTAGCAGAATGAACGAAGAGGGCTACGATACTCTAGTTATTTATGCGGATAAAGAACATGGGGGGAATTTTGAATATTTAACGGGATTTATCCCGCGTTTTGAAGAAGGATTACTGGTTCTAGAGAATACAGGGAACGCTACCGTGATTTTAGGCAATGAGAATCTAAAAATGGCAAAATTTTCTCGAATTCCGGTGACCTTAAAACACAGTCCGTTCTTCTCCCTGCCAAATCAGCCTATGGATAATGAACAACCATTAGAAACGCTTTTTGACGAGCTTGGATTTAATAACATGAAGAAAATTGGGTTGATTGGCTGGAAGATGTTTACACCAAAGAATACCAATCCGGCTGTTTATTTTGATATTCCTTATTTTATTGTAGCAGCGATTAAAGAAAGCATCGATTCGACAGCTGTTTTGGAAAATGCGGCTCATCTTTTGATTGGCGGAGAGAACGGTACTCGAACGACAAATAATGCAAACGAGATTGCTCATTATGAATATGGTGCTAACTTAGCATCCAACTGTATTTTAACAGCTATGGATGCTGTAGAACCTGGCATAAAAGAAGCTGAGTTAGGCAATCTATTAGCTGCAGAAGGTCAATACAATACAGTTGTAACCATTGCGGCAACTGGACAGCGGTTCGAGAGTGGGGTAATCTATCCAACCTACAAGCAAGTTAAAAAGGGAGATCCTTTATCCTTAACAACAGCCTTCAAAGGCGGTTTATCTAGTAGAACAGGGTTTGTTATCTCTAGTGAAAGTGAACTGCCAGTGGAACAAAGCGACTATTTAGAACGGGTGGCTAAGCCATACTTTAATGCAGTTGCTACTTGGCTGGAAACTGTAAAATCGGGTATCAAGGGGAAACAGATTTATCAAGCCATTGAAGACGTATTTCCAAAAGAAATGTATCATTGGCACTTAAACCCAGGGCATTTAGTAGCTGATGAAGAATGGATGTCTTCGCCGATTTATAGTGAATCAAATGAGTTATTAAAAAGCGGAATGATTTTACAAATTGACATCATTCCTTCTATTACTGGGTATACCGGGGTGAGTGCCGAAGAGTGTGTGGCATTGGCGGATGATAAACTGCAGCAAGAAATCCAAGAACAGTATCCAGAGCTGTGGCAACGAATCTTTACAAGAAGAAAGTATATTAAAGAAGTCTTGAATATACAGCTGAGCGAGGAAATATTGCCGTTATCAAATACAGTTGCCTATTTAAGACCATTCTATTTGGCTAAGGATCAGGCGTTCTATTGTGAATAAATGAAAAAGCTTAGAGGGAAACCTTTAAGCTTTTTTTCGTATTTCCCCAAGTTCTACGCCTTATTTGTTAAAAATAGAATGAAATCAAGTATTACAAAAGCCAATAATGGAATAACTATAAAATTAATTTATGGCAAAGTGTAATTGGCAATGGTAGACTTAGGGTTTAGAAGTATTTATTTCTAAAAAAAGAGACTGAGACTATTTTCCAGTTAATAACTAGATTAATTAAAAAAGCTAGTCTTTATGATAAGTGCATGGTTAATCAGAAAAAGTATTTTTTATCAGCACCCGCTTGTAGACTAGGCTTTACTGAGTTGATTAAAAGCTAAATGGTTGCCTAGAGAGAAACAGTAAGCTATGCATAAATGGTGATAAGGAGTACATAAAATTTAAGACTAAAGCCGCATGTTTTTTTAGCGGTATCTCATTTATTATAGAGCCTAAGGGCATAATTGGAAGGACGATGATAGATGGCTAATGATGTTTCATACGGTTTGACGACGCAGGAAGTAAATCTGCGAATACAAAATGGGCAAGTAAATAAAGTGAAAAAAAATACATCTCGTTCTTATAAAACGATTTTCTTTTCAAATATATTTACTTTTTTTAATATAGTTAATACAATGCTTTTTTTCCTCGTTTTTCTTACAGGTTCTTATCAAAATGGCCTGTTTGTATTTGTGGTGCTGAGCAATGTTGTTATCAATCTGTTTCAGGAAATTCGGGCAAAACGGACATTGGATAAGCTGGCCCTTATAAAAGTGTCTACTGCCCAAGTCTATCGAGACAATAGATTACAGACAATCTCCATCAATCAACTAGTGATAGATGACTATCTTTTTCTTGAAAACGGAGATCAAATACCAACGGATGCCAGAATTTTTGAGGGAACGCTAGAAGTGAATGAATCGTTGCTGACTGGCGAGGCGGATAGTGTTTACAAAGAGAAAAATGCTGAGCTGTTTTCCGGCAGCTTTGTGACATCTGGTAGTGCTGTATGTCAGGTAATTCGTGTCGGTGAAGATAATTATATTCAAAAAATCACTAAAGAAGCAAAAACAATCAAAAAGAAAACCTATCTCATTCAAGGCGGATTAAACAAAATAATCAAATGGGTCAGCATGCTGCTGATTCCGTTATGCAGCTTGCTTTTTTTGAAACAGTATTTTTTTTCACATGCTACGGTAGACTATGCGATTTTGCATACTGTTGCGGCAGCTGTAGGTATGTTTCCAGAGGGGCTCTTCTTGTTAACGAGTGTCACCTTAACGATTAGTGCTGTTTATCTTGCCAGAAAAAAGGTGCTCGTACAAGAGCTTAACTGTATCGATGCATTGGCACGAGTGGATGTTCTTTGTTTAGATAAGACTGGTACGATTACCGAAGGTAAAATGACAGTGGAAGAAATGGTTTCGTTTGAGTCTGAAGAAGCAGTCCATGAAATTATGGGAAATATGATGACTTATTTACCTGATAAAAATCCAACAGCTGTAGCGTTACGAGAGTTTTTCTCAGCAAAGAACACTTTTGAATCAATGGCCGTCACTCCTTTTTCATCCGAGCGTAAATTTAGTACAGTCTCCTTTAAAGAACAAGGAACCTATTATCTGGGGGCGGCTTCGTTTCTATTTTTACATGGTCATGAAGAGCTGCTGAGTCAGGAAAGAAGCTATGCGGAAGAAGGCTATCGTGTAATTGTTTTAGGACACAGCTCTACGGCATTTGAAAATAATCAGCTGCCTGAGGATATGACTGCTGTTGCTCTTTTTCTTCTATCAGATACAATTCGCGAAAATGCGAAAGAAATTCTTAGCTACTTTGATAACCAAGAGGTGCAGTGTAAAATTATCTCAGGTGATGACCCAGTTACCGTTTCTCAAATTGCTAAGAGAGTGGACTTACCTGGAGCGGATGCCTATGTAGATGTTTCGGCTATCTCCTCTAAAGAAGAATTGAAAACAGCTGTAGAGAAATATCAGATTTTCGGGCGAGTGTCCCCTCAGCAGAAAAAGGAAATGATTATCCTGTTAAAAGAATTAGGGCATACAGTAGCAATGACTGGCGACGGTGTGAATGATGTTTTGGCTTTAAAGGAAGCAGATTGTTCTATTGCAATGGCTTCAGGAGTGGATGCAGCAAGGCAGACCTCAAACCTAGTCTTATTGGAAAATCAATTTGAAGCAATGCCTGCAGTGATGGATGAAGGCCGGCGGGTGATTAACAATATCACACGTTCAGGCTCCTTAGTTTTAGTTCAAGTACTCTATTCTATTTTAATTACAATGGGTACCCTATTGATTGGGTCGGTTTATCCTTTTGAGCCGATTCAGTTAACAATCATAAATGCCTGCTTTGTGGGAATTCCAACCTTTTTTCTTAACCTTGAAGCAGATTTCAACAAAGTACGAGTTAAGTTTTTGGAAGAGATATTCACAAAAGCCTTTCCCCCAGCCTGTACGATTGCGTTGGGTACATTGTTAATTATTAATATTGGGCATTTCTTAGGAAGTAGTGGTCAGGCGTTGGCACTGATGTGCATGATTTTTACTGCATGGAACTACAGAGTTGTTCAGAAAAAAATTTATCCGCCGGTTAATAATTATCGAACGGCAATATTCCTGTGCACCCAGTTCGTTTTCTTTGCGGCATTGATTGCAGGCAAAGAGATATTTAATATAGGAGCTGCCACATTTATAAATCTTGTTTTACTGGTTGCTCTTTTAAATTATACAGCCTTTTTCCAGCGTATATTTGAGGGTCTCACTAGTAAAATACACAAGTATCTTTTACTGCGAGGAAAAGATTTGCAGAAATAGAAAAAAGTAGGATAGTCTTGTTAATGAGATGACTATTGTATCTTCAGAAGAAGGATTTGAACATCATTTTTTATTTATAAGTAATGAAAATAATTGCTCTTAATATATCTAGAGCTGCAGCGATATGAAAAAACGCAGGAATAGAATGAATATTCTCTTGAAAACAAGAGGATATTGCTTCTCTTTCTGCGGTTTTTATTATGGAAGGAGTAGCTATTTTCTACTAATTTTTTTATGAAATCAATTAGTCTTTCAGGCCTGCTGTATAAAGCAGCGTACTATTTTCTAGCACGTAATGCGGATAAAATTGACACAGTATCGACGACCTCTTGAAGTATGGCTCCAATTAGAGCAGGAATTATGCCTGTACTTGCGACCAGCATCAAAATAATACAAATAATCAAGCCAATTAAAACAGACTGGCGGGCAATTTTCATCGTGTTTTGTGATAAGCGGACAGCCTCTGATACTCGGGTTAAGTCATCCTTTAGGATAACTGCATCTGCACTTTCGCTAGCGACGGTTGAGCCATGGGCCCCCATAGCAATACCAATATCTGCTATTGCTAAAGCAGGCGCATCGTTTACTCCGTCGCCTACCATAATGATTGGGCGCTCAGTTTGGGATACATTCTTGAGCACTTGAATTTTTTCTTCCGGCAAACAGTTGGCATGGACCTCAGAAATGCCTACTTGATCAGCAATTTGCTTGGCAATGGACAACTGATCGCCAGTTAGCATAATTGTTTTTACAACACCTAATTTTGAAAGCTGTGCAACAGTCTGCTTAGATTCCGGACGGACAATATCTTTAAAGGCGATATACCCAACGTACTGCTCATTTAATGAAATATAGACTATGGTCTGTTCTGATGCTATTCCTGTTTCTCGACCGGCAAAATGATTTTTTCCAACTCGGATGGAAATACCAGCAACAACTGCTTGAATTCCCATACCAGTTACTTCTTCTAAATTCTTTACAGGCATTAGTGCTATATTTTTTTCCTTTGCATAGGCAATCAGAGAACGAGCCAAAATATGAGTAGATTCCTGCTCAGCACTGGCAGCATACTGCAGCAGCTCTTTTTGAGAATACTCGGGTTGTTCAACATGAACTTCAGCAACGGATAATCTGCCTTCGGTCAATGTTCCAGTTTTATCAAAAGCGATGCTCTTTGCTGATGCTAATTTTTCGATAGTCGTACCCGTTTTTACCACGATACCATTCTTGCTGGAACGGCTCATACCTGCAACTAGAGCAACTGGTGCTGCTAAAATCAATGGGCAAGGAGAGGCGACGACTAAGACTTCTGCAAAGCGAACGGGGTCTTTAGAGAGGAACCAGGCTACTCCACCGATGACATAAGAAATTAAAGTGAAAGGCACGGCGTAGCGGTCTGCCAGTCTGACAAAGTGAGCCGGCTTAGCTTCAGACTCTTTGACCAGCTTTACTAAGGTCTGATATTGACTATCGGTGGCTTCTCGTACGACTTTGACATGAATTGCGGCATCACCGTTAATCGAGCCGGACATAAGTAAATCGTGAACCTTCTTTTCAATAGGCTTTGATTCACCCGTTAACGAAGATTCATCCACCGTTGTTTCACTGGTAACTATTTTCCCATCAACGGGAACAATCTCACCAGGCTTAACTAAAAGTAAGTCATTGATACGTACGGCCTCAACTGAGACATCTTCGATAGCTTCATTGATTAGTCTATGAGCTGTTTGTGGGGAATTATCCAACAGTGATTTCAGTTCACGCCCTGCCTGTCGGCTAGCATAATCTTCTAGGCTGTCTCCACCTGTCAGCATGATTAAGACCATCAAACTTGCCCAATATTCTCCTACCAGCAGGGTAGCTACAATTGCAGTAATAGCCAAAATATCTATCCCGTATTTGCCGGACTTCAAGGTTTCAATCATGCCAATTAGCATTGAAACAGTAGTAATACCGCCGACAACAACAATCAGCCAGAAAGCAATTGCAGGCTGATGCAGAACGAATTCTGCAAAAAGAGAAATAATACCGACTAAAGCAACGAGAATCAGCTTTTTCAAATTACTCATATTTTCACCCCATCATTTTTATATGTATTAAAAACAGTTCTTCATTATTTGGAAAAGCAGCTAATCGGTTTGAAGTCGTAGATTACTACAAGAAATTAAGAAAAAGCTAAAGCTATCCAGACCAAATATTCCTACAGAAGAGCTATCTTCAAGCTCAGCATACCACTAAGTATCAATGAATAAAAATGGGAGTATTTAAATGATAAAGAGAATCATTAACACCTTTTTCTAATTAAGAATGTAGACTTGAAAACGGCGTTCTTCGATAAAGAAAAGCTTAGTTGTGTACTCTGCTTATAGTAAAAAAGTAATGATGTATACCTGAAATGGAGACGGGCTTGTACATAAAATATAAAAAAGCAATTTAAAATCTTTTTAACGAAAGCGGGATTGTCTATCGCTATTAAATTTATGTTATTATGTTAAAAATCTAAAAAATATTTTTATGATAATTAACTATTTTTAAAAATCTATATGTTAGAATAAAATTATACCGTTAGTCTAGAATGAGACAATGATAATAGATGAACAGCTCTTCTTAAAAAGGAATGGATAAAGGAAAATCTGTCGAATTAGTAGATAACATTTACCGAGCGTGGGTTTGGTTGAAAGCAAAATAGAGGTGAAAAAATGAGAATTTATGTTGAAACAAATGGAAAGAGGACTTCTTTTGGATATAGAGAATTAGCTGAAAAAATGTGGTTTAAAGAAAAAAAGGTAAAGAGCTTGAAATATCCCATGCTGGAAATGATGAAAGTTTGCAGAATGAATTTAAATTGGCTGTATCTCTCGATAAATGGCTTAATGATGGAAAGTGGAGTGAAGTCAAAACTAAAATTTATTTTGAATACATTGAAATAAATCCTTTAAAAGATAGCAATATCATTGAATTTGTTTCCACACATATTAAACTTATGACTGTAGATAAGCGGGCGATGTATATTGTTGTCCTAGAGCTGGCTAAAGAATTAGGTGGCAGAATCAGTGAAGATGAGATGAGAACTTGGCAGTCAGTTGCTGAGTTTGAGAAAAAGCATAAATCGATACTTTCTCTAACCTTTGAGGAAGCGAATGAGCGTAGTTTAAAGGAAGCACCCCTTAAATAGAGTAAGGAGTGACGGAAATGGGAATAGCATTTTTTAACCAAGGTAAAGATGGCAAGATGTGCTTTCAATCAGATTTTTCAGTTTTAGATGAAAATTTTGTGGAATTAGTCTATCAAAGCACGCATTTGTTTAGCAATGATATTGAGAAATTATTTGAATTAGATCCTTATGGTGATACTGTGTTAAGTATACCAAAGCAAAAAATTCTCTTGCCAATTTTGATGGAAATCAAAGAAAAACAAGTTTTATTGAATTACAAAGATGAGGATGACCCTGGCTTAGATAAAACAATTCAGTTTTTAAATGACACGATTAAAAATGGCAATATTGTCGTCGCTAATGGAGATTAGGATGTATTTGCGTTTATAGCAGAGAGGGGCTATTATTGATGAAACATGTTGTGATATGGGTTGCTGACTGGCAAATGCAATGTTGTGGTAATCCATTTTGCCTGAATGAGATTGTCAACTGGACAGTAGTAAATTGGACAAATGATAATTCTACAATTCTAGATAATTTTAATATTGACTATTATTTGGAGAATCATTTAGATGAGTTGGAGAAATATGAGGAGATAAGAGGAGAAATAGTTTCAATTGATAAGACTTATCTAACTTATCAAATAGATGAAAAAAGAAATGTATATGTACCAATAGATATTTTATTTGAAGGAACTTCAAATAAAGTGACGGGATACGAAAAAAATAAAAAAAATTATGATTTTGCTGGTTATTTGGTAAAACTCCAAGTGGAGTAATTTTGCTTTATGGTTATCCATTGAGATACAAAAGAAAAGAGATCATAATTGTTCTTTAAATAAACAGAAACGGAAAAAATTAAAACGAGTCTGGACTCAGTATTTACGGTCCAGACTCGTCTTTTACTCTCAAAACAACAATCAAACTAAGAATCAAATGAGATCGTCATTTTTGAAGTGTATAACAATCAAGGGCATATCCGCAACACTGAAACACAAGACGTACCTAGCCTTAAGGGAAACAACAAGAGCTGCTGGAAACTTCATTGACATTGGAAGAAAAGCAGTTAATAGCTATATTATTTGCAGAGTAGCTTTCTTCATTTAAAATTCCCAAATAATGAATATAGAATGATTCTGGAAAGTTTAGTTTAGTGTTATTTATCTTGAGTTTGGTAGTGTCTTAAAAATGAGTTTGTTAGGATAAAATAGAGGTGGGACCATAGTCAGAAGAAAATCTGATTATGGTCCCATCTCTTCAAGTCTTAATGCCACAGAAGTTTGGAAATCTGAAAAAGCCTAAATAACTCAAATATCTATATTTAAATTGTGTTTAAGGTATTGACCTAGGCTCATTTAATCATGATATACTAAATAAGTACCATTTATAGACAAATTTTTAGGAGGAATGAGAAATGAAAAAGAATTGTTGGCTAGGTTTATTTTGTGTTGTCATAGGGTTATTTCTGCAGCCAATTGTTGGACAAGCAGGAAGCAATCAGTCGTCAGATATTGTGTACAACGATGGACGGGTGGTCCCTACAGATTATCTGACGGAATATGAAAAGAAAATTCCTTTAGAAACCTTCCCGTCAGAAGGGAATTGGCCTGTTCAAAAGTCTCCACGTCAGATTTTTGGAGAGGATGATCGTGTAGTTGTTGAGGATGTAACACAGTCCTCGTACAGAAAAATTGTTTTTTTGGAAATTAAATTTCCTAAGGCATCTGCTGAAGGAACAGGATTTTTAGTATCCGCTGACACTGTTTTAACTGCGGGGCATTGCTTATATGCACCTGACCTTGGCGGCTGGGCGCAATCAGTTAATGTATATCTGATTGAGGAAGGAACAGAGAACAACCTCTATGATATAGGAAACTACAAAAAAGTGACATCAACTACTTTTATGGTTCCCAGAGGGCGGCTGGAATACTACACTCCAAATTATGATATGGGAGCGATTAAGCTGTCAGAGCCAGCCGGAGAGAAAAATGGCTGGTTTGGTTTGACTCAGGAATTACCTGCCCCATATACATTAAGCGGATATCATTCAGATGGAAAAGGTAAAATGCTGACCCAAACGGTAGGTACCCTTGTGAAAGAATCCAAAGATACAATTGACTATATTTTAGATTCAAAACCAGTTTCTAGCGGTGGACCAATTTATAATCCAAATAATCAACAAACAATGGCGATTAATGTGCAGGAATATACAACTAAAAATACTGGTGCTCGATTTAACACGTATCATTCAAACGGTATAATGAGCTACGCCTTTGCTCATTATAGTGCCTTTGGGACGCCAGTTTCGGTGGAAGAAATCAGCATAACTCCAGAAGTGCTGCAAGTAGGTGTTGGTGAAACCGAGAAAATGGCAGTTTCTATTACACCAACAAATGCAACGAATAAGTATGTTAAGCTAAGTAGCTCAGAACCAAGTGTAGCTAGTGTGAGTGATAACTCGTTAAATGTTGGACAGAATGAATCGAGAAATATACTTGTCTCAGGCCATCAACCGGGAACAACAGTTATTACTGCTGAATCGGAAGATGGACAACGAATCGGTCAAGCAACAGTGACTGTTGTTCCGGCTATTCCAGTTGAACAAATTAGCTTTGTCCCTGAAAAAATTCAGGTTTATGCAGGAGAACCAACTCCGCTGACTCCAGTTGTAACTCCGGAAAACGCTACTGATAAAGTATTTATTTGGTCAGTTTCAAACAGTTCTTACGGCACGATAGACCAGAATGGGGTGTATACTGGACACCGATTAGGAAGAAATATAATTACCGTTAAAGTAGGGCAAGGTGTAAATCAGAAGAGTGCGGTTTGTGAGGTTAATACAGTTGACCCAGCTGTAACAGGAGTGAAAATTACTCCTGAGAAAAAAGAATTATTTGAAGGAGAAAGTCAGCAGTTGACAGCAGTTGTAATCCCTGATTTTGCCAAAAATAAAACGGTAGCTTGGAGCAGCTCTAATCCTAAAATCGTCGAAGTCAGTGCGGATGGAACCGTAAAGGGAATCAAAGCTGGGACAGCAACTATTACAGCGACAACAGAAGATGGCGGGAAACAAGCGACCAGTACGATAACAGTGAATAAAGTAATTCCAGTAAAAAGTGTGAAACTTGAAATCTCAAATAAAACAATGATTGTTGGAACGGAACAGCGTGCATTTTCAACTGTATCACCTAGCAATGCTTCCAATCCTGAAATAACCTATACAAGTTCAGATTCAGCTGTCGCTGAAATTGATAAGTATGGGAGGATAACAGCGAAAAAATCAGGAAAAACGACAATTACTGTGCTTACAATGGATGGAAATAAAAAGGCAGCGGCTGTCATTACCGTAAAAGAAGAACGTCCAGTGACAGGCATTAAGCTGACTATAGCAAATAAGACGATGATTGTAGGGACAGAACAACAGCTTATCCCCACACTCACACCAGTAAATGCCTCGAATCAGCGAGTGAGCTGGATGAGCTCAAATTCAGAAGTTGCTACAATCTCAGAAACTGGTCTTGTACAAGCTAAAAATTCAGGAAAAACAACTATTACTGTTTTGACAGAAGATGGAGCGAAAAAAATATCGAGTGTAATTACTGTTCAAGAGGAAATACCAGTAAAAAGCGTGAAATTGAGCACTCCCTCAAAAACGATTATGGTTGGTGAACAGCAGCAAATCACATCTGTGTTTACACCGCAAAATGCTTCTAATAAAAAAGGAACTTGGACAAGCTCTAATCCAGCAGTCGCCACTGTTTCTGAAAATGGAGAAGTAGCAGGAATCAAAGCTGGAAGAGCTACGATTACCTTTATTTCAAAAGATGGCGGAAAGAAAGTAACTGTTGCTTTAACTATTAAATAATGTAATTAGAAGAGCAAAACTACCTGTTACGGGTGGATTTGCTTTTTGTACAGCAAATAAGATCTGTAAGTTCATTTTAAGCGTTTTTTATTTGACAGAGCTGTACTTCAACATTACAAAAGATAAGTAAGAAGCGGTGCAAAGAGTTCAGGAGAGCATGAAAGTTGAAGATATCTATCAAGCTTAAGGTCTAATTTAGAGACTAATTTTGATTTAGAAAATAATTATATGAATAAGATGATAGGATTTACAAATGAACATCATACTATAGTCAAAATTAAGGAGTAAGCGTTAAGTGAAAATCGTATTAAAGGTTAGTTCAGTATTATTAATATTAAACGCAGCATTGATAGTAATACCCTGTGCATTAACTGTAGTACTAACAGGTGATTTTTTAGCATGGGGTTGGGTATTACCAATATTTGGTATAATGATATCTCCAGTAATATGTATTTTATTTTTGGTTTCATTGTATCTTTATAGTAGAAGCAAACGAATTGTGAAAAGGAAGAATGAGAGCTTCGGACTCGATTAATTAAATCTATTACGAAATAAATAGAAAAGAACCAGTTATAGGATAAGTGAATCTTCTTATAACTGGTTCTTCAATGTGATTCATACTACGTGTGTCTCATTCATTTTTTTATTAATAAATGTCAGCTGCAGCGAGAAAGTAACCAGCTAAACTACTAAAAAAACGAATAAGAGAAAGGATTTTGGAAATCAGATCCCTCCTTATTTCGAAGAGATGGCTTTCAAAATACTACTTATTTGGTTTTAGAGGATGGAGACATATGGATGCCACATTCTCTTTTTTGATTTTGCTATTAGATTAGAATAGTTTGAAATATAAATAAACTTAAGCTGTTTTTCTTCTAAACTTCACTCCATTTTTTAAAGGGAATAATCTCCACATGATGAATAGCCTCATAAGGAATACTTGTTGTATCTATATATAATCCCAGTTCATCAAAGCCGCTGATTATTCCAGTGATATCTTCAAAATAATTATTTTCTGTATCCCGCATGTCCAGTTGAACCGCAATAGTTTGCTGATATTTGTAAGCAGCAGTCAGAATTTCCTGAATTTCAGTTTCAGTCATAGCCGGCTTTCCTTTGATTATGTGCTGTTCTTTCTGCTGCTCTTTTGTAAGCTCAGCTGTATGTTCTGAAAGATACATTCCCTGCCATTTCAGCATTCCCCGATCTTTGTATTCTTGAAAATAAAAGTCGTTTAAATCAGTATTTTTTGGCATCGTATTCACTCCTTAAACCATCCATCCCACCAGCATGACCGCCAATCAGTGAAGCCCGACTAACAGCGGTTCCTCCTGACAGCAGTGAGTTTGCATGCAGAATAGCGGTAAACCCATATTTTTTTCGGATAGCATCAATCAAATTATCTAATTTGTGGTCATTGACCGGAGCTTGGGGATTATGGAACAGATCCAGTTGAATCGCATTCGTGTAAGTTAACTTTGAGAAAGAAACACCAATACGGCGTACTTCAATTCCAGTCCAATGCTCCCTGAAAATTTCTAAAATATATTCCTTCAAAAGCTTGGACCGGTTGGTTGCGGGAATTTTCATCTGATGGTGAAAGCCTTTGTTTCCTTGTTTTCTGTACCAACTGGAGTAGCCTATGTAAAGCGCCACACATTGAGTCTGAGCGTCCTGCTGCCGTAGTCTTGCTGCAACCTGATCTGTCAGTTCCTGTAAAACCGTTTCTATTTCACGTTGAAAGCGGTAGTCTCTAGACAGAATTTGATTATTATTAAGAGATTTTTCCTCAGGAATATAAGAATCGGCTAATCTAGTCCGGTCAATCCCCCAAGCATGAGCATAAAGCTGAAGTCCAATGACACCAAATTCATCCTTTAAGGCATACTCGTTTGTATGAGCCAGCTCATAAACTGAGTGGACATTCAGCTTTTCTAAGCGTTTTGCGGTTCGGCTGTTAATCCCCCACATTTTTGTCAGCGATTTGATTTTCCAAAGCGTTTCAGGGACTTGCTCATAGCGCCATTCCGCGATATAGGAATCATTATGTTTTGCTGCAACATCCATCGCCACTTTGGCCAGCAGCGGATTATCGCCGACACCAATAGTAACGGCTAAGCCGGTTTCTTTTTTTATATGGGCCATGATTGTTTCAGCCAGTTCATAGGCGTTTTTTCCAAACAGCTTTTTACTGGCTGTAATATCAAGAAAGGATTCGTCGATGGAGTAGGCGTGAATGTCTTCAGTTGCGACATATTGTTTGTATATGTTGTTAATCTTCATATTTTCATCGATATAAAACTGCATTCTAGGAGGCACAATTCGTAGCTCTGGATGATCAGGTAAATCCCATTTTCGCATAACATTTGAGAGCCCCAGCTTTTCCTTTGCCATTGGCGAGGCAGAGAGAATCAAACCGCCGGCATTTTCAGCATTACTCATCACCACCAGCATCGCTTTTAATGGGTCTAAGCCCAGCTGAACGCATTCAACAGAAGCATAGAAGGACTTTACATCAATACATAAAATATCCCTGCGGGGCTCTTTACTATAGTCAAACCTCATGGTAATCCATCCTCTCCGTAAATAGTTCATCTCCATTATACGAACGTACGTTCCTTTTGTCTAGCATAAGATAATTAGCAGAAAGTGTGGATAGATTTTTTTAAAGTGACCGTAAGTCTGTTTATTATTAAATGATATAATGAAAAGAATACAGGATTACTTTTGTTAGTTTTAATAGAGCAGTTAAATTTTTTGTTTTGGAGGGAACAATGGCGACATATAGAACGATGCGTGGAGTATATGATTATAATTCAATTTTTATTAATTCAGATGCTGAGCCAGAAGAAGTCTTATCAATAATCGCACATGAAGTTGTACATGAATATCTGACGATATTCACAAATTTGGGACAGTTGTGCTGGTTGTTTAATAATCTAGCTTATAATTCTCGAAAGTACTTGGATATATATGATTACATCTTTTCAAGAGTAAATAAAAATGAAGAACAGCTTTGTCTTATTTTTGAAATATCTGTACAATTGGCAAGAAGCAAATTTAAGGACAACTGCAAAATGCTGGATTCATTTGATGAAGCGATGCACAACACATTTAAAAAGAATTACACATTTTATAAGGAATTTCTTCAATCTTTAAATGAAGAGAATTATATTGAAGTTATCGTGTTTTTAAGAACTATTGTATTTTCTTCCATGACAACTAAACTACCTGATATCACATTGAAACATGTGGAGGGGAAAAAACAGATAATTCAGTATTTCGAAGGAAATGATATTAACCCAAAAAGAAAATTGAAGAAGATAATAAAATTTTGTAATGATAACATGATGAATTACGGTATTATAGGCTTGACTAAGGCTATAGAGGAAAAATTTAATACTGATAATGCTTTACCCAATAGAATATTTAGTGTAAATCTTAAATCAGATACAATAAAAATTGATTATCAAGCTAGAAATAATCCGGTTACCCGAGAGTTTAAACTGAACCGAGATGAAGGGAAGCTGCGGGAGGATATAGGTTGGTCGATCGCTATTGGGAGATTATTGCTGGCATTGTCAGAGGAACAAAAATTGTTTGAGTCAGAGGATGTATGGAATCGAATGCTGACATTTTCTGATGAAATAGTAAGTAGTTTTAAAGAGGTGAAAAAGAAAGACGAATTAATAGATTTCTATAAAGAAAGCAAACAGTTATCTTTTGTTATTCCTTACAACACAGCAATTATGGAGATAGACAATAGTAGCTATGCAAAATATGTTAATGTACTGGGAATAAAATTTGATTTAAATGGAAAAAGAATTAAAGATATGTCTAAATACTTATTCCAAAAATTATCTTTAGAGGAGTATCAGTTGATTTCTGGAAATAATAACACTGAGTTTATGGTGAACCATACGAATTTGCTTTTCAGACTTACTCCGTTTAATAACAATTTCCTATATATTAAGAGGTTGGTCAATAGCATAAAAAGTGAGGAATCCCAATGGATAAATATATTTATATACAACAATGAAGTTCAAATAGAGTCATTTCTAAAATCTGTAAAAAGACACTTTTCAGATATTACTTATCGATATACGTATGAACAAGTTTCTGTTCTTGAAATAACTTCTTTAAAAGTTATGTTCTTTTTAAATACAAAAAAAATCGATGTCAAAAAGACCGATAATCCTGAACCTCCCAAAAAAGAAATAAATGTTCTTGTATCAATTTTTGAAGAAATTATCCAAAGCAGACATGTTCTATTCAAGTATTTAGATGGTAAAAAGCTTACTTTAGACTAAGGGGCTTTAAGTGTATCTAATAGTAAAAGATAGGATAAAAACTAAATAGTTAAAAATGGAGCTGTTGACTAGAATGAGTAACTCATTTCATTGATAAACACTCCATTCGTTGAATCAGTCTTTTAGAGAACTTTTTCAAGCTACTTTCCAAAGGAGAACTATGCTATTATCTCTTAGAAAGCGAGTGTGAAAAGGTGATAAATAAATACGAAGAGTTATTGGAGCAGTTGAAAACTGGCGAAATCAGTGAATTAAAAATAGGAAATGCTGAATTTTTTCTTTTCCGGGAAGCCTGGCTGAATAGAGAAGATCGAATGAGCTTCGTTGGGGAAGCTCATCATGGCGGTGCTGCTACTTACTGCTACAACGCAGAAACTGTAGAGCTGGAACAAGCAGAGTGAATATACAAATATTAAAGAAAAGCCGTAAAAGAGTAGCAATAGTCACTCTTTTACGGCTTTTTCACTGTTGATATTTCTAAAAAGCAGTTCAATTAAGCAATACTTTTCAATGGCTTTGAGACGAATTCACGAATAAAAGAGTTGGGATTTCTGACAATGAATTTTTCAATCACAAGCTGCTGCCGGCTATTGTAATGACCAAATACTGAAAGCTCAAAGTGGTTATTTTCAAGAAATAACATCAGATTAGCTAAATCTCTTTTGGCCACTAAACAATTAATATCTTCTCCTTTAGTATGTAGGGTAAAGCGGACAAGCATATTTGGAAAAGCTGAAATTAGCCGAATCTTGTCTGCTGTTCCTACGTAGCTTCTTTCATTCATGACAGTCTCCTCGCTTTCTATAAATAGAAGTATTTATCTATAATCATTATACGAACGTTTGTTCTGTTTGTCTAGAATAAGATAATTTTCAGAAAGTAAAAAGTAGGTGATTGATGTAGTTTAAAGTAGCAATAATAAACAGATAATTGAAATCGTGGCGGAAAGAATTATTAATGGTCTCTCTAGCTGATTAGACTTACATAAAATTAAAACTTACGGTATAATTAATAATGATAATCATTATCATTTGAGGAGAGGAGTGCAAAAAGATGTTTGTTCAAACCGTTGCATTTATCATAAAAAAGGAAGGTAAAGAAACCTTTGAGAATAAAACAAAGAAAGATGTTGCCTCAATGCAGGCATGGGAGAACTGTCTCTCCAGTGAGTGCTGGTATGCGGAAACAAAGGATACGTGTGAATTCACATTAGTTTCAAAGTGGCAGGATAAGAAGGATTTTCAAGCCTGGTTAAAGCGGCCTGAACATTTGGAAAAGCATCGGGCTGCTCATAAAAATAAAGAGAGCAGACCAGAAATTGTTTTAGATAGAATCAGAAAAAGCTACATGGTGTTTGCCTAATCCAGCAAAAGAGTTTCTCTATAGAAATATAAGGCAGGAAAAAATCATGCTAAAACAAATAGACGCCTCAAAAGCTGTTTTTAGCAACAGTTTTTAAGGCGTCTATTTTTAGTATGAGCAAAATTAGTTTTTACCTGTAAAGAAAGAAACGACAATAACAACAATTGCTGCACCCAGTATGGAAGGTACTAATGCCATTCCTGCTAAACTAGGACCCCAGTCTCCAAATAATGCTTGACCAACTGAAGAACCAATCAAGCCGGCGATAATATTAAAAATACATCCGCTGGGTCTATCCTTGCTTGTTACTGATCCGGCAATCGAACCGATAATTGCTCCAACGATTAATGTCCATAACCAACTCATAATATCCCTCCTAACAATTAATTCTATTACATGGTAACATAATATAATAGAAATCTAATCCGACGGAGGACTGATTTCAGTTCAATCGTTTTAGAAAAAATATAGCGGAGTGAAAAATATGCTGACAAAACAAGAAGAAAAAATTAGTAAGACAATTTCATATGCCTTGAGACACAAGCCGGAAGAGTTTGACCTGATTTTAGATGAAGAAGGTTATGTAGCAGTTAAGAGGTTTATTGAAAAGATGAATTGCAAGGAAAATCTTGGGTTGACAGAGGAGCTGTTACTGTCTCTTTTAGCAAGAAGTGACAAAAAGCGCTGGGAAATCAAGGATGAAAAAATAAGAGCAATTTACGGGCATAGCATTAAGAAGAAAATTGAAAAGACAGCAGCTGTTCCGCCGCAGTTTCTCTATCACGGAACAGCCCACCGTTTTACAGCTTCAATTTTGGAGCAAGGATTGATTCCAAAAGAACGTCAGTATGTCCATCTGTCTTCAGATATAGAAACAGCAGTTGCAGTAGGCAAACGAAGAGACCGTTCTCCTGTATTATTCAAAGTGAATGCAGAAGCAGCTTTTCAAGATGGCATCAAATTTTACCGCGAGCCGGAAGAGATTTGGCTGAGTGATAGGATTCCAGCTGACTATTTACAAATCATAACAGAATAAAAATAGATGAAAAAACGCAGCTATTGAACAGGATATGTAGTGACCACAATGAGTCTGGGACAGGTACTGCAGCATCCAGTGAACTACTGCGTTTTTCTTTTAATTGTCAATGGAGGTTTCCTGAGGCTGATTTGGTTGAACAGCTAATGAGCTGTTTGTCAGGATAATACTTACAATTCCTAGTGAAATCAGCAAGGCAGCCATCCCATATTTTCCGATTGCCGGAGAAATCATTAAGGAAAGGGAGGCTAGAATTTTACCAGCTTGGAAAATAATCCCGTTAAAGGCTACATAGGCTCCCCGTTTGGAATTATCAATAATTTCAGCCAGAATGGTTTGCCGTGTCGGAACATAGAACAGCTCTCCCAAAGAAAAAACAACCGTAGCAATGAATAATACCAGCAGTTGATTGGAAAATGCCGTAACTGCATAACCAAAGCTGAATAGAATAAAGCCAGTATACATAATCGGCTTTTGTGAACATCCGCTGACCCAACTGGCGACAGGAGCTGTGAACAGGACGATCATAATCGTGTTGACTGCTGTCAACAGACTAAGAATTTTTACGCCGTCTAAAGTGATGCTGCCTAGAGAACCAAAGTGCAGCACCATTTGTTGTAGTTCTTCTGCCAATCGAACAGAAACATAGTTATTGCGTTGAAATTCCACTGTCATAATAGCAATACCGGCTAATGTAAACAACAAGAAGCGACGGTCAATAACGACAGTTTGATAGTTTTTAAAGACAGCAGTTAAGCCGACATTTTTTTCTTGATGAGTGGTTTTAGTCATGGTCTCAGAAAGCATTTTAATGGTTAAGCCAGTTGTAAAAAGAGAAAGCAGAACTAAGACGGCCAACAAGTAAAATAGATGTGTTTGGAAAAACCAGCCGCCAACCATGACGCCAATCAGCACCGATAAATTATTAGCCCAATAGCTGATAGAGTACATAAATGCCCGTTTTTCCGGTGTACTGACATCAATCAGCATAGCATCAGCAGCAGGATTAATCATTCCCTGAGCAACGCTGACTGTCAGCATCATTAAAAAGGTGAGCCAGACCGAATGAAGGAGAGCGGAGTTTGCCAGCAGCATACCTAGATAAGCAGCAGTTTTTAGCCATTCGCCAAGAACCATTAGCTGTTTTCGTCCGAAAATGTCTGTCAAATGACCGCCGTAAATCCCAGCAGCAAATTGAACGATGACATTAACCGTTACTAAAATGCCTGCAATGCCGCTATTTAGTTCCTTTGTCAGATAAACAGCCATGAACGGAAAAACCATCGAACCGACTACTTTGCTGAGAAATTGAATCATAATGCGCGCTCTAATATTAGGGTGTAGGGATTTTAACATGAAATTACTCCTTTCATTGAAATTATCAAATGGTTTGATATGATTATAAAAGAGGTTTGTAGTATTAAAAAGGGATTAATTTTTAAAAACGTGTCCCCTTTTAGGATGGGAGTTGACGAGATAGATTTCATTTATTATCAGCTGCGTGCATTTTTTTTGAAACGGGAGCAGCAAAAGAAAGTGACCTTTAAACTAGTGGAACTGACAGATTTATGGCTGTGTACTGCGAAGCAATGCAAACGGCGGCTAAAGCAGTATGAAGCGCTGGGAAAGCTGACTTATGTTCCGGGAAGAGGTAGAGGAAATGGCTCAGAGTTGATTTTTAGGGCGCCGTTTCAGCAGGAAGTACAGGAGATTGTGGAACAGGCACTTGAAACAAATTCATTGGATGATGTGATAGAGCTCTTGGGAATGGACATTCCCAAGGCATGGTTTGATGAGGTTTTTCAGGAAATACAAGGACTATTTGGCGTACAGCAGGGCTCAAATGATCAGGACATTCTGCGTTACATACTTAGAAGACCAATCACCTCACTTGATCCTTTGAAAGTTGCTGTTTCAAGAGAATCGTTTCTCATTCATCAGCTGGGAGATACACTTCTTCAATATGAAGACGGAGCCCACAGCTTGCAGCCGGGGCTGGCTCATCATTGGCGGGTTTCCAAGGATTATTGTCAATGGACATTTTTTCTCCGAAAGGGAGTCCGTTTCCATCACGGCAGAATGCTTACAAGTGAAGATGTGAAATACACGCTGCTGCGGGCACGAAATCCTGAATCGGTTGTTTCCTGGCAGCTGCAGAATATTGAAGATATATCCTGTGATAATGAGTATGTGGTAACTATTCATCTGAATAAAGGTGAACCTTTTTTTGGTCATTACTTGGCAATGGGAAATTTAGCTATCCTGCCGTATGATATTTCTTTTGATGAAAAGAGATGGGTTTCGACAGGTCCGTTTAAAATTAGAAATTATTCTGATCAGTCGTTAACATTAGAAGTATTTGAAGACTATTATGGTCTGCGTCCCTTAATGGACCGTATTGAATTTTGGGTTATTGAAAATCAGGAGTTGCCGGTAACGGTTTTGACTGATGCAGAGTTTTCAAAAAAGGATGAGTATGTAGAGTACAGTAAAGAGAATGTTGGGGTAGAATTTCTGATGTTTAACTTCCAAAGCCAATCTGTGATTCAGCACCCAAAATTTCGGGAAGCAATCTACCATCTGCTGGATGGAGTAGAAATGAAAAAAGAATTGGCGATTGGTATGCCGTCCTCAAGATTTCATCCAGAAAAATCTAAACCAGTGCCAAAAGAATGCTCAAAAGTTGCTGAGTTGTTGGAAGAAGCAGGTTATCAAGGGGAAGTATTGACCTTAGGTACCTTTAGTTATTTGGAAGCAAGAAAGAAAGCAGAGTGGCTGCAAAAGCGGGCTGCAGCCTACGGAATTCAGCTGGAGCTACGAAAAATGCCGATTTCAGGTACCTTTTACACTAAAGAATATGAAGAAGAAACAGATATGATGATGGCAGCAGACGTACCGATTGCTAATCAAGAATTGGCATTTTTAGATTTTTGTTCTAATCCGAATTTATTTTGTCAGCGTCTTTTTTCAAAAGCTATTCTATCAGTGCTTAATAAGAAAATTGAAAAAATGAAATTTAACGAAGATTATTCTAAACGGCAGTTGATTTATGAGCAGATTGATCAGTGGCTGACAACAAATTATTTCCTTGTCTACATCTCTCATCCAGTAAAAAGGGAGCTAATTCATTCAACGATCAAACGTCAAGGGAAAGAATTTTTTAGTAATTTAGATTTACGAACAGTTTGGGCTGAAAGAGGAGACACAGTATAGCGATGGAACAGGGATGAAGATAATGATTTAAAAAATAAAAAATCCGGAAAAGCGGTAATATACATTACAGACTTTTCCGGATTTTCTTTGAATAATCATTTATCTTACTCGGGTAAATTCCATAGTAGTTGAAATATCTAATATATTTCCTGATCTTAGAACATAATTTTTTAAAGAATCGCCTTCGGCATCCTCCTCATCTGCCGGGAAGAGCCATTCAAATTTGTACTCATCAGCTTCCAGAGCAGTTTTATCTTTAAACAGCTTAAAGGAGTCGCTTGTATCGCTGACGGGGATAATATCATACGCACCGGCATCTAAGTCTTCACCAATAATAATTTCTCCGGAAAATTGACCAGTTTCTCCAACAGCCAAAGCAATTACAGTTGTGTCAACGCTGTCGGATTCTATAGGGGTGCTTGTTGTAGAAGTAGTCGTTTCAGATTTTGTAGAATCGGTAGAGCTTTCTCCGGTAATTTTCTTAATGACTTCATCTTTTGATCCATCAAAATCTTCTTCTGAAACACCAATTCGAATAGTCGCTCCCTTTTCAGCATAATAACCAGCTTTTTCTTTTCCAACCTGTTCATCACTAAAATAAGTTAAGTTTTTTTGAGCTAGGAGGGTGTTACACTCGCCTTTTTTGAGAAAATGCTTTTCTTCCTCAGCTTTTTCTTTGAAAGAAGCAGATACAAATTCTACCTTTAGTCCAAGTTCTTTAAAGGCAGCTTCAACTTCTTCGTAAGGCTTGAATAAAGTATCCGGCACTTTGATTTTATTTTCTAAAGATATTTCGGAAGAAACAGTTGTTTCTATGCTGCTGCTTTCCTTAACTGAATTTTCCGAGTTAGTTGAGGTGCATGCTGAAATAAGAATTGCAGAGGCCAATAGCCCCAACACTAATTTTTTATTTTTCATTTTTTTCTCCTTTTGAATAAAGATTATACTAACATTCATTTTCCAAGCTATATGTTTTCAGATAAAGGTTCCACCCCTAAGGGAATAGCCACTCTCAGCCAAAATTATCCAAAGATAAGTCCGATAGATAGATTAAACAAAGCCTGTCACAAGGAAAGTGACAGGAAGAATGCTGTCTTCGGTCAGTTCTTTTCTTGTAAAATGACCTGCTATCTGGAAATGATAAAGAAATAGGCCAGAGAGAGCAGCAGCGGTATGACCATAATGATACTGATGATTAAGGGAATTAATGGTAATGCATACCAGCCGTTGCCGAATTTTTTCTTTCGTTTTACTGTAGCCATTGCGCCAATTGAAAACAAGCTCAGAACAAAGGTGATGAGACCTGTCAAACCAACAATTAAAATTCCCCCAATTAATACTAAGGCAGCTACCATTAGTATTAAAAAAAACAATGCACCTACTGCCATATTTTTCAACTCCTTTGATGATTCTCATTTTTTAACCAACTTCACAACAACTTCACAACGGGCGGTTTGAGGAAACATATCTACAGATTGAAGATATTCAACATGGAAGGCCTTGACCAGCTGAACTAGGTCTCTGGCCAGTGTAGAAACATTGCATGAGACATAGACCATTTTTTTAGGAGGATACTGCAGAATTGCTTGAAGCAGCTTTGAATCCAAACCAGTGCGGGGCGGGTCAACAATAATTCCATCAGGTCTGAAGCCTTCTCCCAGCCATTTTGGCAGCAGCTCTTCTGCGGTGCCAACCTCATAGCGTGTATTTGATGCCCCTAGCTCAGCAGCATTTTTTCTAGCATCGTCAATAGCAGCTGGAATGGTGTCCATTCCCCGTACCTCTTTGGCCTGATGAGCTAAACTTAATCCAATCGTACCAACACCGCAATAAGCATCAACTACTGATTCATCTGGCTTTAAATCCAAAGCTTTCCGGGCTTCATCGTAAAGCTTTTCAGTCTGTTCTGGATTCAGCTGGAAAAAGGCTCTTGGAGACAAATCAAAAGATAACTCACTGATGCGTTCTCTAATGCTTTCTTTCCCCCATAGATGGATGGTCTGGTCGCCCATAATTAAAGAAGTTTTCTTATTCTGAACGTTCTGCATAATGGAAACTACTTCCGGCAGTTTAGCTTGAATATCATTAATTATTTTTTGCTTTTGCGGGAATTTTTGAGATTGGGTGATAAAAACAACTTGAACCTCGCCAGTTTGAACACCTATACGGACCATTAATGTGCGGAAAATACCGCTGTTTTTCCGTTCATCATAAATTGGCAGATGATAGTTATTCAGCAGTTCTACCAGCGTATTCATAACGTTGGTGACAGTCGTATCCTGAACCAAACAATTATCGATTGGAACCAATGTATGTGAGGCCGGCTGATACAACCCGGCCTCAACAGTACCATTATTTTCGCGAAGCTGAAACTGGGCTTTATTTCGATAATTCCATGGATCTTTCATACCGATTGTTTTCCGAAGATCATAGTTTTGATAATTTGCTGGTTTGAATTTTGTCAGCGCCTGTTTCAGCAAATCTTTTTTGTAGACCAATTGGGCTTGATAATTTAGGTGCTGCAGCTGACAGCCGCCGCATTTTTCATAAACCGGGCAAGGCGGTGTTATTCTGTCAGGAGAAGGCTTACTGATTTTTGTTAGCTCTCCTTCAATAAATTTAGGACTTACTTTTGTAACCTTTATTGAAACCTGTTCCTGAGGCAGTGCGTTGGGAACAAAGACAATGGTACGCTTATAATAGCCGATTCCTTCGCCGTTAATCCCTAGCCGTTTTATTTTTAAAGGAATTGTTTGACCGATTTTTACTTGCTGATTATTCATGATGACTTCCTTTTATATCAGATTTTATTTTTATAGACAGCTTAATTTTAGCATAGATTTTCCGGTTTGGCTTCTTGATAATATATGGTATAGTAGAATGTATGTTCTGATAAGAGAGGTGGAAAGAAATGGAGAAGATTATAAAAATCACTAGAGAGAAATCCCAGTTCTATCTTGTCTGGCTGTCTTCAGGGGAAAAGCTCCGTGTTTCAGAGGACACACTAGTTCGTTATCGTCTACTGAAAGATCAGGAAATCTCGCCTGAGCAGATTGAAGAAATTAAAAATGCTGGTTCATATGATGTAGGCTTACAGCTGTCACTCCATTATCTCAGCTACCAGCTGCGGACAAAAAAAGAAATCAGAGATTATCTAAAGGATAAAGAAATTCCTCAGAGAGATAGAGAAAAAATTATTCACCAGCTGCAGGAGATGCAGCTGCTTGATGATTATGTATACAGTGAAAGCTATGTTCGAACCATAATGAAGACTTCAGATAAAGGACCTAAACAGGTAGAACAGCAGCTGAAGAAAAAAGGCGTAGAGGAAGAGGCAATTCTGCATGGCTTGTCTGTCTATACAGAGGTAGAACAGCGGACAATTGCTTCAAAAGCTGCGGAAAAGAGTATGCGGCGTTATCGGGACAAAAGCTTTAAGGACGCTGTACAGAAGACGAAGCTTCACCTGATTCAAAAAGGTTTTTCAAAGGATATTATCGAACAGGTCATGACCGAGTTAGCTTTTGAAAAGGATGAAGAGCAGGAAGCAGAGCAGCTACAAAAACAAGGAGATAAGCTGTGGGAAAAGTATCGTAATTTAGAGCCGAGGAAACGTAGCCTGAAGCTAAAGCAGGCGCTCTATCAAAGAGGCTTTGATTTCGATTTGATTGCTCAGTTTGTCAGCGAGAAGGAACTGGAAAATGATGAAGAATAATCAACTGCTGGATACACCTGAGAAAATCCGGAGTTTTCAAATTGAATTTATTGAGTGGTATGAGAAGGAAAAGAGAAATCTGCCTTGGCGTATAAATCTGGATCCCTACCGTATCTGGATTTCAGAAATTATGCTGCAGCAGACGCGGGTAGATACAGTAATCGATTATTATTATCGGTTCATGGAGAGGTTTCCAACAATTAAAGCACTGGCTGAGGCTTCTGACGAAAGGCTTCTCAAAGCATGGGAAGGCTTAGGCTATTATTCCCGAGCTAGAAATCTAAAGGCGGCAGCTCAGCAGATTATAAGCGATTTTGAAGGAGAGATGCCAAAGTCAATTGAAGAAATCCGCGAGCTGAAGGGAATTGGTCCCTATACAGCTGGAGCTATCGGCAGTATTGCTTTTGGACTTCCCGAGCCGGCTATCGACGGGAATGTCATGCGGGTTGTCAGTCGGCTGTTTGAAATTGAGGCAGATATTGCGAAGGCATCCAGCCGCAAGCTATTTGATGAAGCAATGCGGCTGATTATTGATGAGCAGCGTCCAGGCGATTTCAATCAGGCGATGATGGACTTGGGCTCAGCCATTTGCACCCCAACTTCACCTAAATGTGAAGCCTGTCCTATCCAATCTTATTGTGCTGGCTATGCAAATGGGACGATGACCAGCTATCCAGTAAAATCAAAAAAAATGAAGCCTAAAGATGTTTATTATATCGGTACAATTATTGAAAATAAAAAGCAGGAATATTTAGTAGAACAACGCAGTGATAAAGGTCTGCTGGCTAATATGTGGCTTTTTCCGATTAAAGAAGTGACGAAGAAAGAATTTGAAGCCATGCAAAGGGACTGGGCTGAAGTGAATCAGCAGCTTGCACTGGATATTGATCAGGAGTCTTTAGTCGCTGAAGAGAGCAGCAGTCAGCTTTTAAACAGCTATGATCAGGTAGTTTGGCAGAAACGGTCTTTAGGAGAGGTAACTCATATCTTTAGTCATTTGAAATGGCATATTTTGGTCTTTTACGGTAGAGGTACTGAGAATCACCCGCTTGAGCCCCAGCAGGAATGGCTGTCAGCTGAACGCTTTTCAGAGTATGTCTTTCCAAAGCCTCAGCAAAAAATGGTTGAGCTGCTGAAAAAAGAATTTTCTTCAAAAAAATAATTATGTTATTTTTTATTTATAAAAGACATACAAATAATAAAAAAGAATACGAAAGCCTAGAAAAAAACCTTGGATATCCAAGATTTTTTTCTAGGCTTTCTCTTTTTATAATATCATAAAATGAGACAAATTAATAGACTATACATACTCGCCTTTCTATGGTATTAAGTATGTGCCATAAGGGAGGAAGAGCTATGAAGTATGATTTTAGTTTGTTATTTAATGGAGAAATAGAACAAGATTTAAAGCAAATCAATCAAGGCATCAAAAGGAATGAATTGATACTAACCACGCAGCAGCTTGAGGTTATACTGGCAAGCCGGGAAAAAGCGTTGCAGGATAGTCACCTGTTGGAGCTAGCCTTGGAAACACAAAAGTATCTGGCTGCTCATTTATCGGAATCAGCCTTTGTGACGCCTAACAACTATTTTTCTGATTTACTTGATTTGCAGGAACTGTTTTATTTTATACGTAGTGATACGGCTTTTTCATGGTCGGATCAGGATATTTTGGATAAAATGCTGACAGTATTTGAAAAATATGAAGGCTCAATTCCTCATATTCAAGGGTATTTTGAGGAATGGCTTGTAGCAGAAAAATTGACAGGAGGAAGTCTGAATGAACCAGTTGATGAATAATTTTCACTTTTCAGAATCGGACGTCCTGCTTCTGCTGAAACAGCTTTTATTGGAAAAAGTCAGTGGAACTTCTGTTGTACCAGTAGATGAAGCAGAGAATGTTTTGCTTTCACTATTATATACAACGAATCATGCAGAAGCCGGCAATCAGCCGTTGTCAGCAGCTGCTGCTTTTGAACAAGGAAAGCTGCAGTTAAAGAAACACTTAGCTAGAGCAGAAGGGCTTTATCAAGAGGTGCTTCAAACAAGGACGCCGCTTCCGGTAGAATCCTATCAGAATTTGTTACAGGATTTCAGTGAATTCTTTGTTAGTTATGATATGGAATACGGCGCACATCAGACTGGAGCGTTATGGATTGATTATCAGCTGGCCTTTCCTTTAGATGACCAACAGCTAAAGGGTGTGGACTTTGTGGAGGCTTTTCTAGCTGCGCTGCTATGGGAAAATAATTTCTGTAAATCCTTTTCTGCTAGCTGTTTATTGGAGTTATTCCAAGCCTATGAACGACAGGTGAAGGTTGATTATCAAACGGATATAAATAATATTTATGAACGTGTTTTTTTTCAAGCATTTGGCAAGCAGTTAATTGGCAGAGACTTCACAAATACGCTATTATTTTCCAATGCCGAAATTGATGAGCTTTTGAAAAAAGCTCATCAAATAAATCATCATCAGCAGGAAAAGTTTTTCCAAGAAATGCTTTATAGACTAGAGCTTTCGGATAGTGTCTATTATCGAAAAAGTCTGGGGAATTTTCGCTATAAGCTGGACAATAACACTGCTAAGGATCAGAAATCCTTGTTTATTTTAAAAAAAGAACCAGCTAGTCTCTTTGTAGCAAATGAAGGCCTATTAATGGAAAGCTTCACTGAGGTTGTCACTCAGGCAGCGGTATTGAAGAGTACAGATAAAGTTGCTTTTTTAATTGAAAGCTTCGTATCCATTTACGATTATCTGGATTTTTTTGAGCTGGAGCTTTTGTCTGAAAAGGAATATGAACTGCTGTTTAAAAGTTTACAACTGGAGATGATTGCTGTTTTAATCAAGTTTAGCGCACAAAGAGATGAGTGGGAGGAGATTGTAAAGCTGGAAGATTTCATGAGGCTGGAGTTTAAGGAGCCTTGGAAAATAGGCTTTTACAACTATCTAAATTCTTTAAAGGCAGATACAAGAAAACGTGTGGATGACCACTTGAAGCAGCTTGAACTACCCTCTTTAGATTTTCAATGAGAAGTAAGAACTCTCCTGTATGCAAATGTAAAAATTATGCTATAATTAAGTGGATATCGATGTAATGAGAACCTGAATGAAAATATATTGAAAATTTCATTTAAGGGAAAGTTGGGGTACTATGAAGATTCCTAAAGAGGGAGAGTTTGTAACGATTCAGAGTTATAAACATGACGGTCATTTACATCGAACATGGCGAGATACTATGGTATTAAAAACAAGTGAGTATTCTTTGATTGGCGTGAACGATCACACTCTGGTGACAGAGTCTGACGGACGCCGCTGGGTTACTCGAGAACCAGCAATTGTTTATTTCCACAAAAAATACTGGTTCAACGTAATAGCAATGATCAGAGAAAAGGGGGTTTCTTATTATTGCAATCTTGCTTCACCGTATCTGTTAGATGATGAAGCATTGAAGTATATCGATTATGATTTGGATATCAAGGTCTTTCCTGATGGAGAGAAGCGTCTTCTTGATGTGGATGAGTATGAATTTCACAGTAAAATAATGAACTATCCAAGTGATATCGATTTTATTTTAAAAGAGAATGTTAAAATTCTTGTAGATTGGATTAATAATGAGCGTGGACCGTTTTCTGATGCCTATATTGATATCTGGTATCGGCGTTACCAGCAGCTGGCTAAAAAATAGTCGATGTAAATGGACTGTATGAATATAAAAGCCCCTGTACATTCGTGTACAGGGGCTTTTATATTTGGCGAAGGGATACTATTTATGGCTGTAAAGTCAGTAACACCAAGGGAGAGACTGAGAGAAGAATTTGGCTAAGGCCTAGCTTCACGAGCAAGTTCTTTTCCACAATTAGCGTGAGAGCTGAACAAAATCGTTCTACTTTTCTCAGCTTGTGACTGACTGGCGATTCCCTTTTTTACTCCAACGGTTGTACTACTTAACTTCATTCGAATGTCTGTTTATAAAACATCATGACATTCCAAGAATAGGGATGCAGAGACTAATCAGGAAGGGCTTGATAGATGTCCCGTAGTTTTGCAGCAGCGGAGGCAACATGTGGTTCAACTGTTGCTTCCAGACTGGCAAACATTAGGGGCTTATCATGTTTTAAAAAGCTGAGGATTTGGTCATAATTCATCCAGCCTGTTCCTACAGGTACAATTTTGACTTGATTGTTTTCAATAATGAAATCTTTAAGATGAAAGCTAGCAATGTCGTCGCGAAGCTGGTTCAGCGCATTGTAGACAACTGCTTCCTGTTGCTGATGATTTTCTACAGAAATCAAGTTGGCACAGTCCATAATAATTTTCAGGTTTGGCGATTGAACTTCCTTTATCAATCTTAGTGCCAGCTCTGAAGTGTGCAGAGGATGATTAATCCCTGCTTCAACACCAACTGTTACGCCAAACTTTTCTGCAAAGGCGGTTAACTCAATGACCGAATCACGAGCTAGCTGATACGCTTCTTCAGTGAAGTTTTTAGTTGTATAGCCATCACCGACAGAGCCGGTTTCGGTTCCGACAACGGCCGCATGATAATCGTTAGCTAAAGTGATGTGGTGCTTAAAAATATCCAGTTCGCGGCGACGAATCTGTGGATCTGGCGAAGCCATATTGATATAGCAGCCTAAAACAGAAATTTTAATTCCCATGCGCTGTAGATAATCACTAATAAAGCTGGCGGTACCGCTGGAAATACTCCGTAAATCAGGAGCAAATTCTGGAAAAGACTTTTTGACAGCCAGCTGGATATGGGACAGGTCATTTTTTAGCACCTTATCAGCCAGTTCTTCACGAGAACTGGCTGATAAGTCATGGGCACGAATACCAAGGTTCAAAGGAATCATTGCTTTTCTCCTTTTTCTAATTTTTGTTAATGAAGGCTAAGTCTTATCGAAGGCTTAGGCTATAGTTCTATTACTTTTATTAGTATACGAGTAAAGCGGCGCGGCTATGAATGTTGAAAGCAGCGTGTGGACAGAAATAGAAAATTTCTGTTAAAAATTAAAATAGTGTTCAGCGTTGGTATAGCTAATTGCTTGAACAAGGCTTCCTAAAGTTTTTTCATCAGCAGGTGCTTCGCCTCGTTCCACGATTTCACCAACGAACTCACAAAGGACACGGCGGAAGTATTCGTGGCGGGTATAGGATAAAAAGCTGCGCGAATCTGTCAGCATACCAACGAAATTGTGGAGAACACTACCGTCAGCCAACTGTGTCAGCTGTTCACGCATCCCAGCACGGGTATCATTAAACCACCAGCCGGAACCTAGCTGTAGCTTGCCGGCAACTTCTTTTTGGAAGCAGCCTAGTAGAGCAACCAAGGCTGGATAATCATTTGGATTCAGCGAGTAGAGAATGGTTTTTGGCAGCTGATTGCTGCTTTCGGCTCGATTTAAAAGCTGCTGCAGCGGAATTGTAATGGATAAATCATTGATGCCGTCGTAACCAGTATCGGGTCCTAGCTGTGCCAGCATCCTCTGGTTGCAGTTGCGGTAAGCATGAATATGAAGCTGCATAGTCCATCCGTATTGATGGTAAAAATGAATCAGTCGAATGAGGGTTTCTGTGCGGTAGCTGTGAAGCTCTGTCTCTGTCAGAGGTAAACCGCGCAGCCCTTTTTGAAAAATTGCTTCCAGTGTATCGCTCTCCGCTTCTTCATAGAGAAGAATATCAAGGGCATGGTCAGAGAGACGTCCTCCCAGTTTGTGAAAGAAATCAATACGGCTGCCAAGAGCGGCAATCAGTTCTTCATAGGTAGTTACCGGCATTTCACTGGATTCTGATAAGCGGTGAATCCACTGATTAAAGCCGGTATGATGAATATTCAATGCTTTATCCGGGCGAAACGAGGGCAGGACTTTGAAATGGGACTCTTCATCAGCTAAAAGCTTATGATAAGCTAGATCATCGCTGGGATCATCTGTTGTACAAACTACCTTTACGTTTGAACGACGAATGATTTCTCGGCGTTTAAATGCAGTTGTTTTTAGTTTTTCATTTACAAGAGTCCAGATTGTCTCGGCATTTTCCGGAGTAACAAGAAGGTCAATGTCAAAAAAACGCTTCAGTTCTAAATGAGTCCATGTGTATAAAGGATTTCCGATTAGCTTCGGCACAGTTTCACACCAAACCATAAACTTGTCATAATCAGACGCTTCTCCAGTGATATGAGATTCCGGAACTCCACAGGCGCGCATCAGCCGCCATTTATAGTGATCGCCGGAAAGCCAAGCTTCAGTGATATTCTTGAAGTTTTGATTTTCATAGATTTCCTTAGGCTCTAAGTGACAGTGATAGTCAATAATCGGCATGGCTGCAGCATGCTCATGAAAGAGTTTTTTTGCCCAGTCAGTAGACAGTAAAAAATCATCATTTAAAAACATAGTGGTCAATCCTTCTTTCTAATGAATAATTTCACAATAATGTGTTTGAAGCAGTGAGAAAAACGTTGGATAGAACAGAAAATAAGCATAGGTTCCGCTATTCTTTCTCTGCTAAATGGAGCCGGCAGGAGCGGAAAAGCTGCACTCCGCTCTACTGGCAGCTCGTATATAAAAGATTCTATAAGCTACATGGAGTTATAGTGTAACGCCGTTTTTGAAGATTGCGACTTCCCGAACGTCATTTTCTTCGTTACGAGTAGGTTCACCGCTAGATACAGCAATAATTTTTTGAATAAATTCTTCAAGAACCTCCTCCATAGGCTGTTCCAAAAGCGTTCCCGCATTAAAATCCATCCAATGACCCTTTCGGTCAAAAATGGTGTTGTTCGTAGCCACTTTGACTGTTGGTACATAGGCGCCAAAAGGTGTTCCGCGACCTGTAGTGAACAATACTAGATGACAGTCTGATGAAGCTAAAGCAGAGGCTGCCACTAAATCGTTCCCAGGCGCTTGAAGTAAACTCAAGCCTTTTTTGCTTAGCTTTTCGCCATATTTCAGCACGTCGACGACAGGAGCTGTTCCGGCTTTTTGAGTACATCCCAAAGATTTATCTTCTAAAGTAGTTATCCCGCCAGCTTTGTTTCCAGGGGAAGGGTTCTCATAAACAGGTTCGCCATAAGAAAGAAAATACTGTTTGAAATCATTGATTAAATGAACAATCTGGTCAAAAACTTCTTCATTTTCAGCACGGGCCATCAGCATCTGCTCTGCACCAAACATTTCTGGTACTTCTGTGAGAATCGTACTTCCTCCTTGAGCGATGAGAAAGTCTGAAAAAGCTCCTAGTAAAGGATTGGCGGTAATACCTGAGAAGCCATCGGAGCCGCCGCATTTTAGACCAACATTCAATTCTGCAAGAGGAACCTCCTGCCGGTAATCATTTTTAGCTTCCTCATAGAGTTCCTCCAGCAGCTCTACGCCTTTTTCCACTTCATCGTAGACTTCTTGAGCGACTAAAAATTTCACCCGTCTTTTGTCGTATTCACCTAGCTTTTCCTCAAACTCAGGAACTGTGTTGTTTTCACAGCCCAATCCAAAAACAAGAACACCACCTGCATTTGGATGCTTCACTGCATCAATCAGGACGTCGCGGGTATTTTGGTGATCGGTTCCCAGCTGAGAACAGCCGTAGGGATGCTTTAAAATAGTGATGTTGTCAAAAGCACCAAAATCAGGATGCTTTGCTTTGAATTCCTTAAGCATCAGCTCAGCCATACCGTTAACACAGCCGACAGTAGGAACGATGAACAAATCATTTCGAATCCCCACCTTACCGTCGGCACGTTTGTAGCCTTTAAATGTTAAATCAGTTTTTGGGTAATGAATCTGTTGAAGATTCGGCTGGTAGGAATAATCCAGCTCGCCGGATAAATTGGTCTTTACATTATGAGTGTGTAGCCAATCGCCGATAATAGTGTCGCTTAAAACATGACCAATAGGGTAGCCGTATTTAATCACATGCTGATCTTTAGCCATATTAGTCAGAGCAATTTTGTGACCTTGAGGAATATCATGATTAGCAGTTATTTCCTGTTCATTTAGCTGCAGTCTCTCGCCAGCTGTAATAGGGCGTAGGGCAACTGCCACAGTATCATTGGGATTTAGCGTCATTAAGGGGGCTTTTGTTAATGTTTCAGGCATGGACTTTTTCTCCTTTATTTATATTTTGAATAAGCTCTCTAGCTCCTTTTGTATCCAATACTAATAAATCTTGCTTAACCTGTTCTGTTAGTCCGGGAATAGTAGTCAAGTCTTTTCCCCATAGAGCAGTCTCAGCAAGCAATATCTGAACAGCCGTGTCCGGATTTTCCCAGGCTGCTTCAAATATGTTAAGAACAGCTTCATCATCCTGTGGTGTAATAGAATCGCCTTTATATGAACGAAGCAAGGCAGCCAAAGCGGCTGTCATGTATGGCGGCAAGGCGTTTCGCTGCTTTTGATAAGTCAGGAAAACAGGCAGCAGTCTGGCAGTATACTTGGAAACACTGTTTAAAGCAATCGCATTTAACTGATGATGGGCAAAAGGGTTTAAAAAGCGTTCCTTGATTTGTTCAGCATAAGCAGACAGTTCATCTTCCGGCAGAGTCAGCATAGGAATCAGTTCATCTGTAAACAAATGATCAATAAAATATCTGAAATCAGTATCCTTCATCATGTCTTCTACGGTCTCTACTCCTGCCAACAAACCTAGGGGAACCATTGCGGTATGAGGACCATTGAGCAAATGAACCTTTCTTTGACGATAAGGAGTCATATCCTCTGTAACAATCACGTTTAATCCAGCTTTTGCTAAAGGAAGTGCTTCTTTTAAGCTTTGTGGACCTTCAATCACCCATAGCATAAATGGCTCTGCTTTGACCATTAAACGGTCTTCGTAGCCATGCTGTTGATTAAGCTCCGCAGCTGTATCCCTTGGATAACCTGGTACAATCCGGTCAACTAGACTACAGCAGAAAATATTGTCCTGTTCAAGCCATTGCTTAAAAGCAGGTCCTAATTGCCAGTCATCTGCATAACGAAGCACGATTTCTTTTAGCTTCTCACCGTTACGATCAATTAACTCACAAGGAATAATAATCAGCCCTTTTTTTTCAAGCTGAAAACGTCGATAGAGAAAAGCAGTTAGTTTTCCAGGATAGCTCTGCTGAGGACTATCCGCAAGGCTGTCATTAGGAAGATATTGAATACCGGCTTCTGTTGTGTTGGAAACAATAAACTCAAGAGAATCATTCTCTGCTAAAGATAGATATGCGTCCCAGTCTTTATAAGGATTGATGACTGAATCAATCACCGTGATGACCTCAGAAGAGTTGATTAACTCCTGATTTAACAAGCCTTCTAAAATGACTGTATAGAGGTTATCCTGTTCTTCCAGCATTTCACCTAAGCCTTGATTAATGGGTTGAACCACTGCCACTGAACCGTTGAAGAGGTTTTGTTTATTCATCTGCTGAATCTGCCAGTCTACGAAGGCCCTCATAAAATTCCCTTCACCAAATTGAAGTACTTTCACGGGGAGTGTTTCTCTTTTGATTTGTTCATTTGTTAGTCTGTTCATATTGGAAAACATCCTTTCGTATTAAATGCACACGTTAACAATTTTATTTAAAAAGCTATGGATAACAAGGAAATCCAAAACTTTTATGATTATTTGAAAAAGAATAACTATTCTTAAAAACGTTTTAACAGCTCCGCTTTTTCTAATTCACTGCTTGAGCAGGATTTTTAATTAGTTCTCGACTGGCGCAACAGATTGTCTAACCTGAAGATGGGTTTTCACCCGGTACTGTTTAGGTGAAATATCTTCACCATCAATCATGCGCAGGAGCAGTTCGGTTCCAGTTCGGCTAATTTTCTTCACGGGTTTATGAACAGTTGTCAAAGGGGGATTGAGATAAGCTACTAGCTTGCTGTCATCAAATCCGATAAGAGAAATATCTTTTGGCACCTGATACCCTTGTTCGGCCGCAGCTCGCATGGCACCGATAGCCATATCATCGTTGGCGCAAAAAACCAGTGAGGGTAAGGGTGAGAGCTGTAGAATGTTCTGCATCTCCTCAAAGCCGCTTTCGATACTGTAATCACCTTTGAAAAAATAATCTTCATTAATCGGCAGCTGATTTTTTTTCATACTAATAATCAGCCCTTGTTTTCGCTCATTGGAAGAACGGAAATCATCTTTCCCGCCGATGTAGGCGATTCTCTCGTGACCTAGCTGAATAGCATAATCAATGGCCTCTGTGACGCCTTCAGCATCATTGGCTAATACATTGATGATATCAGAATCCTCTAAAGGGCGGTTCAAAACAACAAAAGGAATATTTTGCTGTTTCACAAAGTCAATAAAAGCTCCGTCATGATCACTTTGACTCATGATGATAATTCCATCATAGCGCTGAAAGTTAATTTGTTCCAACGCTCTAATTTCGTCGATTCCTTCCACGGATAAGCTGTAGCTTTCATCCAAAACAGCATGGATTCCCGTAATGACATCTACCAAAAAGCTGGAACTTGTTCCCTGATCAATACTTGAGAAAAATAGACCAACCATATAATTTTTTTGATTTACTAAACTCTTGGCATTGAAATTAGGAACATAGTTCATTTCTTCTGCAATTTTTTTGATTTTTTTTCGTGTTTCCAGCTTAATCAACGGGTTGTTATTCAGTGCTCTGGAAACGGTGGTATGAGAAACACCAGCTGTTTTTGCGATATCTTTTATGGTTACCATAGGCCACCTCATTTCAAAAATTGTGAACGTTAACATCATAGTACGAAATAGATAGAATGTCAACAAGGAATGTTGATTTAAAAGCAATGCACACGTGAAAATTTTTATTGGTTTTTTTAATGAATTATGATAGGCTATTGATGGACGGTACTAAATGTGAGCTGAGAAATAGATAAAATTACAGCTAAAAGATTGATTATTTAATTGCAAAAAGAAAAGGTCAGGAGGAAATGGAATGAGCGAGAAAAGATACTATATTACTGATTTTGGTGCGGCAGAAGGAACAGAAAGCAACACAATAGCTATTCAGAAAGCGATTGACGCTGCTCATAAAAATGGCGGCGGCGAAGTTGTGGTGCCGGCTGGTGTTTTTGTGACAGGGGCTCTATTTTTAAAAGACAATTTATCTCTTCATTTAGCGCCGGGCGCTGTGTTGAAATTTTCTGATGATCAGAAAGATTACCCAGTAGTTGTTTCCCGCTGGGAAGGTGTGCAGCAAAAAGTGTATGCTTCTTGTATCTATGCTGAAAATGCTGAGAATATTTCAGTAACCGGCTTCGGCATTCTTGACGGCAGCGGCAGCTTATGGTGGGATTTATTTAGAAATAACAGGAAAGATTTAGCGTATCCCAGACCTAAACTAATCAGCTTTCATCAATGTCGGCGGATTACGATTCGAGATATTCAGCTTGTCAATTCACCAAGCTGGACAGTTAATCCAATTCTTTGTGAGGATGTTACCATAGATAATCTCTCAATTTTAAATCCCGCTGATTCTCCTAATACCGATGGAATAGATCCTGATTCCTGTAAAAATGTTCATATCAGCAACTGTCATATCGATGTGGGGGATGATTGTATTGCTATTAAGGCAGGAACGGAGGAAACAGCTGAACGAATATCCTGTGAAAATATAACCATCATTAATTGTACGATGGTTCATGGACATGGCGGAGTGGTTTTAGGAAGTGAAATGAGTGGAGATATCCGCAATGTCACAATTAGCAACTGTGTTTTTCAAGGAACAGATCGAGGCATCCGCTTGAAATCACGGCGGGGCAGAGGCGGAATAGTAGAAGATATACGGATTAGCAATATTGTGATGAAGGATGTTGTCTGCCCGTTTATCATTAACCTTTATTATTATTGGGGACCTAAAGGAGAGCAGAAGCTGGTATGGACTAAGGAATCTCAGCCGGTTACTAAGGCAACGCCGTGTTTTAGGCGTATCCATTTTATGAATATCACTGCGGAAAATGTTCAGGCAGCCGCTGGCTTTATTTATGGATTGGCTGAACAGTATGCGGAGGGAATTACCTTTGATAATGTACGGATTTCAATGGCAGAAGAAGCCGTTGAGGGAGAGCCGGCTATGATGATGGGAATGAAGAAAATGAAGAATCAAGGATTTTTGATTCAATTTGCCGAAAATGTGCTATTTGAACGGGTAACGATTGAAAATCATGAAGGTTCAGCTTTTCAAATTCTAGAGAGTAAGGAAATCGAGCTGTGTCACTGCCGTTCTAAGAAGCTGGGAGAAACGATTTTTCAAGCGGTTTAACTGGAAATGAGTTGTTTTTGGAGAAGCAACCTGTGATAAAATAAGGATGATGAGATACTGGAAAGAGGGTTGACGGTATGACAGAAAAACAGAAAAAATCACGGTCATTGAACACAGTTTTGAATACGTTCTATATATTATTTGTAGCGGTGGTCATTCTTTTTTCACTTGTTTTTTCCAGTATTACAACAACCAGAGAGGTAACGGATACTGCTTATACAAGTGTAGAAAATACTTTGCAGGATAAATTCAGCGTCCTTAACCGAACCTTTAATCAGCTTTTCGAACAGGTTGTAAATCTCAACAATAATCCAAACCTTATTGAAGTAATAAATAATGATGATGATGCTTTACGTCAGGCTGTTAGTATGAACACCAATATTAAGGAACTTTATTATCGCTTTCAGGATGTTTTGGATTCCATCTACATCAATGTAAATAATGGTGAATTCTTCTTTAATGGGGGAGAGATTTCACAAGGACTAAATGAAATTGACTATCAGAATTTCTTTGACTTAGCGGATGGAGAAACAAAGTATTTTTGGCTGGACTCAAAAGAAAGCCCTTTCTCTACAGCGAAAGAAAAAACAATCTCAATTTGTAAGATTATTGGGGATGATTCTTCCGAAGCGAGTGGCGTGATTGTATTTAATTTGAAGCATGACTACATTGATAATCTTTTGCAGGAAAGCTTTGTTACTGAAAAAGGCCGCTTGTTTTTGGTCAGTGCCGACACAGCAGTTACGGATTCTGATCAGCAATTTCCAGCAGATGTTTTTCAGGAGCTGGATGGAACTCGGCAGATAAAGCGGGCGGCTGGGGAAAATTACCATATCCAGAGTAAGCAGTTCGGTTTGAATCAATGGTATTTAGCCGCCGTTTTTCCAGAACAGGATCTCCAGAAAAGTCAGTCCGCTTATCTGACCCTGGCCGCAGCGTTGTTTCTATTTCTACTTTTAGCTGGAACTTTAATGGTTATTGTTGTAGGTCGTTATATTTCTAAGCCTATTCGTAATTTAGCTAAAGAAATTGAAGCGACCAGCATTACTGATCACAAAGGTCCTTTGCCGGTTAATCAAAAGCATTTTAATGAATTGTCGGTTTTATATCGAAGCTTTAATTTGATGATTGAGAAAAATGAGCGGCTGCTGAATGAAAACGAGCAAAATCATGAGGAACGGAGCCGTTTAGAAATTGAACTGCTGCAGTCACAGATTAACCCTCATTTTTTGTACAATACACTATACTCAATACAAAGCCTCAGTGATATGGAAATGAATCGGGATGCATCTTTAATGACCCGCTCCCTTGCAGAGTTTTACCGTACCGGTATCAGTAAAGGCAACCTGTTGATTTCCCTAGAGGAGGAATTGGAGCATGTTCAAAATTATTTAACAATCATGAGTTATCGGTACCATGATCGCTTTGACTATGCGGTAAAAATAGAGAATCCAGAGCTTTTGAAGTCCTTTATTCCTAAAATTTCTCTACAGCCGATTGTTGAAAATTCGATTTATCACGGGCTTAAAGAGCAGAGCTCAAAAGGTTTTCTATCAATCGAAATAAAAGAGAGCAACGGAGCTGTACTGGTAATTATTAAAGACAATGGTAAAGGGTTTTCTGATGAGCGCTTGGAGCTGATTAACGAAGAAATCAATTTATCCGCTTTAAGCAGCCGTAAAGTCATCGGAATTGGGCTGCGCAGCGTCAATTTGAGAATCAAAAAATGCTTTGGTTCAGCATATGGACTTTGGGTTGAAAAAAGCGTGGATGGCGCCCTGATTAAACTTGTCATACCGAAGGAGGCAGAAGAATGAGAAAACTGTTGATTGTTGAAGATGAGTGGATTATTCGTAAAGCATTAACTTCACTTCCGTGGGAACAAATCGGTATCACTGAAATTATTGAAGCGGACAACGGACAAGAGGGACTGAAAAAATATTTGAAATATCTGCCTCAGGTTGTACTTACAGACATCAATATGCCTTTTATGGATGGGATAACGATGGGAAAGGAAATCGTTAAAAATAATTGTAGTCCCAGCCGCATCATTTTTTTAACAGGCTATAGTGAGTTTAGTTACGCTCAGGCCGCCATAAGTATGAAAGCCTTTGACTATATTTTGAAGCCAGTCGATGCTTCGGTTCTGCTGCCTCAAGTTGATCGAGCTTTTCAGGCCGTTGCAGAAGAAATACTGACGGAACAGACATCAGGAGAATACCAGCGCCGGGAGCTGATTAAAAAAGTTATTCATTCTCAGAAAGCTGATTTTTCTAGACAAATCGATCAGCTTTTTCAGGTAGCGGGACCATATCAATGTCTATGCTATTTTCTAAATAAAGGAGTGCTGAGTATCCCCAGCCAGTTCCGTCATGAAACCATTCGTTTAGAAGACAATACTTATTTTTCTCTGGTTTATTTGGAGAAGCTGGGAATTGAATTTCAAGACTGGCTGAATGCTTCTGAGCTGCAGAAGTTTATTAAGAGGAACGAAGGCTGGATTGGGTTAAGCACTATTGGTAAAGGCTCTGAAGATGTGACTGAAAAAATTATTGAGGCTCGTATTTGTTTTGAAAAAAATAAATTGGCCCAGCCGGGTGTATATACGTATAATCCACAACAGGCCCGATTTGATTTCTCACCGATTTTACAAGAGCTGGAAATCCAGCTTAGTCAGGCAATAAAGGCAGAAAAACCTATGGAGGTTTATCAAAAACTGAATTCTCTAGAGGAGAATGGTGCATTGCTGACACTGCCGTTAGCTCAGGTTAGACCATTCCTAATCAAGCAGGTTTTCTTCTTGCTTCAGACGGCAGGAAGCATGCTTCAAAGAGATGAATTCCTAATTTATCAAAAAATAACCTCTGGTACCGTATTGAAAGAGTTACTTCAGCCGGTGAAGGATTTGGCTAAAGCTTGGGCGGAAGTTCAAGAGCAAAATACTCAGTCGGATTCAATTATTGAGCAAGCAAAACGTTTTATTGATCTGCATTATGCAGATGAAAATATTTCTTTACAGCTGGTGGCAGAAAATACCCATGTATCTCCGCCCTACTTAAGCAATCTTTTTAAAAGTGAAACAGGGAAGAATTACACGGATTACTTGTTCGAACGTCGGATGACAGAAGCCTATCGACTGTTAAAAACGACTAATCATTCAATTACTGAGATTTCGCTGGAAACGGGTTTTACCAATCCTAATTATTTTTCAAGCTGCTTTAAAAAAGAGAATGGCTTGTCCCCAAAACAATTTAGAGTAAGCTACAAGAAAGAAATTGAAGGCAAGTAAAGGATTGTATCGGCAAGAAAAAACAAATGAAATTATAGAACTTGGAACAAAAACAGTAACTTCCTGTTTTTTTGTTCCAAGTTCTTTTATTTAAAGAAAGCAATAAAAAAGCTAGACTTGGGATTACTTGCCGCAGTTAGTTACCGGCAAGTGGTTATGTGGACATTTGTTGTAATCCAGTAAGGATAATGAGATTGTGACAAAAGTCTGGGAATTTGTTTATGTCCCAGCCGGCTTTATCAATTATTCAGCGGCAAACAAATCAGAGAGTGGGATTCTTTGACCCTTCTTTTTTTATTTATGTGGGCTGATTTTATCGAAACAACTGAAATCTTAAAATATTATAAGTTTGTCTTAAAATAATGAATGTTAGGTGGAAGCGTTTTCTAGTATTTTAGAACTATAGAAAATGTTAGGAGGAGAAAAATGGAAACAGAAGCTACACTGCCAAAAGTAAAGAAAAATAGAAAAAAATTTCAGAAAGCGCCGTATCTATTATTATTGCCATCATTAGTTATGATTACTGCGTTGCTGTTTTTCCCAATGGCGAGAATCTTTTATTACAGCTTCCAAAATTATGATATTTCGGCACCTTTTTACGATTCCTTTGCCGGTTTCGATAATTTTGTGAAGATTTTTACAGAAGACAAATATTTTATTCCCAGTTTGATTAATAGCTTGAAATGGGTTGTATCTCAGGTAGCCTTGCAGTTAGGTCTGGGAATGGGTGTTGCCTTGCTTTTAAACAAAAAATTTAAGTTTAGAGGACTGACAAGAGGGTTTGTCTTTGTGCCTTGGGCAATCTCCGGAGTACTTACCTCTGTAATGTGGAGTTTGATGTACAACGAGCATATGGGAGTTTTCAACGACATACTGATGAATTTGGGAATCATTAGTGAACCTCATGCTTTTCTGGCCAGTACGAATAGTGCGTTTATTTCAGTAGTTGTTGCAGAGCTGTGGCGGGGGGTTCCGTTCTTCGCTGTTACTATTCTGGCTTCCCTGCAAAGTATTCCAGATGAGCTTTATGAAGCAGCCGCAATGGATGGATCAAACCGCTGGACATCATTTTTAAACATCACTTTACCCCAGCTGAAAAGAACTATCGTACTAACGACGCTGTTGCGAACAGTTTGGGAATTCAACAATGTGGATTTGATGTACAACTTGACTAACGGCGGACCAGCCAATTCGACAATGACCTATGCCATGTATATCGCAAAAACAGCGGTACACGGAAGTGATTTCGGTTACGGTTCTGCATTAACTGTTGTTGCATTTCTGATTTTAACCATCATTGCCTTAGTTTATCTGAAAATTTCTAAATTCGAGGAGGAATAGTCTTGTATAATAGACAAGGGAAACTAGACAAAACATTAACTTTTTATATTCCATTGGCCTTGATGTTGGTATGGACATTATTTCCAATCTATTGGACATTGAATACTGCATTGAAGCCAGAGGGCGATATCATCAAAACGCCGCTGCAGTATCTGCCTTCCAGTCCGACTTTCCAGAATTTTATTAATGCTTGGAATGATGTTGGTTTTGAAAAGTACTTTTCAAATAGTGTACTGGTTGGTGTAGGAACAGTTCTGCTAACGCTGGTCTTGTCTGTATTAGCAGGCTATGCATTAGCTCGATATAATTTTAAAGGAAAAAGAATTTTCATGTTGATTCTTTTAATGACCCAATTTATTCCACGCTCTATGCTGATTATCCCATTGTTCGTTATGTTTAGTAATATTGGGATGATTAGTAATCCGATTTCTTTAATGCTGGTATATTCAGCAGTGCAGATTCCGTTTTCAGCTATTTTGATGAGCGGATTCATCTCGGGAATTCCTTCGGAGCTGGAGGAAGCGGCTGCGATTGATGGGGCAACAAGAATGCAGGCAATTCGCCAGGTAATCGTTCCATTGCTGCTGCCGGGAGTAGTAGCTACAGGAATTAATATCTTTGTATATGCATGGAATGAGTTTCTGTTAGCGCTGATGTTGACAAATAATCAGGCGAAGTTTACTTTGCCGGTTGGATTGAGTTTCATGATGGGTGAGTTTAACGTTAATTACGGAGCATTGGCGGCAGGCAGTATTATTGCTTTGATTCCATCAATTATTCTCTTTATGTTTGCACAAAAACATTTAGTGAACGGTATGGGCGGAGCAGTTAAAGGATAAATTAGGAGGAATAGAAAATGTCAAAGAAGTTTCTTAAAGTGGCAAGTGCGCTGGCACTTACTGGACTATTGGTTGCTGGATGCGGTTCAGGAAAAAGCTCTTCAGGAGCAGCGAAAAGTGGATCATCCGAAGGAGAAGAAGTTAAATTAATCTTCTGGGATGAAAACTCAGGACCAGATAGAACACCGATATGGGAAAAACTAATCGATGATTTTGAAAAGGAAAATCCTACTATTAAAGTTGAATATGTAGGATTGCCAAAAGATGAAGCGAAATCAAAACTTGATGCAGCGATTGCAGCCAATGATACACCGGATGTAGCCTCCCTTCAGTCAAGCTGGCTGCCAGAGTTTTCAATTCGCGGAGCACTGCTGCCGCTGGATGATTATTTAAAAGATTCTGATTTAAATGATTTAATCAACGAAGGAGCTATTGAGTTCAATAAAGAAATTGTACAAGATGGGAAGCTATATGGTATTCCATATACACAAAATTTAGATATTCTATGGATTAGAGAAGATGTATTTGCAGAAAATAACTTGAATGCACCTGAGACATGGGATGATTTCTTTACAGATGTGGATAAACTGACAACTGATGACATGTATGGTTATACAATTCGTGGTGGGGCGGGCGGCTCACTACAGCTGCAGCGTTTAATGTATGCATACTCAGGTCTGACAGAGTATGTGGATAAGGATGGCAAAGCAACTGTAAATGATCCAAAGCACGTTGAATTTTTAGAAAAATACTTTGCATTGTATCAAAATAATACACCGAAGAGTGATATCACGAACGGCTATAAAGAAATGGTTGCTGTATTTGATACAGGAAAAGCGGCAATCCTGCACCATAACATTGGTTCTTTTGGGGAACACAGTAAATCGTTGGAGGCAGATCAATTTGAAGCAGTACCGCTGCCTAAATCAGAAAACGGAAACTATGTTGCAGAAGGCGGTAATACTATTGGTATCTCAGCATTTGCTAATTCTGATCATCCCGAAGAAGCATGGAAGCTGGTTGAATATTTGAATTCTGCATCCAGCCAAAGCTACTGGAATCAAAATATTGGACAAATTCCAACGAACTCCGATGTTTTAAACGAAGATTGGATTAAGGATGCGCAGCACATTAAAGCCGCCTTCGAAGTATATGACAACCCGGAAACAGAACTGTATCAACCACCATTCTACTTACCTGATTATCGTTCAATTCTGGATAATAAAGTGGATCCTGGAATTCAGGCAGTAATGAGCGGGGATACAACAGTTAAGGCATTTCTTGATGAATGGGCAAAGGCCATTGAAGATTCTAAAGTGAAGTATGACGAGGCTATGAATTAAGCCAAATCAGGAAACGAAGAGTGAGCTATAGTTTGACAAAATATATGGTGAAGTGAAAATAAAAAGCTGCTGGCTATCTGTAAGAAGATGGTCAGCAGCTTTTTAAGCCTCTTATGGAGCAAAGACTTGATAAATTAACTTATTCATTTGGATAATGAAATATTTCAAAGCGAATACCATCTGGGGCTTCAAAAAATAGTGCATAATAGTTTGGTGCAATTCTTTCTGTATATTCTTTAGGTTTGCCATGAAGTATTTTAACGTCTAAATGACTAATTTTATTGAATAGTTCGTCAATCTCTGCTCTAGAATCTGCTTTGAAAGCGATGTGCTGTATAGCACCTGGTTTTCGTGGATGTATTTCTTCGTTTTGAAAAGCGATTGCTGGGGAGCAGATGCCAAAATCAAAGCTATCACCAAGATATTCCACAACATGCATATTCGCATGTTCCAAATACCCTTTATACTTTTTCTTAAGATCATAGCCAAGAAAAGAAAATAACTGATCATAAAATATTTCTGATTCTGCAATATTAGCAACAGTGTCTTGAACATGATGAAACTGATAACTCACTGACGCCCCCACCTTTCGATAAATTTATTCTACTATATCAAGCTGTTCAAAGAAACTATCGGTTGGTTCATACTATTTAGAGCAACGAAAGTAAACATATTTTGTTTTAGCTTCAAAGCTGTCGAACGGCTACGTGCTATACTAATGGTATCAGTCAGAACTGTCAGGGCTCGATTGCTGATTTTCACAGGATTTAAAAAGTAGCTGTTATTTCTTGAAAAGCTTTAATTCTACTGCAATGCAACGATAAGTTGCTTTTGAAAAGGCAAGCGGGCAACGAAAAAGTGACAAGAAATTTAGATTTTACAATTGATAAAAAATAAAAAAAAGTTATGGTTGATTTATGGGAGGAAACTATTATGACAGATATTGGCGCCAATATCCAAGTATATCGAAAATTGAAAAAAATGACTCAAAATGATTTAGCGGAGAAAATGCATGTCTCAAGACAAACGATTTCCAAATGGGAGTTAAACAAAAGTACCCCAACTATCGATTATCTTATCCAGCTAAGTCAGGAGCTGAAGGTTACTTTGGATCAGCTGATTACGAGTCAAAAAATAGTTGAAAAAGATAGGAAGGAGAATATCATGAAAAAAGGACTTCTATTCGTTCAAAATTATACACCGTCTAATGACACTACCTGGGGAAATGAAGCGAAAGACTATGGAACCAGGGACTTTCTTGCCAATCTGGCACATGATTACCCTGAAATTTCCTGGCGTCCGGTAAGATTCAATGAGCTGGATGCCGTTTTAGCAAAGACGCAAATAGACTTTATTGTTGTTACTCCTGCAGTAGAAAGATTATTAAACCAGCTGCAAGAAAAATATTCAGGAAAAATTAGAGTACTAAAACCAAATGAATATGCTCAAATCACACTAAACCGTATTTTAGAGAAATAATTTTAGAAAAGATAGGTAGACATTGGGGATTAACGAAGTAGTGTCTGTGAATATAAACAAACTAATTGAATAGTTAAACAAGCTAGAAAGCGGCAGTAATACCAGTTTTCTAGCTTGTTCAGCAGTCTGCAATTAGAAGTTCATTTTATGAGGAGCCAGCTTCTCCCAGTCAAAGGTCACACCAATACCTGCCTCTTCTGGTGCAACAGCAAGTCCGTCTGCCTTATCAATGACCAGAGGGCGCATAGTATACTGATCGATTGGGAAGCTGTGCATTTCGAGATAGCCTGCATTAGGCATAGCTGCTAAAAGACTTACATGAAGCTCCTGCATACCATGAGTGGACACACTAAGATTGTGAGCCTGAGCTAAATAAGCCACCTTTAGCCAGCCGGTAATACCACCAATATTCGAAGCATCCGGTTGTGGAAAGTCTACATGACCATACTGTAGCATGTGTCGAAATTCAGTCAGGGTCCTTAGATTTTCTCCTCCGGCTACAGCAATATGCCCTTCTTCTGCAATTCGCGCGTACCCTTCATAGTCTTCAGGGATTGTCGGTTCTTCCAAGAAGAAAATATCATAGGGCGCCATTGCCTTAGCTGCTTTAATGGCTTTTTCGACTGACCAGCTCATATTGGCATCTACCATAAATGTTGTTTCGGTACCAATCAAGTTGCGGACCGCAGCGATTCGTTCAATATCTTCAGTCAGTGTTGGCTGTCCCAATTTGATTTTGACAGCTTTTAGTCCCATATCCAAATACTTTTGATTATTACTTAGCAGCTTTGTCAAAGGAAAATTTAAATCAATCGCTCCTCCATAGCACTTCACTTTGTTGCTGGTACCGCCCAGCAGCTTGTAAAGAGGTTCGCCTGCTTTTTTTGTACGTAAGTCCCATAAGGCAATATCACAGGCTGCAATGGCGAAGCTTGCCAATCCTCCCCGGGCGACATAGTGAATTCCCCAGTTCATCTCATCCCAAAGAGCCTCCACACAGCTAGCATCTTTTCCGAGAAGAATCGGTTTTAGTTCGTTTTCAATCAGCGAGCAGATTGCCCGGCCGCCAAATCCGCCTGTATATGTGTAGCCAATACCTTCACGACCATCATCTGCCTGGATTTTGACGATAGGTACCTCAAAATGAGTATGCAGACCATGTTTCGCATCTTCCATCTGTTCAGGTAAAGGGATACGATAATATTCAGTAGTAACAGCAGCAATTTTGGACATGATAATTCCTCCTAATTCAATAAATGTAAACGTGTGCATTTTTTCGTGTAAAAAGAATTCGCTTACATATAGTGTAACAGAATCTAGAAAAGGGGTCAACAGAACACGATAAGGCTTTGGTATTCTGTTGACTAAAAGACTAAAAATAACGTCTAAAAATGTTTTTCCATCTGGAAATGGGGAATATTTGCGTCCATGAATTGTTCGCCATGTTTGATATAGCCAAGTTTTTGATAAAATTCTACAGCGGTGAGCTGTGCCCCCAGCGTAATCGTATTATAGCCCTGCTTTTTAGCTAAATCCTCTACAGCATCAATTAGTAGTTTGCCATAATTTTTCCCTCTATATTGACTTAAAACAGCCATTCTCTGCAGTTTGAACACACCATCAGTTAACGGCAGCAGTCTACAGGTTGCTACGGCATCCTTATTCTCATAGAGCACAAAATGAATACAGGCGGCTTCATTTTTATCGATTTCGATATCTTTTGGAACGCCCTGTTCAATCATAAATACTTGATGACGAATACGAAGAGCATCCAAATAAATATCACTCATTGTGTCTTTTGTATGAACAATTTTCATATAATTCCTCCTAATGCAATTTCTATGTGATGGATTAATTATACTATAAATTTAAGTAACAACTAAAAGCAAACAATTAGTGTTGTTTTAAATAGTTTTCGAATTGTCATTTTCACTGTTAAACAGAGCAGATAATTTCAGAAATTAGTAAAAATATAAAATTTTTATTTAGAATAATTGTAATTTGTCTGAATTTTCTATTTTCAGAATAAAGAACAGAAGTAAATAATTAATTTGATGGTATAAATAAAAATAAATTAGGTAGAAATATAATTAAAAAAATATAACGAATGTAATTTTATGCGTATATCATTCTATAGATATGAATTTTGGAAAGTATATATATTAAGATTTTAACGATATAGAACAAGTGAAAATAATAATTTTAAACGCTCTTTTGTCCATAAAATAAAGATTGAAAGTGTAGATATTATCTGTTTGATATCTGTTTTTTATAGAGTTTACACCTTCTATCATTTTTTTAAGATTCTACATGAAAAAGTTGATAAAAAGAAAAAAATAAAGGTGGTATCATTAGTAGTGACCAATCAAATAAAAAACAAATAAAGAAAGAAAAGAGGGCTTAGGAAAAATGAAAACTTGGACAAAGACAGTGATGTTTTCTGCAGCAGTTTTAGGATTTAGTTTATTGGGCGCTGTTGAAGGAGAGGCTGCATCAGTTTTGACGTCTAGTACAGACTTGAAGGGCTACGATACAAAGATTACAACAAAGAGCGATGGAACGAATGTTTTGACGAACAAATTAGGTGAGTTCATTTTAAATGAGGATTCAGCAATTTATAGTTCAAAGTCAATCAAAGTTACGCTTAACAATTCTGTACCAGTGACAATCAATTCCATTAATGCTAAAAAGTCATTAGAGTTTGTTGGTAAAGGTGAAATAAACGTTGAAACAAATGGCGATGTCGGAATTAATGTGGGAAATCATTTTAAAGCTTTTAAAACAACAAAATACGGTGTTGGTAAAGTAACAACAGAAGGGGCTAAAATTGGACTACGTGTTCATAACGAGATTCAAATGGAAGGCGGTTCTGTGGAAGCAGAGGGAGCTGAGTACGGTATTTATTGTGAAAATGATATCAAACCTTACTACAGTTCTGTTTTGAGAGGGATTAGTTCTAATGGTACTGGTATCTGGGCATACCGTGATATTTATTCTTGCAAAGGCGCTACAGTATACGGTGAAGGAAAAGTTTCTGGTGCCCGTTCAATCATTGCGCATATTCAGGCGGATGGTGCTGGAAGTTCTATTACAGGAGTTTCATATGATATTAACAGTTCATTGTCTGCATTGCATGCCGATAAGGAAATGCTAAGAGCATATTCAGGTGCTGTAGTACGTGAAGAATACAAAAACCCTGGTTTTGTAGTTACAGATGATGAGCCGCTAAACCTAGTTAAAAACTATAAGACAGTTGCCCGTAATATGAGCAACATGGCAAACTATTCTTGGTCATCTACACCTGAAAGTGTCTATTACGGCAGCAATGGTCTTTTGGGAGATATTCAAAAACCATTTAAAGATGGAACAATCAGAGGTGTACGTGTTGATAAATCTGTCAGAAAAGACGAAGTAACACAACTGAAGAAAAATGGTATGCATGAAGTTCTTTTCTCTGGTGTGGACAGTCATTATAAAGTTGCTGTGATTACTCGTCACTATGTAAATAACTATGTAAGTACTGATTACCCTCTATATGAAGAAAAAGTTTATATGGTAGATGTAGACACTTTAGTAAAAGTAGATGATTTTCAACTTGACTTGTCATTTACAGAATATGAGTATGAAGGTGCAGATAAAGAAGACTTTGTTGCTGTGAAAGATGGAAATGAAATTGTAATTAACTACTATTACAGAGCTGATATCAGATAATTTAGTTAAAAATAAATAGCTGAAGAATGGGACAATAGTCCTTTAAAAAAAACGGCTCTTTGTCAACTATTGTTGGTGAAGAGAAATCTTAGAACTATTGAAGATCAAGAGGAAACATTTCTCTTGGTCTTTTTTAGTTTACAATTAAAGCGTTGCCGTGGCGAATCATAATTCGCAATTTGAAATTGTAAAAGCTACGGAAGCCATACGCATTCCTTTTTAAAACTTTGATATGGTTGTTTAAACATTCCAGCGGTCCATTGGAGTAGGTGTGTTGAAGAGCATTTTTGATTTGTGGAAGAAACTTTTTAAATGTCTCCAAGGTGGTTCGATAACTTTCTGGA
>NZ_JBXPBP010000017.1:0-72134 GCF_056924295.1 Enterococcus sp. LJL128 | reverse complement strand
ACATAGAGCCAAAATACTCTACCACTACTGTAATAGATATTGTCACAAATTACATTAAGAATTATAATACCCATAGAATTCAACGGAAGTTGGGTTATCTATCACCGATAGCCTATCGAAAACAGACCGTTTAATCGCCTCTCTTTTGCCCTCTCACTTTTGGGGGTCAGTGCCGAAGTGTTCAGCTTCAAGCAATAAGGCGGAAATTCCGAAAATTGTTCTACAAATTTTTGCGAATTTCCGCCTTATTGTCGAAGAAGTTACTTCTGAAACACCGTTTATCCGGGTTTAAAGGACTGAGGCATACTAATGTCACAGTCCCTTTATTTTATCTAAAAATAAAAATATTTACTATATAGAGTTTTAATGGTAACTTTATGATATAAAATTAAATAAAGGAGGTAAAAAAATGCGTTTTAAAGTGGTATGCACGGTTTCTGGAAATTACGTACCTATTGATTATCATCGAAAAGTTGTTTCAATGCTAAAAAAAGGGTTTGAGCAGACCGCACCTGAAAAGTATCAAGAATTGTATGGAAATAATACAGTGAAGGATTATACCTTTTCAGTTTATTTCGGTCAGGCAATTTTTGAGAAGAAAAAAATAATTCTAACGAACAATCAAGTTATCTTAAATTTTTCTACAGCAAATGCTGAGCTAGGTTTCTATTTATACAATGTCTTGATGAGTTTGAAAAAGAAAGAAAACTTGTGGGATGAAGATGTGACACTGCATGTTCAGGATGTTCAGATAGTTCATCAAGCAGTTGTGATTGAAGACCAAATATTGTTGAAAGCGCTATCTCCGATTGTTTGTAGAAATCATAATAAGGAAACAAATAAAGACTGGTATTATTCCTTTGAAAATTTGGAGTTTTTAGAAATTATAAAGCGGAATATGATTTCTAAGCTAGTACCAATCCTAGGTGAGTATATTCAACATGATATTGAAGAATTATCCTTTGAACCAGTAAAAATGAAAAAGACAGTCGTTCGGTTTTATGAACGTCAAATTGAATGTTCGATTGGGCAATTTTATTTAAAAGGTAAGCCGCATTTATTGAACTATCTAATGCAGTCAGGAGTGGGTTCATTGACAGGGAGCGGTTTTGGTATGTGTGAATTAGTTTAAGAGAAGGGAGGAAAAGTAATGCAGGGTTTAGAAGCAAAAATTCGAATTCCATTGACAGAGTGGCAGTTCAACAGCGGAATTATCGGTTTTCTAAATATTATGGAACATGCAGGGAAAATAGATGAGATAGAAATTTCTGATCAGGAAATTTATTTTAATCCGAGCATCCTCAGGCAGTTTGAAAATGACTATTTTAATTATTTTATCTATCTTTATGAAAAAACTACCTCTTGGTACAAAATTACATCGTACAAAGAAAAAATCAAAAGCTATGAAGAAAGCAGTTTTGAATTTTTCGATGAAAAAGCATTGGAAGAATTAAATGATTATATAACTAAAATAGCAAAATACTACATCAAGGCGAATAGCTATAAATCGATTTATCCGATTGTAGATAACCAAACAGATATTGAGAATCTGGGAAAAGAGCTTAAAACGACTTCTAAGCTGAAAGGAAAAGAAACATTTGCTGATAAAAAATCGGAAATTTTAGTAGAGGTGAAGGAACGCTTTTCAATGATAAAAGCTATCATTGCTTATTTTGAAGATAAAGAAGTAAGAAAACATGTTTGTGCAAAAAATGTATTGTATACGGTCATTCGAAATGGCTGGGATGGAGTATCAGCATTAAATCCGCAGACAAAAGAAAAGAATGTATATAAGGATTTTCACGACTATTATGTTGCGCCATGCTTGGAGTATATAGAAGCAGAAAAAGAAAAATACAAGTTTCACTGTTCTACATGTGATGAACCTATTAAAAATTTGGACAATACCTTTAGTTTTTTAGTAGCAACTGGCTTTGATACGAAAAGAAAAAACTCTCACGCATGGAATCACATGAATGATTTAGCATTATGTCCTATTTGTAAGTTGATTTATGCTTGTGTACCTGCTGGGTTTCTTTATGTCTATAACCAAGGGATTTTTGTGAATGCTAATTCCTCCATCGAAAACTTAAGAACCATCCGAACACGTTTAGAATTAGATATGTTTCAACTGAACTCAAAAATGCAAAGAGAAGCGAATGTATATGCAGCGTTGATACAAGCGCTGGGTGAAGAGAAAAATCGACTAGTGAATCATGAATTAGCTGATATACAGGTCGTCCGTTTTGAAAATGAAACCTATCGCTTTACATTGTTGTCGAGAGAAATTTTACAAGTGCTGGCTAATTCTGAGACAGCGCTGAATACACTTCTGCCAACAGGGTTTAAGGATGGAAACTTACAAGTAAATCTTTATCAAACAGTTATCAAGAAGCTATTTAATAGCGAAAATCTTTTTACCTTCATTCACAAACTATTGCTCTATAAAGCGACACACGTTGCAAATCTTTATTATGGTGTCTTTCATATTCAGCAAGTTATTCAAATCAATCAGGAATTTTTAGGAGGGATTAGTTCAATGGAAAAGCTAAGTCAAGAAGAGTTAGAAAAAATTAAAAGAGCTGGTTGGTACTTCAAACAGGCTTATGAAAATAATCGTAAAGTCGAAGGGATTGTCTATAAGCTGTTAAACGCATTAAAAATTAACAATCGAGATGGTTTCATGGATGTTTTATTAAATTGTTATTCATATCAGAAACGCCAAGTACCAAAGTGGTTTGTTCGAATGTTCGAAGATGATAATGGCGAGACATTTAAAACCATCGGATATGCCTTTGTAGCAGGCATTATTGGAGAAGAAAACAAGGAGGAGAAGAATTAATGAAAGCTAAAGGATTAACAATGACAATTATTTTTCAAGCAGAAAGTGCCAATTATGGAGAAAGCTTAGGAAACATCGCTTCTTTAAAGAAAATTTCCAGAGATAATGGCGAACAGTATACGTATATTTCCAGACAAGCATTGCGCTACAACATTATTGAGCAGTTAGGTGAGGCCGAAGCAACCGTTAGCGCCGAAGGCAGCGGAGACAAAAAAGTAATTCAGTTTCAAAATGATACGACAATCCATAATTTTCCTGAATTGGATTTCTTTGGTTATCTGAAGACAGCGAAAGGAACAGCTGGTAAAAAACGCTCTGCAAAGGTTCGCTTATCGAATGCGATTTCACTTGAAACGTATAAGGGTGATACAGATTTCCTAACAAATAAAGGATTGGCAGATCGTTTAAAAGAGAATATGAACATTGCACAGTCTGAAATTCATCGCTCTTATTATCGCTATACAGTGGCGATTGACTTAGATCAAATTGGTGTTGATGAAGTCGACGGGATTGATGTTGGTGCAGAGGAGAAAGCACGGCGCATTTATAAATTGTTAGAGACGATTGCCTTTTTATACCGTGATATTCGTGGTCGTCGAGAAGATTTGAAACCACTTTTTGTTATTGGTGGTGTCTATGATATTAAAAATCCAGTTTTTGAGAATGTTGTGGATGTAAAAGAAAATAAAATTTTGGTCAATAAAATTAAAGGCGTACTTTATCCAAATATCAAAGAACATACAGTATGTGGATTGGTAGAAGAGCAGTTTACTAATGATAAAGAAATTCTATCAGAGCTGCATGCAGTGACAATGCCGGAATTTTTTGAAGCATTGAAAGTGGAAGTGAAAAATTACTATGAAAGCAATTAAATTAGAACTTTACCAGAATATGGTGAATTACAAGAAAGCGACAAGCTTTCAATTGAAAGAAACTTATCCCCTGCCACCTTATAGCACAGTAATTGGTATGGTTCATTCATTATGTGGCTTTACAGAATATCAGCCAATGGAAATCAGTGTTCAAGGGAAGTATTTTTCTAAGGTAAATGATCTTTATACTCGCTATGAATTTAATAATGGGATGAAATATGATAAAGCACGCCATCAAATCAAGGTGGGCGATTATGGTGTAGGACAAGGGATTGCTACAGCTGAACTGCTGGTTGATGTAGAGATGATTATTCATATTATTCCTGAAAATCAGTCGTTAGTTGAAGAAATAAAACAGGCTTTTCTGTTTCCAAAAGAATATCCAAGTTTAGGGAGACGGGAGGACTTGGTCACAATCAATGAAATCAAAGTAGTAGGGATTCATGAAGAGAAATTAATAAAGAAAATAAAATTATCGAAAGATTATGCTGCATATGTACCAATTTCTTGGGTAAATGAAAAGAAAACAAGCGAAAAATCAAAGGTTTCAGGAGTACAGTTTAAAGGAACTAGATACTTTCTAACAAAAGATTATGAGTTGATTAACCACGGAACTGAGAAATCTCCTAAAATTTTTCGTAAATGGAAAGCAAAAAAAGAAGTGATTTATATGTCAGATGTTTCTATTTGGAAAAAATCAGAGATTAAGATGGATGATGATGAGAACCCGAGTGTTGTATTTGTAGATTAGGAGCTGATTATGGAACGTAATTATCTTGCAAAATCAGATGGAGAAACGATAATAGAGCATACTCAGAATTTGTTACAAAATTTGACAAGGTTACAACAATTATATCCTACTATCGATATCGATTGGGAACTACTTAAATTGGCTTGCTGCTACCATGATTTAGGCAAAATAAACTTAAAATTTCAAGAGAAAGTTAAAAAAAATAGCTCAGTAATTTCTGGTGAAGTACCACATGGATTGTTGAGTGCAGCACTTCTTCCAGAGGATGAACTAGAGTTAATATATTCTCCTTCTGATATCCAGGCACTTGCTTATGCAATTGCCTGTCATCATGAAAGAGACTTCTCTAAAATCACTGATGAACAATATGAAAGGGAGATTGAGGAGTTAGCAGAAGTAGTTTGTCACTTTCCCAGCCATCTTTTAGGGCTGGATACCCTGTCCTCAGAAGAATTAAGAGGTGAGTATTATGAGTTAGGAACTCGCTTAACAGCTAAAGATGAATCCTATCCTAAATACGTTATGCTTAAAGGTTTACTCAATCGCATTGATCATGCAGCAAGTGCGCATGAGTTGGTAGAATATCCTAATGATTTTTTAACCGATAGTATGGAGAATCTGAACTATACTTGGAATTCATTGCAAGAATATATGCTGGACTCTCAAGAAGAGAATGTAGTTGTGGTTGCTCAAACTGGGATGGGAAAAACAGAAGCAGGGCTGCTATGGTTAGGTAACAATAAAGGTTTTTTCACGTTACCTTTACGGGCGGCAATCAATGCAATTTATGAACGGATACAAGCAGATATTGTTAAAGAACGGGTAACAGAACGCGTAGGTTTGCTGCACTCAGAAACCTTTAATCAATACCTTCGATTAAATGAGGGACAATTAGACGCGCACATAGAAGAGTATGAAAATCGAACCAAGCAATGGTCATTACCTCTGACAATTTGTACACTAGATCAAGTGTTTGATTTTGTTTACCGCTATGGAGGATACGAACAGAAACTGGCAACTTTGTCTTATTCTAAAGTAATTGTGGATGAGATTCAGATGTATTCAGCAGATTTGTTGGCTTATTTGATTAAAGGGTTGCACTATATCACTGAATATGGTGGAAAGTTTGCTATTTTAACTGCTACACTGCCGCCCTTTATAATCGATTTATTAAATGAAAATATCCTAGAGTTTGGGCTGCCTGCATCGCCGTTTATTGATGAGCAATTGCCGCTTCGACATTCGATAGAAGTTTTTCATGAAGAGATAAATGTAGTGCCCATTCTTTCGAAATATAAGAACAATCGCGTACTAGTAATTTGCAATACGATAAAAAAAGCAAAGAGCATTTACGAACAATTAGAGAAGAAGTTAAACCCGAAGGAAGTTCATCTCCTTCATAGTCAGTTTATAAAACAAGATCGAGGAGATAAGGAAACAGAAATATTCAATTTTGGTAAAATTCCTGCAAAAGGTGAGAAAAAAATAGGGATTTGGGTAACTACTCAAGTAGTTGAAGCATCTTTGGATATTGACTTTGATATTCTGCTGACGGAATTGACTGACTTGAACGGCTTATTTCAGAGGATGGGTCGCTGCTATCGAAAACGGGTATGGCATAAAAATAGTGGAACAAATGTGTTTATTTTTGACGGTGGTAAGAAGTTATGCTCAGGAATTGGATTTGTGGCGGATAAAAAATTCTTTGATCTATCCAAGGAAGCCCTAGAAAAGCTTTCTGGACCACTATCGGAACAAGAAAAAATGAACTTAATTGAAAAAACATTCACAACGAATAATGTGGAGACATCAAATTTTTATAAAGAAGTAAAAGATAATTTAAAGTATTTGGATGTACTCTATGAAAACGAAAAGAGTAAAGCTCAAGTCAAAAAAATCTTTCGTAATATTCACAATACTAGTTTAATTCCATTACCTGTGTATCAGGAAAATCAACAAACCATAGATGAATTGGTGAAAGTATTGCAACGAAAAAATAAAAAAGAAGCTTCAATAGAGATAAGAGAAACACTAAAGGAGACGAAAAAGGAAGCTCGTGCCAAATTAAGCCAGTACAAAGTTGATTTACCTGACTATTTATTAGATTATGATATGTTTGTGGATTTTATAGAAATTAACAACTATGAAACTATACCGATACTGAATTGTTCTTATAGTAAAGAGATGGGAGTAACACTGATTAAACCAGAAAAAGAAGAATTTTTCTTTTAGAAAGAGGTTCTATCGTGAAGATAACTGGAACAATGTTTTCTTATTACTATATTTGTCAACGTAAACTATGGCTATTTGCCAATTATATTCAATTTGAGTCAGGTAACGAAAATGTTCAACTAGGTAAAATTTTAGACCAGGCGAGTTACTCGAGAGAGGAGAAACATATTTTAATTGATGAGACCATTCAAGTGGACTTTATTCAGAACTGGCAGATTTTACACGAAGTGAAGAAAAGTGCGGCTATGGAAGAAGCGGCAAACTGGCAAGTAAAATACTATCTCTATTATCTAGATCAAAAAGGAGTAGCAATTGAAAAAGGCATTTTAGATTATCCGAAATTGAAAATTCGTAAAGAAGTTATATTGTCAGAAGAAGATAAAAAAGAAATCCCCAAAATTTTATCTGAAATTCAGAACATTACAGAATCGTCAATACCAGAAGTCTTAGTTGGAAATAAGATTTGTAAAAAATGTGCCTATTATGAATATTGCTTTGTCTGATATAGAAAAAATGAGAGGAGAATAGCATGCCGGAAAGTTATTTTTTATTTTCAAGTGGGAATTTAAGGCGTAAGGACAATGTTGTTCGTCTGACTACTGAGGATGGTCGTTTTAAGGACTTAAAAATAGAAACTACAAGAGATGTCTATTTGTTTGGTGAAGTAAATACCAATACGAAGTGTTTAAACTATTTATCAGAGAAGAAAATTCCTGTACATTTATTTAACTACTATGGTTACTACACTGGGAGTTTCTATCCTAGAGAACAGCATGTTTCTGGAAAATTACTTATTCAGCAGGTTAGCCATTATACGGATGAATCAAAACGAGTACTACTTGCTCAAAAATTTATTGAGGCTGCAGCACACAATATTCTTAGAAATCTTCGTTATTACCAACAGAGAGGGAAAAAACTTGAAGAGCATATTACTGAAATAAAGAGTTTTCAGCAGCAAATTCAAAGAACAAAAGCTGTAGATGAGCTAATGGGAATTGAGGGAAATATTCGAAAGCTTTATTATTCCAGTTGGTCAATCATTATCAATCAAGAGATTGAATTTGAAAAAAGAGTAAAAAGACCTCCTGATAATATGATTAATGCGCTAATTTCTTATGCTAATACATTTATGTATACAGTGTGTTTAAGCGAACTGTATGTGACTCAATTAAATCCTACAATCAGTTATCTACACAGTGCCAGTGAGCGAAGATTCTCCTTATCTTTAGATATTGCCGAAGTGTTCAAACCGCTGCTAGTAGATCGAATGATATTTTCATTACTAAACAAAAATATAATTACAGAGAAGGATTTTGATAAAGAATCTAATTTCTGTTATATGAAACCAGCTGGGCAACAAAAATTTTTAAAAACTTTTCAAAATCGTTTGGAAGAGACGATTAAGCATCGTTCATTAGGAAGAAATGTGAGCTATCGCCGATTGATTCGGTTGGAAGGCTATAAATTAATTAAACACTTAATGGGCGAAAAAGAATATGACGGGTTTAAGATTTGGTGGTGAGTAATGTATATAATTTTGATTTATGATATTCCTTTAGAAGAAAAAGGTGCTCGAGTTTCTCGGAATGTATTTAAGATATGCAAAAAATATCTTTCTCATGTTCAAAAATCTGTTTTTGAAGGAGAACTTAGTTTAGGCTTGTTAAAACAACTAGAAGCAGAATTATCAGAATGGATTCGAGAAGACTTAGATTCGATTGTTGTGTTCAAAAGTAGAAATAAACGTTGGTTGGAAAAAGAATTTTGGGGGACAGAGGATGAACGAACCTCAAATTTCTTTTAGATATTTAATCTGTCGACCGCAGATAGTGTAAAAATATGGGGAGACCGACAGATGCTAGAAAACCTGCTATTATTGACTTTATATAATTTCTTCTTGTAAAATAGAAAATAATAAGGTGAAAATAATGAGGTCGACAGAAACGACCCGGTCAGCCCAGTCATATCAAGGGATGAAAATGAGCCGGTTTTAATCTAAACAAAGTGTAATGTGAATACGAGTGGTTTTTATGAATGGGATAGTGAAAAAGAAGTTTTAATCTAAACAAAGTGTAATGTGAATCAACAATCAGAAAAAGAGATTGATTATTATTTAGAGTTTTAATCTAAACACGGTGTAGAGTGAACCCGTGGCTCCAACCACCCTAATGATAAGTCATTTGTATTTTAAGACTGTAGACAAATATGTTTAACATTCAAGAAATAGAGTGTTGAACATATTTTTTCTGAACGAAAAAATATATATGATACAATAAAGCTGGTTGGGCAAACAATAATGCTTAAATAAAAATCTAAAAGGGAGCGATGCACTTGTTAAAAAACAATCCACAAAAAGCAGCAGCAATCGCCAACAAGTTATCTGGCGCCAGTTCACTATCAATGAAACTGGATGCTAGTATCTCTTATTCGTCCAGTCCGGCAGTATCAGGGTTAGAAACGTGTTTATCTGATTTATCGGGAATCGTTCAAAATTTTTCAGCTAATCTAAGCACAGACAGCGCAAATTTGGTCAAACTGGCAACCACCCTGCAGCGAACTGACGAAAAAGTAGCGGGGCGGTGATTCAGTGAATGAGAAGAATGTTAGCGAGAAAGAAAAACAACTTGAACGGCTGAATGAGCTAAAGCAGGAACACTGGAAAGCAGAGGAAAAAGAAAGAATCTTTGGAAAAGCTAAAAAGTATCTAAATTTAGCTATGGAAGAATACAATCATTTGAACAAAGAAGAACTAGCTTTATTAGATGAAATTGCTTTTCTTTCGGACGGTACGACAGCAAATAGTCACGCTGAACGTGGGTTACATGAGCGAGAAGAAACCGCCCGCCATAGCCGTTTTATGCTAGAATCAGAATATGAAGAACTAGACGAACAGGAACGAAAAACAAAAGTCGCACGTGAAGAGTTAGAAGAGCAAATTGGACGACAGCAAAGGACGGTGTACAATTATGCCGAAGATTGACTATGCCGAACTGTCTCAGGTTGCTAATGCTCTAAATGGTGTCGCTTTGCGGTTAGATTCGTCATTATCTGCTGTGTCAGATGCTGCAAACGAACTAAATGAAACCTCGGAACTTGACGGGACAGCATGGAAGAACACAAAAAGTTATTTTGATGTATACCCTACTCTTTCAAAAGGGATTTGGAATAGTGTAGTGACTACCTCGGAAACGTTGACCTCTTATCTGTCAGATTTCCAATCAGAAGTCGGAGCGCCTAGAAATCAGTTGGATACAGATAAACTTGAAGAAATGCAGGCAAGACTTACAGCTATTCAAGCAAGGCGACGAGATATCATCAGTGAAATGGCGAAGGCTGAGGACTATGTTTTAGGCAACCTAGCCAATCGCTTGAGCGGGCTAGATTCAAGTACGAGCTATTTTACCGAAGAAATTGAACTACTGACGAAATACCGAGACTTTGAAGCGAAACATGGAAATGTGTTTGATGATGTACAATCCACAATCTCAGACTTGAAAACGGGTATGAGACAAATCAGCACACAAAAGCACTTCACCCCTACGCAAGGATACGCCCCTAGAAGCTATAAAAAAGCGGACTGGTTTAATCGGTTAACAGATTTCAATGAGAATCAGCCGGAAAAAAGGTCTGTTAGGTTTACAGTCGATTGGGGCAGAGACAAAGCCCCAATGCTAAAAGTCTATAAGAATGGAAAATATGATAAAGAATTGACTGAAAAATATGTCTGGTTATCCATGCAGGACAGCTTAAAGGACATGTTAAACGTAGCGGGTGAGTTTTCAGGCGCATATGACTTGTACAGGGTTGTTTTAGGAAGAGACCCCGTCACAGGTGAAAGCTTAACCTTTGGTGAATGGATGCAAGCAGGATTTTGGACGGTGTTAGAGGTACTGTCTGCGAAAAAGGTGCTTGCTTTATTAGACAATGTTAGACTAGGAAATAAGCTTTTAGATGGCGTATCGTTGACAGAAAAAGAACTGAAATTATTCAACAAGTTAAATGATGTTGGAGACTATAAGATTATTGATAAGGTGGACGATTTAAACGAAGCTGAGAAGATATATAATGCAAATGGGAACCCCGATTTAAGAGCCTTACGAAGACCCCAATTTGATGAAGTATTAAAAAATGGATTTCCTGACGGTACGAAACTAAATCAACATGCGTACAATTCTCTTTTCAAGTCTGGTAGAAAAGATATTATGATTGATGATATTATTGATGCATTAAAAACTAATCCAGTCCCAGCGGCCCCAGGTAGTGTAAAGTACATTAACCCTAAAACTGGAACTTCTATATTTGTAAATCCTGAAATAAATACAGTTGTTGGAATATGGCCTCAAAAATTCAAACAGTAAGGAGCTTGAATATGAAAATAAAAAAAGAGATACAACAAGACTTAGAGAGTGAAGTTACTTATGTGGATGAGATAAAGAATTTTGATATTGTCACTGAAAAAATGAATGATAATTTTTACACGTATCCACTAGGAACTAATATGATGATGTGGCTAGATGATGATGGACTGATTGGAGAAATTGAATGTATTTTTCCTGAGCAATTAGATAGAGAAATTTTTTTAATAGAGAAGCAAGGAACATTAATGCAGAATGGGTTCCCGTTAATTAATACTGAAGTTCCTGTAGAAGTTTCAATAGCAAAAGTTTTTAAAGGCAACGATTACTTTGTTTTGTATTTTTCGGAATCAGAAACATATAACAAAAAAGTTATTGCTACGAATCTTACTTTTTATGTAGATAATAACGAGTTGGTGGCAATAAAAGCTGAAATTTCATAATTAAATAAAAAGGCATTTTATTATTTGATTGGCATTGGATAGTAAAGCCTTGGCTAGTAAATTAGAATTCACTAATCAAGTTGCCAATAGCTAGCTGTGTTTATTGTACAGAAATTTAATATTTAAAAAGAAGCGATTCAGTTTTATCGTTTCTTTCTCTAGTTTTAGAGTTAATCTACGACCTCAAGAAAGACAGTGGTTCAAAGAACCCCGCCTAATTCAGTAGCAGAGGTTCGTATCAATTCGGCAGTAAAACCTCAATGGTTTGATAAAAATGGAGCCTTAACGGGAACATCGACTATAGATACAGTTTATAAGATTGAGATACCAACCGGTACAACAATTTACAAGGGCCCTGTAGGAACCCAAGGAGGAATCTACCAAGGAGGCTTGAATAATGATCAAGTATTTATTCAAGAACCATGGCTTTTAGAGAATGTAAATGTTTTAGGGAAACAACCATTAAAGTAGGATAGGATGAGTTACTTGGAAACTGAACTTGAGATTAAAACTGTAGTACAACAATTATTACCACTTTTAATAAAATATGATAATGGAAAAATCAATTATCAAATTCAGAAATTAAGAGATATAAATGAAATTATAGATTCAGATATGAGTAGTTCAGAAAAAAAAGAAATGTTAAGAAATATGTCGGAGAATATTTATCCTCCTCAGGGAGGATTAACTGATTTTTATGTTTGGGATAATGACAGCTCAAAAAGAATAGAAATCAAACAATCCATCAGCGCATTAAATAATAAGCTTTGGAATTTGATAAAATAAAAAAGTACTCCGCTATCTGATTAGTGTCAGATAGTGGAGCTCCGACTAGATCACTTATCAAGTTGTTAATAGCTAACAATATATATAAGAAGCAGTTGGAAAGCTTGTTTTAGCTCTTCCAAGTGTTTCTTTCCTATGGGTACATATAGAAGGACCAATACTAAAATCAGTGTTTGCCGCATTAGATGGCGTATCGTTGACAGAAAAAGAACTGAAATTATTCAACGAGTTAAATGATGTCGGAGACTATAAGATTGTTGATAAGGTGGACGATTTAAACGAAGCGGAGAAAGTTAGTGAAGTTACTAAAGCACAAAAGGTTGAGAATTTCCAAAATAGGGTTGATAATATTAGGAATCAAATGCCAAATTCTAAGTTGAAAAATCAAGGAAATATGGCTATCGCTGATGTTAAAATAAAAGATTTACCAGATGAGTTTATGGCACATAGTAAAATTCATGGACCAAATAGTAGAGGAGCCGATTTAGGTAATTTTTCTCCCGCATCGGAAAATAGGATTTTTGAATCATACACAATAGATAAATTTCCAAGATATAATGATACTGAGGTTAAGATTCTGGAAGATATAGCTTCAAAAATTAAAGACCCAAACATTTCTGGTAAGATAGATTTGTTTACAGAATTGCCACCTTGTCAAAGCTGTAAAAATGTTATCTTAGAGTTTAGGAAGAAGTATCCAAATATAGAACTTAATATATTTACAAAGTAGGTGAAAAACATGAGTGAAATTAGTTATTTAGAAGCAAAAAAATTAACTTTAAAAGATTATGAAGATTTTATCGAAGATGAAGGGTTTAGTCCCAGTCAAGCAATAGCCGCAACTTTTGAAGATTCTGTACTAATGATGAGAAAAAGTCATAAAGTATACGTATCAGTTATGGTAAATCTTTCGATTTTAAGTTTAAATCAAAATTTTCTGCCAGATTATCTATTAGAAAAACAAGAAAGTTTAAAAGAGTTTGGTGGCTTAAATGAAGAAGAACAGTCTATTTATGATTCAGATATGAGTACTTTGAATCAGTTGCTAAGCAATCAAAATTTTGAGATAGATAAAGACGAAGAATATAAGCTAAGGGTGAATATGTTATTAGAGTAATAATGAATTAGAATAATAAAAAGGTCACTTTACTATCAAGTCTATATTGAAGTGAAAAAAATCGAAGGATAAATCAAAGCATTTAGACCGCTCAATAATGGGCGGTCTTTTTTAGTACAAAAAAACAGCCTTCATGTTTTGAAAGCTGTTAGTTGTTCGCCCGTTGTTATTTTTAGATTTGATTTTTTTTATTGAATGATTTTAAATGTGTATATATTACACTACCATTTAAAATTTTTATCTGATTCAATACGATTCTTTATTTTTAGAAAACACTGATTTCTAAAAGCTCTGCCCCGCTCTGATTCGGTGTGATTTCTAGTCACGATTACTAAGTGTAATATGAATGACGTAGTGTGATTTGCGTGGTAGGCAATGGTCAAGGTTTTAATCTAAACATAGTGTAATGTGAATCCAAATCTTTTAAGCAATTTTAACAGCAAGTCATTTTATATGTGAACTTAGTAAATAACCAGCCCTAACAAGCCTGAAATCACCATCAGAGTAATGGGGTTGAGCTTGTATTTTCGGATGCAGAACAGGGAGCCGCAAAACAAAATGACTGCCGCGAAATCAATATCCTTTAGCCAATCAATCTCCTGATAAGTAGAGGTGCCGAAAAAAGTCAGTAAAGCAATTGTGGCGGCTGCAGCGATAATGAGACCTAGCGAGGATGCCTTCAAGCCGTTCAATATGCTGAGGACATAGGAGGAGCTGCCGTATTTTTTGAAAAATTCATAAAGGACAAGAGAGATTACGATTCCTGAAATGACTGTACTAACAGTGGCAATGATGGCTCCGGGAATGCCGGCAATCTGAATGCCGACAAAGGTTGAGGTATTAACTGCCAGTGGACCCGGCGTCATTTGTGAAATAGTAATAATATCAGTAAATACACGCTCGCTAATCCAGCCTTGTTGAAAAACCACTTGTTCCTGAATAAGCGGGATAATAGCATAACCGCCGCCAATACTGAAAAGACCGATGTTAAAGAAAATCCAAAATAATTGAGCAAGCATCAGAAATCCTCCTTTTTAGTTCTATTGCTGCGGATGAAGAGGTTTATTACACAGAGGATACAGCTGACAATCAGTATCAAAATAACGTTGCTGTTGAAAAAGAATGAGGCGATAAAAGCCCCTGGAACTAGTAAAGTCAAAAGTGTCGAACGTTCCTTTCGAATCATCTGATACATATCGATAACTAAATCAATGATCAAGGCAGTAACACAAGCCTGCATGCCCTTTAAAACTGCTGCAACATATAGATTAGCAGAAAATTCGGTGTACCATCCGGAAATAAAGCTTAAGATGACGATAGGTGGAATCAATGCAGCTACGGCACTAATAAGCACACCGAAAAAACCGGCTGTTCGTTTTCCAGCCAAAATACTTAAATTTACAGCGATAGCTCCGGGAGAGGATTGAGCAATGGCTGCCATTTCCATCAGCTCTTCTTCTGTAAATAACTGTTTTTCTTTTACAAAGTATTTTTTTATCATGGGAACAACAACATAGCCTCCTCCGAAAGTGAAGGTACTGATAAATAAATTGACATAACAGAGCCATAGATATAACTTTAAATTTTTAGTCATAGAATGCCCCTTTCTTTAAAACGTATACCCTTTATTATATTGATTGAATAGACATTTGTGAAATGCTAAAATATGATAGTTGGCATGAATTTTATTCATGTTTTAAAAAGGAGCTGATTGTATGAATTTAAGAAAGTATCTTATTTTTCAGGAAGTAGCTAAGACTGAAAATTTTACTAAAGCTGCCGGCAATTTATTTATTACTCAGTCGGCGGTTTCTCATGCAGTGAAGGAATTGGAAGAACAGGCTGGGACACAGCTATTTGAACGGCTTCATAAGAGTGTGAGGCTGACTAGTGCGGGCGAACTGCTGCTAAGTGAGGTTCTGCCGGTTTTAGAAGAATATAAAAAGCTTGAGCGACGGGTGCAGACTATTGAAAAAGAGGCTCCGATTCAGATTGCTTCGTGTATTACGATTGCCCAAATATGGCTGCCGGCAATTATTCAAGACTTTCAAAGAAAGTATCCTAAAACTCCGGTAAAAGTCATGGTTAACAGTGCGGAAAAATCACTAGCGTTATTAAAGCAGGGGAAAGCAGATATTGCTTTTTTAGAAGGAGATGTGTTGGAGCGGAATATTCTGACCAAGAAATTTGCTTCTTATGACATCTGGGCAGTGCGGGCGCCTGATGGTCAAAAAGTACGCAGCATGACTATAAAACAATTGCTGGAAGAGAAACTGTTGTTGAGAGAGCGGGGAAGTGCTGTCAGAGAGATATTAGAATCAACGGTTACTCTAGCCGGCTATCAAGTAGTTCCACAGTGGACAAGCGTGGATTCTCAGACATTGATTGAAGCCGCCAAAGCTGGTTTGGGCATTAGTATTTTGCCAAAGGTTTTAGTAGAATCAGAGCTTGCTGCTGGCAGACTGGAACAAATTAAACTATCTGACGTACACTTAACAAACGATTTAACAGTTGCCTTGAATAAAAATAAGTATCGAAACCAAGCACTGCAGTATTTGTGGACGATAGCTAGTCAGTCAGAAAAGCATAAATCACTTTTATAGATGAAAATAATAACAGCCCTGAAAGCGGAAGGCTTTCAGGGCTGTTGTTTGATTACTTTACTTTAGCTTAACTGTGCCGATTTCTGAACCTTCAGAAGCCATACCAGTTTTATTTAGTGTGACAGTGTTAACTACTTCCATATTTGTGACAGCAACAATAATATCTGTTTCTTTTCCTGCTGCTTTGATTTGATCGAAATCAACATCTGCCAACAGCGTTTGTGGTGTCACCTGCTGATCAACAGCAACTTTAACTGTAAATGGTGCGCCATTTAACTCTACAGTATCCAAACCGATATGAACCAAGACCTCTAATCCAGTATCAGTTAAAATACCAATCGCATGTTTTGTATCAAAGATATTTGTAATTTTTCCGTTGACTGGAGAATACACTTTTCCATTAACTGGCTTGACTGCGAAACCGTCACCCATCATTTTCTGAGAAAATACCGGATCATTAACCGCAGTGATTGGAAGGACCTCTCCTTGTGCTGGTGCAAATAGAGCTTCTGCTTTTGCAGCTGTTGAAGCAGTAGTTTCTGTAGTTGTTCCAGCAAAGCTTTGAGGAACGTTTCCAGCCATCGCCAGTTCATCGGCATAAAGCTCGCCAGTTGCTTCGTCTACTGGATCAACTTTATTGAAGATACCCTGACGACGGAAGACAACTGTTAGAACAAACGGGATGACGATTGCCATCAGCATTGCTGCCGCAAATGCCAGCCAGTCCTGTGCTCGAATAGCTAAAATACCCGGCAGTCCGCCGACGCCAATTGCATTTGCTCGTACACCCATTAATGTTGCAAACATACCAGCTAAGCCGGAACCAATCATCGCGGCAACAAATGGGTAGACATATTTTAGGTTAATACCAAACATTGCTGGTTCTGTGACTCCAAGATAACAAGAGATCATAGAAGGAATAGAAACCTGTTCTTCTTTTTTATTGCCGCGGTGCAGGAAGATAATTCCCAAAACGGCAGATCCTTGTGCGATATTAGAAAGAGCAATCATCGGCCATAGATTTGTAGATTGAAAATCTGCAATCAGCTGAGTATCGATTGCGTTGGTCATATGATGAAGACCAGTTATAACCAGTGGTGCATATAGGAAGCCGAAGACCGCGCCAAACAGCCAGTTTAGGGCAGAAGTCAGACCTGTATTCACAATATTGGAGATAAAATTACCAATGGTCCAGCCAATAGGGCCTAAAATGACATGAGCGGCAAAAATAGTAGGCAACAGAGCGAAAAACGGTACAAAAATCATTGAGATTGCCTGTGGTATGTGCTTACGGAAGAATATCTCTAGATAAGCCAGCATGAATCCGGCCAGCATAGCTGGAATAACTTGAGCCTGATAACCAATCATGTCTATTTGTGCAAAACCAAAATCCCAAAACTTGGTACCATGATTTGCTAAATCATAAGCATTGATTAGCTGAGGAGAGACAAGCGTTATCCCTAATACAATTCCCAAAATCTGTGTGGTTCCCATTTTTTTCGAGATACTCCACGTGATGCCGACTGGCAGGAAGTGGAAAATTGCTTCACCTGGCAGCCATAAGAAATGATTGACTCCACTCCAGAATTGAGAAACTTCGACGATGGTTTTGCCATCCAGGAAGCCCATCCCAATACCTTCCAATACGTTTCTAAAGCCTAAGATAAGTCCGCCGACAATAATTGCTGGAATAATCGGTGTGAAAATCTCTGCTAAAACTCCAATTGCCCGCTGGACAGGATTCAGATTTTGTTTTGCAGCTGCTTTCCCCTGTTCTTTAGAAACACCGTCAATCCCTGAAACTGCTGAAAAATCGTTAAAGAATAATGGCACATCGTTTCCGATAATGACTTGAAATTGACCGGCATTTGTAAACATACCCTTTACACTTGGAATGTCTTCAATTGCTTTTTCATCCGCTAAAGACGGATCGTTTAGTACAAAACGCATACGGGTGGCACAATGACTGACAGCTGCGACATTTTCTTTCCCGCCGATATCCTTTAACAGCTGTTCTGCATCTGCTTTGTATTTACCCATCAGAAAAACTCCTTTCGTAACTTGTATAAGCAAGTTGTTTATTTCGCTTTAATCATAACTGCTTAGAAATAAAAATGCAAGCGTTTTACAGCAAAAAAATTATTTAATCGTATTTTTTTATTAAATAACTTTTGATGACTATACACTTTATTAATAGTAAGTATTTCAATCTTTATTATCATGTTTTTTAAAGAATTTCCACTATTTCTACTAACATAAAAAAACGAAAGACTTCAGAAATATTCCGTATGATAACGCTTGAAAAAAAAGATAGAGGGTTGTATAATGTTTTTGAACATGTATAGACAAGTAGAGGGGTGGCGCATAATGTATATAGAAATTTTTGAAGGAACCAATCAATTGACTGTGAAAGCTGCGGATAGTCAATATACGTTCCCGCATGTATTTACAGAGGAAACGGTTCACAGTATAAGGGAGCATTTAGAAGGTGAATGTTTTGAAGGTGTTATCATTTACTTAGAAAAAGAGACTGTTTCAAAAGAACTACAAAAAGCTGACAATTTTCGGCTTTTACTGGAAGAAAGCTTGAATATACCTGCGGTCTTTGCTCATCAGTCTAACGGGTCTTTCGAATCAGCATTGGCAGAAGAACGGAAATCCTGCAGCTGGAACCTCGTTTACTATGGCTATAAAGAAGGTAAAGACGAATATGCAGCGGAATCTTTGCTGACTACGGGAAATGGATTTATCGGTTTAAGAGGAACTTCTCCGGAAATGTGTATTACAGAAGATACCTATCCAGCAACTTATTTAGCTGGACTTTATAATACAGCGACCTCAATTGTTGAAGGACAGGAAATAAAGAACGAGGATTTTGTCAATGCACCAAATCTTCAATATATCTCTTTAGAAATCGATGGAGAACTACTGACTTGGTCAAAGGAGACGGTTAAGTTCTTCAAGCGAACACTGAATATGTATACGGGGTTATTCGAAGCTGTCAGTATCTTGGAAACGCAGACAGGTAAACAAGTTAAAATAAGAGCTAAGCGTGTAGTCAGCATGGCAAATATGCATGAGTATAGTCTGCATTATGAAGTAACGCCGTTAAACTTTAGCGGACAGGTTAAATTTGTAACAGAAGCCGACGGAACAGTTTTTAATTATAATGTTGCTCGCTACCGGAGCCTAACCAAGGAGCATTTACAGGTGCTGGATACAGCTGTGGAGGGACAGAAAAGTCTGTTAACAGCTAAAACACTGGATTCAGGAATGACAATTGTACAGGAAGCCTGTTTGTTTAGTCCAGAACTGAATTTGGCTCAAATTGAATCCGAACGGACGTCTGAAAAGGTTATTCAGACAGTTGCAGCTGAACTGCAGGAAGGATACCGCTATACACTGGAGAAGAGTGTAGCAGTACATTTATACCGGGCTGATGAACTGCAGAAGTCACATTCTCTCACCACTTTTGAAATTCCAGAGTTTAAGGAAATGTATGCAGCGTCTTCAGCGGTTTGGAAGACTTACTGGGAGGAAGCAGCAATCATGGTCGACGGAGATATGATGTCGGAAAAGATGCTTCATTTGCATACCTATCATATGCTGGTATCTGGTTCGCCAACAGCTAATCCTTCTCTGGATGTTTCTATAACAGCCCGCGGACTTCATGGGGAAGCCTATCGGGGACATATCTTCTGGGATGAGCTGTTCATTTTGCCATTCTATATTATCCATTTTCCTGAAACAGCCCGTCAGCTGTTGATGTACCGTTATCAGCGGCTGGCTGCGGCCAAAGCCGGGGCAGCGAAAGCCGGCTATCAAGGAGCTATGTTCCCTTGGCAGTCTGGTCTGGATGGAACAGAGCAATCTCAGGAGCTTCACTTGAATCCGATTAGCGGGGAGTGGGGAGAGGACCATAGTCGTTTGCAGCGGCATGTATCATTGGCAGTTGCTTATAATGTTTGGCTGTATAATAATAATACAGAGGATCAGGAATTTATGATTCAATACGGTATTGAATTGTTAATGGAAATTGCCCGCTTTTGGCTGAGTGCAGCTGAATACAACGAAACCAATGGACGTTATTCGATTAGCGGTGTGATGGGACCAGATGAGTTTCACGAAGCATATCCTAACAGTACGCATGGCGGTTTAACCGATAATGCTTATACCAATATGATGGTAGTCTGGTTATTTGAAGAGATTGAAAAGCTGTATATTGACTATCCAGCTGAGGCAATAGAAACGGTGCAGAAAAAAGTCGGGATTACTCGTGAAGACTTGGCTCAGATGAATCAAATTCGTCAAGAACTACACCTTGAAATTGATGAAGACGGGATTATCGCCCAATATGCTGGATACTTTGATTTGAAAGAAGTAGACTGGGATTACTATAAAGAAAAGTATGGCAATATCTATCGAATGGACCGAATCCTAAGTGCAGAAGGTCACTCAGCAGATGAATATAAGGTAGCCAAGCAAGCAGACAGCTTGATGATATTTTATAATTTCCGCAAAGATACAGTGGATCGGATTTTGACCGATTTGGGTTATCAGCTGCCGGCAGATTACGTGGATAAGAATTTGAACTATTATTTAGCTAGAACCTCTCATGGCTCTACTCTGTCGCGGATTGTTCATTCTCAACTGGCTTCCATCGTCGGGGATCGAGAGCTTGCCTGGCAGATGTATCAGGAAGCACTTTATTCTGATTATCAGGATATACAAGGCGGGACAACTGCTGAGGGGATTCATGCAGGAGTAATGGCAGCTACATTATTCATCACACTGACCACGTTTGCGGGAATTGATATCCGCCAAAAAGAGGTTGAAATTAATCCGCATTTACCAGAACAGTGGGAGAATATTTATTTCCGTTTAAATATCCGTGGTGTTCATTACAAGGTTAAAATCAGTAAGAGAGCTGTTCAGGTTGAGGCAGATCAGGATGCACTGTTAACAATAGCCGGTAGAGAAATTGCTTTGCAGAAAAATAAAGTACAGGAAGTCTTTTATGAAGGGATCAACGTGTGATGAGAAAAGGATTTATTTTTGATTTAGATGGTGTAATTACAGATACAGCAAAATATCACTATATTGCTTGGAAAGAGCTGTCAGCTTCTTTAGGAATAACTATTGATTTAGCTTTTAATGAGCAGCTGAAAGGTATCAGCCGTATGGACTCACTAGATAGAATTCTGGCATATGGCGGCAAAGCAAAAGAGTTCTCTGCTGAAGAAAAGGAAGAGTTAGCGAAAAAGAAAAATGACCACTATGTTCAGTTGCTGGCATCTTTAACACCAGCAGACTTACTTCCCGGCGTGAGTGAGTTCATGGCCCAAGCGAAGGACAAACAAATCCCTTGTGCACTGGCTTCAGCTTCAAAAAATGCACCGGTCATCTTAGAAAAATTGGGTGTCATTGCTGATTTTGTTGCTATTGTTGATCCGGACAGCCTAGACAAAGGAAAGCCGGATCCGGAAATTTTTCTGAAGGCTGCTGAGGCACTACAGATTACACCACAGGAAGCTGTTGGCTTTGAAGATGCACAAGCTGGAATTGATGCCGTCAAGGCTGCAGGGATGTATGCAGTAGGCGTCATTGAAAAGGAGAAGCTGATTGGTGCAGATGAGCAGGTACACAGACTGGACGAATTGGACATTGAACAGCTGCTGAAAAGATAATTAAACAGTCACCCTTTTCTGTAAAGATATCTCAGAAGAGGGTGACTTTTTATTTTCAGAGTGCCAAGGGATCATTTTTTTATGCTAAAATGGGAGATAATCAAAAAGGTGAAATAATGAAGTAATAAAAAAGTTGGAGGTGTTGGTATGAAATTGAAAAATCAGTATAGTCCGCAGAAAAATAGAAAAAGAGTTGGGATTATTCTATTATTTACAACATTGCTGGTTTTTGTAGTATTTGCAGTTAGGCTATCTGTTATTATAGGAAGCGGCAAGGTTGCAGGAGTATCCTTAAAAGAAAAAACCAATGATTTATATAATGGTATGGACACGGTTCGGGCAAGTAGGGGCAGTATTTTAGACCGCACGGGCAATATTTTGGCGGAGGATTCAGTCTCCTTTTCTTTGTATGCGGTTTTAGACGAAGAATATGTACAGGTAGATGGTACAAAATTATACGTACAGGAAAAGCACAGACAGTCAATTGCAGATATACTCCATCGCCACGTCGGCATCGAAAAGGATTTGATTATAAAGCAGCTGACCCCTCAAAAAAATGAAGCGGGTGAAGCAATTACGACTGTGGAGTTCGGTAAAAAAGGAAAAGGACTCAGCTTTGAAGTAAAGCGGAAGGTTGAGGATGAACTGAAAAAAGGAAAGATTTCTGGTATTTACTTTAGAGAAAGTAAAAAACGTTTGTATCTGAATGGTGAATTTGCCTCTTACTTTTTAGGCTATACGAATATAGTAGATGAAGAAGAGATAGGTGTCATGGGGATCGAAGCAGCCTATGATGAGATACTGAAGGGGACGGAAGGCTCCATCACCTATGAAAAAGATAAAAATCAAAAGAGTGTTCCAGGAACGGAGCAGGTCATTGAACCTGCTCAGAACGGCGCTCAGATTGTGACAACACTAGATAGCGTGCTGCAGATTAATCTGGAAGAGCTGCTGCGGGAAACAGCTGAGAAGTATAAGCCTCAGCTAATCACGGCCAGCTTAATGGAGGCGGAAACCGGCAAACTGTTGGCATTGTCCCAGCGTCCTACCTTTGAGCCGGAAACACTGAAAGGGTTGGATGAGGAGGATGCCGTCTGGCTCAATCTATTAACCGAGGATGTTTATGAACCCGGTTCAACGATGAAGCCATTCACAGTTGCAGCAGCAATGTCAGAAGGTGTCTTTGAGGAGAATGAACAATTTCTTTCTGGAAGCCTAGAGTTCTATGACAGTGTAATCAATGATTGGAATAACGGTGAAGGGAAAGGCGCCATGACTTTTCGTCAGGCGATTGCCTGGTCAAGTAATGTGGGCATGGTCAATCTCCATGAACGAATGCCGGAAAAATGGCAGGAATATATTAAAGCCTTTGGTTTTTTAGAGCCAACCGGCATTGGCATATCTAATGAGCTTCCGGGTGTGATTCAAAATGAAACAACAGTTGACCGGGCGATGACTTCTTACGGTCAGGCAATTTCAGTCACCCATTTGCAGATGCAGCAGGCGTATACCGCAGTAGCAAATGAAGGAAACATGATGAAGCCGTATCTGATTGATAAGATTATTTATCCAGACGGCAGCGAAAAAATCACTGAGCCGGAAAAAGTAGGCACCCCGATTTCAAAAGAGGTTGCCGGCAGAGTGCTGGAATACATGGGAGATGTAGTGAACGATCCAGAGTACGGGACAGGAAAACAATATGCTATCGATGGCATAAATGTGGCTGCTAAAACCGGTACAGCTGAGTTTTTTGAAGATGGTGCGTATAATAAGCAGAAGTATCTCCATTCAGTGGTACAGATTGTTCCGAGAGAAGACCCTAAATACATTTTCTACATGACGATTAAAGCGCCGAATCTAGATGGTACAACCGCAAATGATATCATTTCAAGTGTCTCCAACCATATGTTGACACGGGCAATGACAATTAGAGAAAAGACTGAATAAGGTTTTGGTATTAGCACAGCATACTAGAATAACCCAAATCAGTCTGTAGACTACTTAAAGAAGAACTTACAATAATTACCCTATGGAAGTAGGAGGATCATGATGAATAAGTTTAATGAGATTTTTTTGGATCTGGAAAAGAAAATACTAGCTAATGAATATCCTGCGCATACCCTGTTGCCTAGCGAGAATCAGCTAATACAGATTTACGGTGTTTCAAGAGAAACGATTCGTAAAGCACTGAGCCTGCTGCTGAATGCCGGCTACATTCAGAAGAAACAAGGGAAAGGCTCGATTGTTTTAGATATGAATCGTTTTGACTTTCCAATTGCTGGACTAACCAGCTATAAAGAACTTCAAGAAGCTCAGCGTATTCCCAGTGAAACCATTGTCCGAGTGCTGGAGGAGGTTCCTGTGACAGAAAAGCTGAATGAAAAAACTGGCTGGACAGTGGGGCAGCCAGCCTGGAAGCTTATTCGTCAACGTAAAATTGATGGAGAAATCGTTATTTTGGATAAGGACTATCTGTTGAAATCGGTGATACCGGAATTGCCTGAGGAGCGGGCGCAGGACTCAATCTATGACTACTTTGAAAATGACTTGCAGCTGGCCATCTCTTATGCACAAAAAGAGATTACTGTCGAACCGGTTACTCAAGAGATGCAGGAGCTGATGACGCTCCACGGTGACAGTCATGTCGTTGTTGTCCGCAGTCTGGTTTACTTGGAAGATACGAATTGCTTTGAATACACTGAGTCGATTCACCGGTTAGACAAGTTTCGTTTTATTGAATTTGCCCGACGTCGTAAGGGCTAGGAGAGATATTGGTGTAAATGCTATAAAAAAGCTGTTAGCCATGTCGCAGCAATACCTAATTGAATAACTTAATCAGATGTATACCCCAAAATTATATCTATTAAAAAACACAGAAGCAGTTATGGATTGGCTGCTTCTGTGTTTTTTAGTTAGTAAAATATAAACCATCAAAAAATTAGCGACTGCCTCATCTTCTATGCCCGATGAGTATGAAATCTAACAACTGCCGCTATAATTGTTGGTAATAAAGTTCTTCAAGTAACTTTTTGATTTTATTTAATTCTAAAATATGAGGTCGGACCCCAATTCTAATAACTTTAACAGAAAAATCTAAATCAGTATGGTAGTCAGAAATAACTAACTGGATATCTTCAAAGAAATTATTGGTAATTTTAATAGGGACGGTACTGATAGATTCAATTAAGTTGCGTATGTAAAAATTATGACCTGGCTTATGTTTTGAAAGGATTGATACTTTCAACGGAGGTATTAATTGAGGCAATACGGATAAGAGTAGTTCGCCATACCAAACTTTGCTGGTTTGGTCATAGTCTTTTTCAAACCACTGACGAGTAGTTAGAAAATCTAAAAAGGCAGTAATTTTCTGTTTGAGTAAAGAAACTGGCCGATTTAAAAGTGCAGTGCTAATATCTCTAAAAAACCAGCGCATCTCCTCTTTATTAATATAATATTCAGTTGTTTGTTTGGCTAAAATCAAAAAAAATAAATAAGAAAATTGTTGGTTATTGAGGTTTAGACCAAAAAACTCAGAAAATAGATCAATCCAGGATACACAATTTTTTTCAATCAGGCTGAGATAATCGTCAGCATTACGGCTAAGAGCTGTGGCGGACAGAGTGTGGTAGTCGGAGGTAATAAGAAAGTAATAGCCAAAAAAGTTATACATTACCCGAAGTTCAATAGTTAAGATTGATTTAGTAAGACTAAATTCTTCAAAAAAAGTATGTAGGGATGTAGCATATTTCAGAGTAAATTGCTCATAAGAAACAGGAAATGTACTTATTTTATCAATCTCATCCTTTATTTTAACAAAGTGATTTCCTTTCAATCGATGATAAGTAATAAATAACCAAAGTTTTTCTGTGGAAAGAAAGACTGAATTATTCATTATCAACGATTCGCAATCAAAGTCAAGATAGTTAAATATATCAATAAGAAGATAGTAATAGAACAGGCGGATTTGACGTTCCTCTCCAATCAACTTCTCAGAGGTTTTCCAATTTATGGAGATGTTCATTTTTGCCAGTTCTTTTTTTAGAATCGGTAGCTTGCGGTAAAGAGTCAGCGGATTAATGTAATGCTCTTCGGAAAAACGTTCTATAGTAGTGAATTCACCCTTCAATAATTGAAGACTTAAAATAAATAGAACAGATCTCTGGGAATAAAAAGCTAATACCTTACACCCATCAAAATCACTTGAAAAGTAAACTGTTAATTGCCCGCCTGAAATAGAATATTCAGCATGACCGGATTTACTGTTTACAATGTCTTCAAAAAGTTCTTCCACTCGAGAAATGATACTACGTTTATCCATATGAATAGCTTGTGCCAGTTCTTTTAAAGAAATTTCTTCATGAGGTTCATAGGTAAATAAAGAGTGCAGCAATTTCAATTTTCTGCGGTCTTGTATATCTAATAGCATAACTAATCTCCCTAGTTTAAAATATCAGTGATTATAACCGTAAATAAAAAGAAAAACAAGTCTTTTTAGTGTAACATCAGTTATATTTAGTTATTATCAGTTTCTGTTTTATTTTTTACAAAAAATGTAAGTGAAAAAAATAACAAAAACTATCATACTAATTTCAGAAAAAGAAGTATAACAAATCAGGTTGATGTGTGGAATGAGGATGGAGAAGCGGCGTTTTTAAATAATAACTATATAGAAAATAAAAAAGTTCTTGTTTTTTATACAAACAAGAACTGAATAGCAAAGCATTAAAAAAGCAATTATATCAAAAAAATGATTTTTTGATAGGTAAAATAATAGGAAACAGAGAAAAAATTCTAATTTTTTACTTCGAAAATCATTATACAACATTCTTTCGGAAAAGTTTTATCAATTTTTTTACAAAAAAAATAAAAAAATGAGAGAAAACAAATTTTTTTTATTTAGAATTTTTTTTTTCGCCGTCAAAATCTCCGTCAATTATATAGGAAAGAAGGAAGAGTTATGAGTCGAAAAGGGGAGAACATTTATAAACGTAAAGATGGTCGCTGGGAAGGTCGATTTATTAAAGGAAGAAAAAATAATGGTCGTATATACTATGGGTATGTCTATGATTCGACTTATCGAGGAGTAAAAGAAAAATTACTTGAAAAGAAATTGCTCCTTCGCCAAACAGATCCGACTACTAAAGATTTTTGTGGGACTACAGGTGTATGGTTTGATTATTGGTTGGAAGAAATTGCTAAAAAAGAAATTAAACAAAGTACTTACAGCAGTTATAAAAGTAAAATTGAAAAGCATATCAAGCCTTTTTTAGGGAAAAAAAGACTTAATGAGCTAACTAGTATTGATTTAAACAATTTTGTAAAAGAAGTAGGCCGAAAAATCTCTTCAAGTTCTGTGCAGTCTGTCTTTCAAGTGGTGAAAACAGGACTATATGAAGCAGAAAAGCAAAGCCTTGTGAAAAGAGGGCTTCTTCAGTTTGTTTCATTACCAAAAATTCATAAAAAAAGAATTCGAACATTAACAACAGAAGATGAAAAAAAAATTCGTCATTTAGCAAACGAAGACGAAAAAGGTTTACCAATTTTACTAGCGTTGGAGACTGGTTTGCGCATTGGAGAGATAGCTGGTTTGAAATGGCAGGATATCAATTTCATTAGCAAAACTTTGGTTGTTAATAGGACCCGTCAAAGAATACAAAATTATGAAATGAATCAAACAATCATTATAGAGAATACGCCTAAAACTTTTCTGTCTCAAAGAGAAATTCCTTTGTCAGAAAAAATGGTACAGCTTCTCAAAAAGAGGGCAGAAGTTAGTACTGGTGACTATGTCATTTCAATTAATAATAAACCGACAGAACCTCGAACGATAACAAATTATTTTAAAAAAATAATGAAAAAAATAAATATGAGCTGGATGAATTTCCACTCTCTACGTCATTCCTTTGCTAGTAAATGTTTAGAAAAAGGTGTAAGTGCTGCTGTTATTGCCACTCTGTTAGGACATTCATCAGTAAAAACTACATTAGATATTTATGCAAACTCGAATAGAAACAATGAACGAAGAGCGATTGAACTAGTTTCTGAATAATTAGAAAAAATTGAATTAGTTAAAAAAAGTTAGTTTTTTGTCTAAAAATTTTATATAAACTAGCTTTTTTGTTGTGCTTTTTTTTGAATAGAAATAGAAAAATTGTAGGAAATCTATTGATTATCTTAAAAATATGATTTTTTTACACATGAAAAAAATAGTCCAAGATACATCGTCAAAATCGCCGTCAGCAAATGAAAAACTATAATTGCGTTAAAGGTTTTTAAGAGAGTTTCTTGTTTGTATAAAAAACAAGAAACTGAAGCATTACGTTAATACCGACTTTTTATTTTGGAGGGATAGACATGTTTAACATAGGAGTAATTCCAGTTTCAGGTAGTATTCGCGACAATTACATAAATGCACTAAAAACCAACGAAACCCAAGTCATCGAAGTTCTCCCATCTGAAATTAATAAAAAAATGGAGCAGGTCGATGCAGTCATTATTAATGATGACACTCAGGAAAATGTTGCGCAAATTTGCAGTATTCTATTGGAGCTGAAAGCAGATAGGAATCCTTTGGTATGGGTTATGACAAAGGAACCAAATCCAGTTAACCGTCTGATTTTTTTGCAGCTGGGCGCAGACGGAAATTTGAATTCTCAAGTAGATCCAAATGAATTTAAACTGATTATTAATAATGCCATCAATCGTCAAGCGAATAATGTACCATCCAATCAATTAAAGAAAACGCCTGTTGTTGAAAAGCAAAGTAGCTTCGAACTGATAGATCAGAATGTTAGTGTCGTCATCGACAACGAACGGGAAATACCATTAACCAAATTAGAATACCAACTTTTAAAAATTTTGTATAGTAAACCAAATGTGGCTTTCACCTATGAAGAGTTGTTTAAGAGGCTTTGGAAAAAGCCGGATAAAAATTATAAGTTCAGAGTATCAAATCTGGTTTTCCATTTAAGAAAAAAAATGGAGAATAATCCTGATCAGCCCCAGTTCATTATTACAGTGCGGTCAAAAGGCTACTTTCTTAATTTGACTTAGTCTGAGCTTCGGTGGTGTGAGAATTTTCCTACTATATCCAATAGTAGAAATAAAATTTGGATAGCTTACATTGACTAACAAGTATAACAAAATCTAGTAAATTAGGTTTCATTTTTTCATCAGTCACTCTAGTAGTAGAGATGAAGGATTGAAAAATTGAAATATAGTGTGTTTTCAAAGACACACAACTATCTATATAAGGGAGGAGTTGAGAAAAATAATGAAAATCGGAAAAAAAAGTTATCTTATAGGGATAGTATCAGCAGGATTGCTGCTAACAGCTTTTTGGAGTATTTCTGAACCAATCAAGGCAAATGAGGAGACGAATACTTCTTCCACGATGAGCTCTGAGGAGGCTTCTGTAGAAAGTGAGACTTCTGAAGAATCAGTTGAACTGGAACCATTGGAGTCGCCAATTCAGCCACTAGATGCAGTTGCGCCAATGGCTGCGGCAGGATGGGGGACAGAAGCTGCAGCGACTAAGGTCGTTGAGGTTAGTACTTGGACCGAGTTGAATAACGCAATTAGAAACCAGTTCACTGGAGCAGATGTTGATAAAAATAATGCGGACTATATCAAGGTCATTGCAGATATTCAAAACCCAGGTGAAGCTAGTCCTAGTTTAGGAAATCGTGAACGATGGCCTGCTACGCGTGTGGACTTTGTTATCGATGGTCAAGATCATATAATTGATTTTAATAACCGTAGTTTTAGCGCTCCAAGTGGCTCAAGTACAAATCAAAATGTTTATATAAAGAACATTAAGATGTATGGACAAAATCCATATGGACCATTTGCCATTGGAGACTACAGTGCAATTACTTCCACATTAACTTATGACAATGTGTACTATGAAGGCTCACAGTTAAGTGCTTCTTGGCAGGCAACGATGATTTTCAAAAATACTAATACATTTCATTCGGTTCATTCTTATAGTGCACCTTTAGTGCCGGGAACTACTCGTAGAACAGTTGAAGATCAAGCGGGATTAGAAGCGTTTCGAGCTATTTATGAAGAAGGTAGTGACACAACTGTTACTGTAGAGAACGGAAATGCATTTATATTAGCTAGTTTTCTTGGAGACACAGGATCAACAAATAATCAACCAGCTTATGCAGAATTTAAAAAAGGTGCAAAGGCAAGCTTTTTAACCAAAGGTAATGGTGGGGAGATTCATAGTACTGGTGCAAATGTTATGGGTTTGCGTAAAGGTGATGTGATTTTAGGAGAAGATGTCCAAGTTGACTTATCCACAAAAGATAATTCTACACGTGGTGGGATAGGTCTTAGCTCTGATACATCTATTACTGTTGCAAATAGAGCGCAGCTTAATATTAATATCAATGGTCAAATGTCTGTTGACGCAATTACATTAGGTAGGGATTCTAGGTTTATAGTCTCTGATGAAGGGAAAGTAAACATTAATCTTAAAAATCAAGGAACAAGTACACGTGATGTGATATCAGCAGGCGCAGATAGTGAGTTTGTTGTTGGTAAGAAATCAACCTTCAATATTAAACTTCATGACGGTACTGGTGTGAGGAATCTAATTAATGTTGGCGCTCGGGGGATTTTCCGCTTCGCGGATGCCTACTCTATTGATTTGGATGCCCGTGCCAACACTAATGCCCATCTAATTAATATGACTAATCCTGGTCACTTTATTGCGGATGTTCAAAAGGTATCTGCTTGGGTGAAAACACCAGTAAGCGACGATCCATTTAAAATATGGAACCCGATTTACGGAGTAGATGTAACCTATAGTGGAAGAAATACTACAAATGTTCTTGGACAAAGTGTTACGACACTAGTTACAAATGATTTCTTAGCAAACTACAGAACAACTGCGACAGGCACACCACATGCTGGGTTTTCAAGGGTACTTTATGAGTATATTCCGGATGTTATTATCGGTTTGAATCAACCAACAGATAATCCAGCGGAAACATCCAGCAAAGTTCTTTCGGGGGTTGTGAACCCCGATCCAGATTATATGAACGGAACAGCGATTTTGTTCTATCTGGTTGTGGATGAAAATGATCCGAGCAAGGATGTGCTGTTAACACCAGCAACAACAGATTCACCAATTGAAGGAGATTCAAGAAAGTTCCATACAATTGCTGATCCAACTACTGGTAGCTTTTCTTACACATTACCTGCAGGCGTTACTCTGGAAGCAGGTCAGAAAATTAAAGCTGTTGGTTGGTTAAACGGGAAAGAAGCATTTGATATCAAGACGGTTTTGGATACAACGCCACCTGAAGGAGATCCCCGGACTGTTCATTCAGCGGTGGGAGAAGCTGCTCCGGCACCAAGAGAGTTTGTTCAAAATCCAACAGATACTAACCCCGTAACACCAAACTTTGACTATGAATTTGCTGAAGAAAATACGCCAGATAAGGTTGCTGCAATGATGGCAACTCAGGGAGAGTATGATGTGTATGTTTATCTTTTGGATGAAGCAGTAGATGCCACTGGCGCTCCTGCTCCAAACAAAACAAAGATTAAATCGAAGCTGATTGTTCATGAAACATTAAATGCACTTACAGCGAAAGATGTCGAAGCTAGCGCAACAATCTTGAATGGTATGACAGAAGCACAGCTTAAGGCATATATTATTCAAGAAAGTGAAGCAGCATCTTACAAGATTGTGGATGGGGTTCAAACGGATCTAACCGATAAAATTCAAGTAACAGATTTGGGTGGTTTAACAACCAGCTCAACGGGTGGTTCCTACAAAGTAACTCTAACTGTTACAGCAGCAGATTCTGGTTTGGCGGCGGACTTAACGAAGGAAATCACAGTGACTTTCTTAGATGAGACAGCGCCAACAGGAACGGGAAAACTAACACTGGCGCCGAAAGGAAATGCTGCATATATTCGGGATGAAACAGACTTAACTAAATTCCTGCTTGACTGGAATGATGATGTAACACCGAAAGATCAAGTTACTGTGCGTTTTGCAGATAACACTGATTTTGATGCCATTGTTGCTAATACTGGTGATAGCGAGTTCTTCGTTATTCTTACCGACTTGGCTGGCAATGACAGTGCACCAATCAGAGTGCCGGTTTATGTAGTGGATAGTATGCCTAATGGTTCAGTAGCAGTCGAGGGTAACGACTTTAGAGTTGATTATTCAGATTGGACGACGAATACGGCAACTGCGGATACCTTGAGAGCTTATGTGATTGCCCAAGGGAATGTTCGAGCCTTGGAAGTTATTAACAACGCTTTGGAAAATGTCACAGATGACAAGGCTAAATTGACTATTGATGCTTCTGGTGTAGGAACAGATGAAGAGCAAGCCTATCCGATTGTATTGACTGTCACGTCAAATGGTGATACAGCAACCCATACCATTTACGTAACGTTCAATGATAAGACCAAACCGACTGGAACAGGTAAATTTACAATTATTGATTTAGGTGACAAAGCTGCAATTGAAAATGCCGCTGATTACAAAGCATTCTTAAATGCATACTCAGATAACGTTTCAGCGAACGATAAGATTACGGCTTCTTTGAAACCTGGGCAGGATATTGCAAATATTGTATCTAAACAGGGCAATGCTTCATTCATTGTCAATTTGACAGATGAAGCGGGCAACGTTGGAGAAGTAGTCGTACCAATTTTTGTCTTAGATGAAGCGGTTCCTAGCGATCGATACATTCTTGATGGTTCAGACTTCGCCGTAGCAGCGAAGGATTACCCAACCAGTGATGCGGATATTTTAACGATGATTCGTGATAAAGGAAAGCTGGAGCTTTGGGAATTTGATGCTACATCAAATACTAAACTTGATCCAACATTAATTTCCATCGATAAAGGTACATTGCCTGGACCGGCAACTGGCGGCGGTGTTGTACCAGATGGCGCCTATAAAGTAACTCTTTCGTATGGAAGTGGTACTTCGAAGGTTGAAAAAGAAATTACAGTTACAATCAATAAGAGTATTTCTACAGTAAATGTGGAATTTATCGATGACAAAGGTCAAAAGCTCCGTGATCCAATTGCTGTCAGCGGTAATATTGGCGGTACAGTTGATTTGACTACGAATACAGCTGTTCAAGATGTGATAACTGCATTACTTGGAGAGAATTATCAAGTGAAGACAAGCCCATCTCCAGAAGATGCCATTCCGGTAACGGAAAATGCGTCAACTGTTCAGTATGTATTTAACGGTACTTTATTCATCTATTCTTATCCGACATCAATCGATTTCGGTACAAGAAATGCGGGAATCTTTGGTGTTCGTGTGGATAATCCAAGCTTTGATGACAAACTCGTTGTTTGGGATAACCGAACAACACCAACTAGCTGGACTCTAAAAGCACGGTTAGATGATTATCTGACAAGCGGCAGCGGTACAGGCACAAAAGTCTTACCAGATGCTATTCGCTATCGAGTTGGTGACGGGAAAGACAGTGAAATTATCTTGAACGATACGGATCAAGATATTACGGTGGACACCCATTCAACACCAGGTCAATATGATGTCAGTGAAAAATGGGCGACAGGCGAACGCGGCTTCAAGCTGGATGTTCCTGCCGGAGCTGTTCGTGAGCTAGGCGAATACAAAGCAACCATCGTCTGGACATTAGGAGAAACGAAATAACGCAATGGAGGAAAGAAACATGAAACGATTTAAGCTATTCTCATCGCTCTTTATTTCTGTTGTCGTCATGGCGTTTATCTTTATGGGCAGACCAGCAATTAGCCTGGCAGCAGAAAACGGCGGTGCAGTACAAACGAACGGTGTTGTCTCTTTCTATGAAGAGACAACCGAACCAAGTAGTTCAACAGAACCCAGCTCTACAACAGAGCCAACCACTACGCCAACAAAGCCTTCCGGCTCTAAGCCGGCTGGAAAATATCCTTCAACCGGTGAACTGGTGAAGAAAAGTTTAGGTATTAGCGGAGCGGCATTAGTATTGATTGCGCTAATTCTGTTCTACGTCAAACGGAGAAAAGAACAGGCATCTGGAGAAGGAAAGGGGTCTTAACAACATGAAGCAAGTCAAACTGGCAACGTTGTTGTTGCTGCCGCTATTCTCTGCAGCCCTGTTTGGTTTTTCTGAAACGGCCAGAGCAGAATCATGGTCTGGCAACGGAAAGGTCGGTTTTGAAGGGTCGTATGAAAAAGAAATTAGAGACCCGGAACATCCTGATCAAGCTGCTGATCCAGGCGACAGCCCGTCAACAGACGGCGACCTACGTATCGATTTTGTCCCGCAATTCAACTTCTGGGCAAATGCCAAGGTGGATGAAGATGTAATGATTTACGGCAATGCGCAGCTGTTTCACGGAGATACAGGTGCTCGAGGCAACTTTGTCCAAGTATCGGATTTTCGCGGAACTGGTAAAGGCTGGCTGCTGCAGGTTCGCCAAGAAACGCAGCTCAAAAATGATACAGCAGAGAATAAAGAACTGGATGGTGCGGTGATTTCGCTTGGGGATTCCTGGGCAAATTCAACGAGAAGTGCTGATGAGGCACCCATCGTCCAAAAAGATGTGATTCGTATCGATAATATTGGACAGACCTACAATTTGGCTGAGGCAAAGACTGGAACTGGAGAAGGTTCATGGGCAATCATTTTCGGGGCATCAATTGAAAATGAAAATGGCATGACAGATACCCTAATTCCACGCTTGGATGCTGAAGGCAATCCTGTGACTGATCCTACGTTCGATAACAAAGCGATTTATCAAAATAAAGCATTAAGCTTGTCTATACCGGGGGCAACCAAAAAAGATCCGGTAGCTTACTCAACGGTGATAACTTGGATTTTGTCCGAGCTACCATAAATAACACACACATATTAGGAGGAAAACACAAATGAAAACTTCACACAAATTAGCTGGAGCTGCACTATTAGCAGCACTAGGACTAGGACTTGCAGCACCATCAATGACAAAAGCAGCACCAACTTACGCTGATGCAAAAACAGGCGCTGGTGAAGGTAAAATTAATTTTACTACAGATACTTCAACAAACCCAACGAACCTGCCGCCAGGTCAATCTACTGGAACACCAATGACTGAACCAACACAAAACTCAAATCCAGGACCATTGAAAATCGTTTCTGTAACAAACATGGACTTCGATACACATAAAATCGTAGCAAATGATACAGATAAGTCTTATGATGCACTACCATTTACTGATCCAGGAACAAAGCAAACAACTGCACACTTCATCCGTTTCCAAGATATCCGTGCGGATGCAGCAACAACAAACAACTGGTGGACAGTAACTGGTGAAATGACGAAACAGTTCCAAAACACTGCTGGCCAAACACTTGATGGTGCAACTTTGGACTACAAGAAAATTTCATTAGTAACAGGTACAAATGCAGCAACTAAACCAGTAGCTCCAGCAACTGCGACACAAACATTATCTTTAAACAACCCAGTACCATTCTACACTAACAGAGAAGCTGGTAAAGGTTTCGGTGTTTTTGAATTAATGTTTGATAATAATGCAAATGCACAAGCTGGCACATACGATGGGATTACATTGAATGTACCAGGAACTAACGTATTGAAAGCAACTGAATATAAAGCTGAAATTACTTGGACAATTGCAGAAGTTATCTAATCTATGATTCATTTAGCAATTGATTGAAAGGTCACCGATTCTTCGGAATCGGTGCCTTATTTTCAAGAAAAGAGAGGAACAATGAATGATTAAAAAAGCAGCAATTAAGCTAGTAAGCTTAGTGTACATAATCAGTATGCTTGCCGGGTTTTCAACAATGGCTAGCGCAGCGGAAACTCAGCAGGAATTAAAAGGATTTTCCTACAAAGTAGTTTTACCGGAAAACCAACATAATCCTGACGTAGGCTATTACGATTTACGTATGACGCCTAGTCAGCAGCAAACGATTCAAATGCAGCTAAACAACAGCTCAGATAAAGAAATAACTATTATGGTTAGTTTAAATGGGGCAAAAACCAACAGTAACGGTGTAATTGAATATGGCGAAAATGAGATTGAAAATGATGCATCATTGAAATATGATTTTGCGGATATAGTAAAAGCACCAGAAGAAGTGGTAGTCCCAGCCAACAGCTCAGAAATGTTAAATATGGAGATTACCATGCCGGAGGCTTCCTTTGAGGGATATATTTCAGGCGCAGTAACCATTCAAGAAAAAGACGCAGAGGGACAGGAGACCAATACAGATCAAGGAATGATTGTGAACAAACTAGCCTATCAGACCGGAATCCTGCTAAGTGAAGCTGATTCTAATGAACTCAGTCCAGATATGAAATTAAATCGAGTATATCCAGAGCTAAATAATTTCCGCAATGCTATTTTTGTTAATTTCTCCAATGTTCAACCGGTCTATACAGACGATATGACCGTGGATGTGCAAATCATGGGCAAGGATTCCGATGAAGTTTTGTATGACACGAAAAAAGCCAATATGCGGATGGCTCCTAATTCGATGATTGATTTTCCAGTTTCCATGAACGGAGAACGGATGACACCAGGTGATTACCGCGCGAAAATCCTCGTAACAACCAAAGCCGGAGGCAAGTGGCAATGGGAAGAAAACTTCAAGATTACAGACGAAGAAGCAGATAAGTTCAACGAACAAGATTTGACCTTGGTTCAGGATGCCGGCATCAACTGGCAGCTAATCATCATGATTGTTGGTGGACTACTACTATTGATTTTGATCATCTTCTTAGTGATTCGTTTACTTAAAAAGAAGAACAAGCAAAACAAAAGAAAAAAAGCCTCTTCAAAACGCAAAAAGAAAAAGTAGAGTGATAGAGGAGGCTTACTAATGGAAATACTTGATTGGCTGTTTATTGGCGCACTTTCTGCTGCCATTCTCTTTCTGGTTCTTGCACTGGTCTACTTTGTTCTAATTTTTGTAAACAGTTCTAAAGTAAAGAAAATGAAGCAGACAAAACCGAAGAAAAAGAAAAAGCGGAAACGCTGGCGTCGTGCCTGCCGGATGCTTGAGAAGAAAAAGAGTGCTTCGATTCGTTCTTTTGTCCTGTTTTTTGTGTTGGCCTCTCTAGGAGGAGGGACGGCTTTTTATGCCCGTTATTATCAAGCAACAAATCTGGGAAAAGAAGACTCAGAAGCGCTGATTCAAGGCTATTACCTCATCGCCAACATTGAAGAGCAGCTGAATCAAATTCCAGGAACCGATAATCCTAAAAAAATCCAGGGGAATATTTATGACCTGTCTGCTCGGTTGGCGAATTATGGTGTGCGGACAGCCGATGGCCGATTGAGTGCAGAAGGGCAAAAAGACTTAAACCGCCTCTATGCAAACATGAAGGAGCTAGGGTTGAACTTAGGGAGTCAAACGATTGAAACGTTAAGTGACCAGACAACGCTGGAAGCATATCAGGCTGATTTAGAGAAAACAAAAACGAATCAAAAGAAAGTGTTTGAACACTTCCGTATCAACGAAGACTCACTGAAGAAAAATAAGTGAGGATGAAATAAAGGAGTTTGTCTGATGACTCAATCTTCAAAAAAAAATAGTAGACGGACATCATCAAAATCAGAGCAGCAAGGGAAACAAAAAAAACAACAGAAAAAAATTTTAGTTCAACAGTCCCAAAAACGGCAAACTCAAAAGAGTTCAGTTAAAAGTAAGAAGAATGTTAGTAGGAAGCGAAAAAGTGATTCTCGTATTTTTCCTTTTGAATTTGGACGCGGTTCGTTTTTTTCAGGACCTCAGTCTTCAAAAAAAAGAAAAAAGCGCGGTAGAAATTATAAGAAACTGCTGACAGAATTACTCTTAAGCAGTGTAATTGCGGTTATCCTTGTTTATGCTATTTCGTTGTTTACCTTTGCACTCCCCAAAGTATCTGGCTACGGTATGATGACTGTGCTTGAAGAGGGAGACCGCTTATTTGTCAATCGCCTAGGGAAAATCGATCGATTTTCCCTTGTTTACTTTCGAGTACCTGGACGTAAGGAAGAAGTCTCGATTCGGCGTGTGGTTGGGCTTCCCGGTGAAGAGATAGCATACAAGGAAGACCGATTATGGGTGAATGGTGAAGAAAAAGTGGAGCGGTTCTTGATTGCGCAGGTTCAGACTGCAAAAAAAGCAGGGTATCAGCTGACAGAGGATTTTACAAGTCAGGATATTTCTGGAGCTGAACGGGGTGTTATTCCAGAAGGAAAGTACCTTGTTTTAGGAGATAACCGAACTTTTGCTTCAGATAGCCGTTTTTATGGATTGGTTGATGAACAGGATATTGTTGGAGTGGCTACAATGAAGCTGTTTCCTCTCCATGAAATGATGAAACTGTAAGAAAGACAGGATGAATGATGGATAATGAAAAGAAAAACAGTCGCTCGTCTGAAATCAGTAAAATACGCAGGAAACGGAAGTCCGTTCCGCAGAAGCGGCGGCGAAAACGAACGGCGGTAAAAAAAAGAGAGACGGAGCAACAGAAAAAGCTGCGGTTGTGGAAGCAACGAGTAAAAAAGGCTGCAGAAATAATGGAAACGGTGATTTTTCTTCTTTTTGTCTGCCTGTGTCTCTATTTTATGATTAATTTTAGGTCTCATGAAGTAGATGGACAATCAATGCTGCCGACTTTTCAGGATGGCGACCGCTTGTTAACGCATAAGGGGCAGGATATCCAGCGTTATGACATTGTGACCTTTGAACCAACAGATGAGCCGGGCAGCTCTTATGTGAAGCGGGTATACGGGTTGCCCGGCGACACCATCTATGTGAAGGAAAACCGCCTGTATCTTTTTAGAAATGGGCTTAGTCAAGCTGATATTGCCAAGCAGATAGAAGCTGGACAGCTGCCTGACAGTACAACAGTTGTTGCCCTTTCAGAAGAAAGTCAAGCAGCACTGGAAAATAAGGTAGAGATACCTGAGAAGCAATACTTTGTCTTAGGCGATAACCGGGGCAATTCTAAGGATAGTCGCTCTATCGGGCTGATTAATCAAGAGCAAATAGAAGGTGTAGTTAATTTTCGCTTCTATCCATTTGACCGTTTTGGTTTTGTCCACTAACGAATGGAGGGTATTATGAAGAAAAAAATAGGATCATTTATTAAAACACAAGGGATATTTATCAGCTTAAGTGTTGTGCTGCCAGTTATTATTATGATGGTTGTTTATGCAAAAATTGGTGTTTATCCAGGAAGCGAACATCGAACGATTTTAGCCAGCGATGCTTTCTCACAATATTCCAATTTCTTTGCCAGCTTGAATAATGTGTTCAAGGGAGAGCAGAGTATTTTCTATATTTGGAATAGTTCAATGGGCTTAAATTACTGGGCATTTATGGCCTATTATTTAGGAGGAATTTTTAGTCCGCTGGTTGTTTTTTTCAATAACCTGCAAATGCCGGACTTTCTATACTATCTGACATTGCTGAAAATAGGCTGTATTGGCGGAGCGTTCTGGGTCTTTTCAGCGCAGACCTTCCGTTTACCAAAATGGAGTCACGTGATATTGAGTGTTTCTTATGCCTTAATGTCCTTTACGCTGGCGTATTCAGAAATCATTATGTGGCTGGATGCTTTGATGTATCTTCCTTTGATTACTTTAGGCATTCACCGAGTGATGGATAAGAAAAAACCGGCCTTATTATTTATCAGCTACTTTTTATTATTTATCTCGAATTTCTACATGGCGTTTATGGTAGGAATCTTTTCTTTCCTCTATTATTTCACCAGACTATTCACTGATCGCGAGCGCTATGGAAAAAGCATTACCATGTATTTTATTACCTCCTTCTTAGCAGGCGGGGCTTCCATGGTCATGATTTTGCCAACCATTCTGGATTTGAGGAATAATGGAGAAGCTCTTAGCACAATTACACGACTGAAAACACAAACAACTGGTCCATGGGATTTAGTGATTAAGAATATGATTGGTGTTTATGATAGTACAAAATTGTATTCTACCCCATTCATTTATGTGGGCTTACTTGGATTACTATTTTGTCTTTTCTTCTTTCTGACAAAAAAAGTTCCGCGTCAAACAAAACTATGTTTTGGCAGTCTGTTACTCCTCTTGATTATCAGCTTTTATGTAGAACCGCTGAATTTATTATGGCAAGGACTACATGTACCGAACATGTTTAATTTCCGTTTTAGTTTTCTCTTTTCATTTTTATTATTAACATTAGCCGGCTACGGCTGGGAAAAGTATGAAAAGGAAGACTTTGATCAGCTTGTTACCCTGGTACTGGGTCTTTTGGGTGCCTACTTAGTCGTAAGGCTATTAACAAACAACGACGGGAAATATAGCTACTTAAGCTGGTTTAGTTTTGTCTTAACTCTGGTTTTTCTGATGTTCTATTTATTCAGCTTCTTTTTTATTAAAAAAATCAAAGGACAAAAATGGCTAGGTGCTCTGTTGGTTCTAATTGTTTGTTTAGAGGCTGGGTTGAACGGTTATGGCATTATTAATGGGATTGCTGTGGAATGGCATTATCCAAGCCGCAGCTATTACGCAGAGCCATATGAATCAATTGAAACACTGGTAAATCAAACAAAAGAAGACAATACCGCTTTTTATCGAATGGAAAATCTGAATCCTGTTTCTGCCAATGACGGGTTTAATTATGGCTATAGCGGAATAAATATGTTTTCTTCTATTCGAAATCGGCATTCTTCTTCTTATCTGAATGCGTTAGGCTACCGTTCATTAGGAACCAATCTGAATATACGGTATGCGAACAATACGTTGTTAATGGATTCGTTGACGGCAATCAAATATAACATGGCGCGGGAAGATGCTTTAAAATTCGGCTACAATAAAATCGGAGAGCATGGCGACTTTAGTCTTTATGAGAACAAAAACGCGCTTCCTCTAGGTATTTTGACAGATGATGGTATTTATGAGGACGGAGCTGTGGAAACGCAGGCAACGCTTTTGAATCATTTAGCTGAAACAAATGAGGATTTCTTTACCTTTGATGATCTTGAACTAGTTTCTGCTAAAAATGTGGACATAGAAAAAGATAAAATAAATGTGACAGATGTTGTGACTTACACGCCTCAGAATTGGGATGAGCCGATTGAACTAGAATGGGCTGTAGATGTACCAGCGAAAAAGCAAGCTTACGTCAGTATCTATCCAGTAGACTATTTTACTTTTGGAATACCAGTAATAAAATTAGAGGTAGATGGTGTAGGATATGAAAGCTCTGTGGCGGAAACTGGTCAATATTACTCATTGGGCTACCATGAGCAAGCCAAAAAAGTAACCTTTAAAATGACGATTTCTAAGCTTAGAGAAGTCGAAAAGGATGTTTTTCAAATTGTTCAGCCGGATGCTGCCTTTTTAGATACAGATAAATTTGTAAATGCTGTAGAAAAAGCAAAGGAAAAGGGCGTGGATTTAGAGGTGACCGGTCGTCGAGCGACTGCCGAGGTTGACTTAGACGAAGATCAGGTATTATTTACCAGTATTCCTTATGATAAGGGCTGGAAAGCATATATTGACGGAAAACGTGTGGATATTCCAACCTTTAAACAAGCGCTGTTGACGCTGCCGATTAGTGCTGGAAAACATACGATTGAATTTGTCTTCTTGCCAGAGGGGCTAATTATTGGTGTTGTATTATTAGTTCTCTGTATAGCTGCATTTATTGGCTATTTGTGGTGGTTAAAGCAAAAAGCAAAAGACCCTTATTGGAAAGATTCTACTGAAGAATAAAATAATAGAAATAAGCCCTTGAAAGTGGTGAGTAAAGCAGCTTTCAAGGGCTTACTTTAATCTGCGGACGACTTCATATTATTTAATTAAACAGAAAGATTCTCTTTCAGAAGGTTTTTCTATATAATAGTAAGTAATGTAAACAGTTCTATGAACAGAAAGGCGATAAGATGAAGTTAAAAGAGCTATTAATAAAAGATACTGTGCGTCCTTATGCAATGGCTGCACGTTTTGGTATTGAGAAAGAAAGTCAGCGTGTGACTCTGGATGGTCAGCTGGCGCAGACAGATCATCCTGAGGTATTAGGTAATAGATCCTATCATCCATATATTCAGACCGATTTTAGTGAAACGCAAATGGAGCTGATAACCCCTGTTGCAGATTCTGTCACAGGCGTTTTACGCTATTTAGCCGCAGTTCACGATGTCGCACTCCGTTCGATGAGTCATCAGGAAATGCTCTGGCCGTTAAGCATGCCGCCGAAGCTGCCGAATGACAATAAAGAAATTAAAATTGCTAAATTAGATAAGTACGAGGATGTTCTCTATCGTCGTTATCTTGCCAGAGAATACGGAAAAAGAAAACAAATGGTTAGCGGTATTCATTTCAATTTTGAATATGCTGAAAGCCTAGTTGTTCAAATGTATCAGGCTCAGGAAGAGTATAAAACCATTGAACAGTTTAAAAATATGCTGTATATGAAAGCTTCACGAAATTACTTGCGTTATCGCTGGCTGATTACTTATTTATTTGGTGCGTCTCCAGTGAGTGAGGAAGGCTTTTTTGATGAGAATGAAGAACAGCCGGAAATGCCTGTTAGAAGCATCCGCAATAGCTCGTTCGGCTATCGAAACCGGGAAAATGTCAAGGTTTCTTATGCTTCTCTTGAAGGGTATATTGAGGATATTCAGACGATGGTTGAGAACGGTATTCTATCGGAGGAAAAGGAATTTTATGCACCAGTCAGACTTCGAGGCGGCAAGAGCATGGCAGACTTACCGGGTAAAGGTATTCGCTATATTGAATTGAGAAATATTGATTTGAATCCGTTCGCTATTTTTGGTATTGATGAGGAAACGTTGGATTTTCTTCAATTGTTTATGCTGTTTCTTTTATGGACAGAAGAAAAGGAAAGTGCGGATGAATGGGTAGCAACAGGAGAATTCCTTAATGAGCAGGTAGCAATGGGACATCCATACTCGATGATTAATTTACTTTCAGAGGGCGACCGTATCTTTACAGAAATGAGTGAAATGGTTACTGCGTTGGGGATTTACGGCAGAAAAGAGCTGTTGACAACTTATCAGGAGCAGCTGAGAGCACCGCACATGACAGTTTCCGGAAAAATGTGGACAATTATTGAAGCAAACTCCAACAATGAGCTGGGAATTGTTTATGGAAAAGAATATCAGCTAAAAGCCTTTGAGCGTCCTTATCAGCTAGCTGGCTTTAGAAATATGGAGTTATCCACTCAGCTATTTTTATTCGATGCCATTCAAAAGGGATTGGAAATTGAGATTTTAGATGAGGAGGAGCAATTTCTGAAGCTGAAGCATAAAAAACATGTAGAATATGTTAAAAATGCGAATATGACTAGTAAAGATAGTTATATTGTTCCGTTGATTATGGAAAATAAAACAGTGACTAAAAAAGTTTTGGCAAAGGCAGGGTTCAGAGTCCCTCGGGGTGATGAGTTTGCTTCACAAGCGGAAGCGGAACGGGCATATCTGCGGTATGAAAAACAAGCTTTTGTAGTTAAGCCCAAGTCAACAAATTATGGGTTAGGCATCTCGATTTTTAAAGAGGGCGCTTCTGGAAAAGACTATCAGGAGGCGTTGACATTAGCCTTTAGAGAAGATAATTCGGTGCTGGTGGAAGAGTTTATTGAAGGAACAGAATACCGCTTCTTTGTATTAGATAATCAGGTCAAAGCTATCCTGCAGAGAATTCCTGCCAATGTTGTGGGAGATGGTATCCGTTCCGTGGAGGAACTAGTAGCAGAAAAGAATCTTCACCCGCTTAGAGGAACAAATCACCGTGCACCGCTGGAGTTGATTCAGTTAGGTGAGCTGGAACAGCTAATGCTTAAGGAACAGGACTTGATTATTCATTCGGTTCCTGAAAAAGACAGGATTGTTTATTTAAGAGAAAATTCAAATATTAGTACCGGCGGGGATTCCATTGATGTAACAGATCAGATTGATGACAGCTACAAGCAGATAGCGGTAGCCGCTGTCAAAGAGCTGGGAGCAAAAATCTGCGGGATTGATTTAATCATACCTGACAAATCTATTCCAGCTAATCAGGGGAAAAATACGTATGGTATCATTGAAGCAAATTTTAATCCAGCGATGCATATGCATGCATACACGTATGCTGGGACGGGACGCAGACTGACAATGGATGTATTAAAATTGTTGTATCCGGAAGTGTTTGAACAATGAGTGAAAAGAGCTGATTTAAATAAATCTTTAAGGTAAAACGAATTTAAAAGAAGTGTTTTATCCCGAGAGTCCGCTGAAATGTACGAAAATGAAAGGAAGCACGAAGGTAAGCAAGTCTCTGCTGGCTATGTCCTGTTCGCTGCTCTTCAATTTCTTGAGCATTTCAGCTTGTTTGTTAAGAAGAGCTTTTTGCTCCCCCTCGTTTGTTCGGTTTCCTATGAGTAAGAGCCTCTTTCTACTGGCCGCTGGGAAAAGCCAATCCGTTTCTGTAAATTTTCACGAAGATACCACTAGATTTTTTGGCCAGCTTGAACATAAAAATTTGAATAATAGCATAAAAAAACAAATTTATTTCAAATTAAATAGAGCAGTTTATAAAATTTATGTTATAATTTTTATGTAAAAAGAAAGGATGATGAAATTGAAAAAGTGGCAAAAAATTGTTGGAACTATTGGGTTAGGTTTGGTGTTTGCTTTTCCTATGGGAGTAAATGCAGAAGGAGAAGAATATATTCATGTTCCAGGATATACATTAAAGGATCGTTTGATTCGTGAAACAACTGATAAATCTTCAGAGAAGTGGTATGAAAAAATGGAGGTACTTTCAGAGCGGTTTGATAATGGGGAGCTGACATCTGAAGAATTTAATGAGCAATATGAGCAGCTGGAGCAGGCAAGAATTGAAGAAGAGGAATTGATTAATCAGTTTAGTTTGATAAAAAAAGATGCAGTAAAAGAAATGAGAGAAATCGATTATGATTGGGAAGATGCTCATTTGCATGGTCTTGAATATGCTGAAAATTTAGAATCCTTGGGGGGAGAATTTATCAATGGGATTGTTGATTTTAGACCGATTCAAAACTTGACTACGCTGAAAGAAATCTGGGTTCAATACGCAGATCAAGCCACGTTGAGAGAGTTTAAAAAATTAACTAATCTAGAAGTTTTGCGTTTATCTGGTGAAGGTTTTGCTTCTGAAGAAGAGAGGGAAGAAGCGGAGCAGCACGCACGAGAGCAAGACAAAAGCATGCCGCTTTACACTCAAGCTGCATTGACTGATATTTCTGCATTGTCAAATGCAACCAATTTGAGTTCAGTTCGAGTATATAGTAAAGGTGTCTTGCCTACGATTACCTTGAAGCGAGGAACAACAAGCTATCAACTGTATGATCCGATTATTTCATCTAGTCAGTTTGATGGTGCAACAATGAATTATGTATCCCAGATTGTGGATAATTATGATTTTGAACCTTATGAAAGCAGCGAAGAGTTGAAGTGGGAAGGACTAACTGGAACTGAAGAATTCTTACTATTTAACTGGTCAATTAAAAAAGGAAATAACGAATTTTCAGGTGAAGCACAAATCCCTATTCGTTGGAGATAGTGCTGTAAATCTTTTAAGTAGAATCAGAACTTAGTATTCAAATAAATATAGATTTTGGAACACCTGTCGATTTCGGCAGGTGTTTTTAAGGCTCTTTAACTGCTAAAAGATGTCAATTTGTCACAAACAGCGCAGTAATCATCTTGATTTTCTAAATAGCTGTCTCTATAAAATTTAAATATGGTACACTGAAAAAGAAGCAGTTTCGTGTGGAGAGGAGAGTCATTAGATGAAAAAAATATATATAGTAGAAGATGATCGGCACATTGTTGAGACAGTAGCAGATTTTCTAAGAAAATGGAATTTTGAGGTGCAGTCTACACAGAATTTTCAAGCAGTATTAGAAGAATTTCGCACCTGTCAGCCGGATTTGGTGATAATGGATATTTCACTGCCTTTTTATAATGGGTATCATTGGTGTACAGAAATTCGTAAAGAATCCCAGGTGCCGATCGTGTTTCTATCCTCAGCAGGGGATAATATGAATATTGTAATGGCGATGAACATGGGCGGCGATGATTTTATTGTAAAGCCCTTTGACTTGGAGGTGCTTGTCGCAAAAATTCAGGCAATTCTCAGAAGAAATCCCGGATTCACAGAAGCAAGGGTACTGAGCTATGAGAATTATGTGTTGAATTTAGAGGCCTTTGAAGTCTGTCATCGGGAACAGTGCGTGCCAGTTACAATGAATGAAACTAAGATTTTGGATTTGTTGTTTCAGCAGCCGGAAAAACTTGTACCTAAAGAGCAAATTATGGAGAAGCTTTGGGAGAACGAGGCATTTATCGACAGCAATACTTTATCGGTGAATATGACTCGTTTGAGAAAGAAGGTCAGTGATATTGGTTTGGATCAGTACATTCAGACGAAGAAAGGGAAAGGCTACCTTTTAGGAAAGGAAGACTAAGATGAAATTATTTTTCCGCTACTTATCAGATAGAAGAATAACAATTCTTACCTATATAGGGATGGTTCTGCTGTTTTGCACAACCTTCTTTTTATATGATGTCCCTTTTGTTGTCTATAGTGATGCGTTGCTGTTTTCACTATTTTTTCTGGTTATCATGATGAGTCTTCAGTTTTACTGTTATGTTAGAAAATATAAGCAGCTGGAGCTTGGTAAGAAGTCGGTTAAGCTTTATGTTCAAAGTAAAAAGAGCAGCCGATATTTACTTGAAGAAGAATACGAAGAACTGCTTAAGTCGCTTGATCAGGATTATCGAAAGGATATTGATGAAACGAAAAATGCCAACTATCAGCTGATGAATTACTATAGTCTGTGGAGCCATCAAATTAAAACACCGCTGGCGGTTTTAAATTTGAAGATGCAGGAGAACAAACTGGATCATACCGTATTAAAGCAGGAGCTGTTCAAAATTGATCAGTATCTGGAGATGATGCTGCAGTATCTGCGCTTGCGTCATACAGAAACGGATTTTGTTTTTGAAGAAGTAGATGTGGATCGGCTCATCAAGGAAACGATTAAAAAGTACGCCACCTTTTTTATTTATCAAGAGCTGTCTTTTTCAATGGAAGATACGGGTCAAAAGGTAATCAGCGACAAAAAATGGCTGCAGTTTGTAGTTGAGCAAATCTTAATTAATGCGATTAAATATACAGAAAGCGGCGGTATTCGTATTTACAGTAATCCGCTCAAACCAAAGGAAATTGTCATTGAAGATACAGGTATTGGCATTTTGCCGGAAGATATTTCCCGAGTATTTGATAGAGGCTATACCGGGTATAATGGACACAATCATCAGAAAGCCTCTGGTTTGGGACTATCAATGAGCAAAGAAGTCATGAGAAATCTAGGGCATCAGATTCAGTTGACCTCAGAGGTTGGTGTGGGTACCAAGGTCTGGCTGGACCTTAGTCAATACCGATACCAAATAGAATAAAGCTTACAGCAATGTAAGAACAGCGGTCAAAGTGTAAGTGGTCTTTGGCGGCTGTTTTGTTTTAATATAAAGAAGAGAAAATCAGCCGGTTTAAAAGGCCGATTTATATTGATAACTGAAGGAGGAACAGCAATGACGATGTTGGAGGTTACACATTTACAAAAAATATATCAGACCCGTTTTGGCGGAAATCAGGTAATAGCCTTGAAGGATATTTCTTTTCAAGTAGAAGAAGGAGAATACATAGCCATAATGGGAGAATCGGGATCAGGCAAGAGTACACTATTGAATATTCTGGCAACCTTAGATGTCCCTACACAAGGAGCTGTACAGCTAAAAGGAACGAATATCACTGAAATTCCAGAAGGACGGCTGGCAGCTTTTAGAAGGGAGAACCTGGGGTTTGTATTTCAGGACTTCAATTTATTGGACAATTTTTCTGTTAAGGACAATATCTTTCTGCCGCTGGTTCTTTCTAAGACAGCAGTTGGTGAGATGAAGCGCCGTCTACAGCCTCTGGCAGAAATATTGGGAATTAGTGATCTTCTGGAAAAATATCCCTATGAAATTTCCGGCGGACAAAAGCAAAGGGTAGCAGTTGCCCGTGCGTTAATCACGAAGCCTCAGATTATTTTAGCCGATGAGCCGACAGGTGCCCTGGATTCGAAGAGTTCGGAAAATCTGTTGGGATTATTTCAAGAAATCAATCAGCAAAATCAAACGATTTTGATGGTTACACACAGTGCGCTGGCTGCTAGCCGGGCCAATCGAATTTTGTTCATTAAAGATGGTCAAGTGTTTCATCAGTTGTATCGGGGGCAGCGGACGAATGAAGAGCTGCTGGCAGATATTTCCAAGACAATGACGACATTGCTGGCGAAGGGGTGAGAATAGATGCTGTATATGCGTTTAGCTTATAATAATCTGAAGAAAAATCGGACAGTTTATATTCCATTTGTCCTAGCAACAATATTTACTGTTGTTTTAAATATTATTATGCAGGTGATGCTTTACAACAAAGGGATGGATAATTTGCCTCAGGCAGATTCGGTTAAGATGATGTTTGGTTTTGGTAGTATAGTCATCATGATTTTTTCATTTGTCTTTACGTTCTATACTCACAGCTTCCTTATCAAGCGGAGAAAAAAGGAGCTGGGATTATATAACATTTTAGGGATGGATAAAAGCAATTTAACGGTAATGATGCTCTTTGAAAACATCTATGCACTGGTAATTACGCTGATTCTGGGTATTATTTCAGGTGTGATTTTTTCTAAGCTAATGTTTTTGGTATTAAAAAAACTGATGGGAATTGGAACGGATTTTACGTATCTGCTATCCTTTGAATCAGTAGTAAGAGTCATCGTCTTGTTCGCTGGAATCTTTCTCTGTACATTTTTATACGATATGTGGGAGGTTCGTAAGACGAAACCGATAGAGCTTTTAGGACAGTCAAAAGCTGGTGAAAAAGAGCCTAAAGCCAAATGGTTGTTTGCCTTAGTCGGACTGGTCTGTCTAGGTACCGGCTACGGTATATCCTTGACCATTCAGTCGCCAGTAGAAGCCTTGACGCTGTTCTTTGTAGCGGTAGTCTTAGTGATTATTGGAACATATAGTCTATTTATTGCTGGAAGTATTACCTTGCTGAAGCTATTGAAGAAAAGAGAAAGCTTCTATTATAAACCGTCAAATTTTATTTCTGTTTCGGGTATGATTTTTCGAATGAAACAGAACGGTGCTGGCTTAGCAACGATTTGCATCCTGTGTACAATGGCACTAGTGACAATTTCCTCCACAGTCTCTTTATATGTTGGGCGTGAGGACATTGTTCGTAATAGAAATCCATTTCAAAATACAATCAAGACTGCCGATATACCAGATGCCGAAGTAGAGGAGCTGCTTCAGCAGACTGCAGTTGATAATAATCTAACTGTGAAAAACCTGCAGACGCTTCGTACGTCAACAGCAGTGGTCACAATCAAAGCAAAAGAGAACCGCTTCGAAGCTGCCAAAGAAGCCATGAGTGATTTTAAGAATATGACCGGCTTTCAGTTTATCCCATTAAGCGAATACAATCGAATTGAGCAGACCGAGAAAAAGTTAACGGAAAATGAAGTACTTGTCTATCCGATTTATGGCAGCTATGAATCAAAGGACATTCATATTGGCTCACAAGATTTCTCAGTGAAAGAAGTTCTGGAGGAGTTCAGTCTATCGCCTAAAAAAGAGGATGAAACAATTAGTTCTTTTCTGCTGGTAGTCTCTGATGGGCAGTTTCAGCAGATTTTAGATCAGGTAAAAGCAGACTTTAAAACTGGAGCTTACTCAGTCCAAAATCTGGTTGAGAATAACTTCATGTTTGAAACAGAGGGCTCTCTTAAAGACCGTATAAACCTGCCAAGTATGCTTCGGGAAAGACTGAGTATACTCGCCCAGAAAAATGACGGTAGTACGTATCTTGTCTCATCTTTGGATGAGGATCGTGAAGATAATAAGGCGTTGATGGGAGGCTTCCTGTTTATTGGAGTAATTTTCGGTTTAAGCTTCATTATCGCAACTACGCTGATTATTTTCTATAAACAGGTATCCGAAGGAAATGATGATCATGATCGGTTTGAAATAATGCAGAAGGTAGGTTTGAGTCACAAAGAAGTTCATCAAACGATTCAGCATCAGATTCTCCTGGTATTTTTCCTGCCGATTGCGGTGGCTGTGCTCCATCTGACAATTGCTTTTCCAATTATTAAAAAGCTGTTAGTATTATTTGGACTCATTAACAGCAGCCTGCTCTTAATGACAACAACCTTATGTGTGGGTGCGTTTGCACTCTGCTACTTCATCATTTACTGGCGCACATCCAGGATTTATTATCAGTTAGTTGAGCGGTAGAAATGCTCCGTTCCATTGTGAAGGTATTCATTTTTAGCTATGGATGAATTTTCAGATTGAAAATCGTCCATGGCTTTTTGAGTTTCCTAAAGTTAAATTTTTTCTTGCGAGTAAAGGAAATAGATGCTATTTATGGTTGTAAACTCAGTAACAGCAAAAGCTGGAGAGAGGCATATAGTTCATGTCCAGCTTCATGGATTCATCCAGTTTTTCCTATTGACATGGGAATGTTCCCACATTTTATAATAGAAAAAATAGCTACTATAGAATGGAGTGTTTAAATGAAAATCATTATTGAAAGCGATTTCGAAGCAATGAGCGAAACAACTAAAAATATTCTATTAGGCCATATGTCACAAGCTAAGCGTGTCAATCTGTCCATTACAGGTGGAAATACACCAGTCAAGGTCTATGAAAAACTGGTAAATATTATGAAAGGCAACTCTAGCTATACGAACGTTCATTACTACAATTTTGATGAGATTCCAGTGGAAGGGCAAGCTGAAGGGGTAACAATTAGTGACTTAAGACGCTTATATTTAACCCCAGCAGGAATTGATGAAAAAAATATTCATCCATTAACAGTAGAAAACTATGCTGAGCAAGACCAGTCTCTGGAGAATGTCGGCGGCTTGGATGGGATGCTGATTGGTCTAGGAAAAGATGGGCATTTTTGTGGAAATATGCCTGGAACAACAAAGTTTAATAATCTAACCTACAAGCTTACTGTAACGGGAGACGAGTCTTGGTTTGTTCCTGAGATGATGGAAAAAGGCCTGGAGTTTGTTACAATGGGACCTGCCAGTGTGATGAAAGTAAGACATCTGATTTTGATTGTTAACGGCTCTGAAAAAGCAGAAATGGTTCGCAGAGTATTAACTGGTCCTGTTAGCGAAGATGTCCCAGCATCCGTTTTGCAGCTGCATCCTAATTTAACTGTGATATTAGATAAAGAGGCAGCTAGTGCCTTGAATTAAGTTTTTAAATAGAAAATAAGAGGCAGTATCAAAGTGATTTGCTTTAAGAAATAAGCCTTACTATACGAAAATGATTACACATTTTCAATATAGTAAGGCTTATTTCCGAGAAAGCTGCTTTTGGAATACCGTTTATTCGGATTTTAGAGAAAGAAGAGTTCGGGCATTTACTTATGTCCCAGACTTATTTTTTGATACAGAAAATCAAATTTTAATAATCCAATTCCTTAATAGCAATCGTCTGTTTTGTTTCCTCTACCTCCAGACCAGTCATGCGCTCCCACCATTCCTTCATCTCACGTTCGTAAGCAACAGGGAAATCATTGACCACCGCCATAATTTCTCTACCTTGTAAACGAGCATAAGGGAAGTTCAGCATCAAATTATATTTTAGCTCAGTTAACAAACTATAGTACTGAAACATCATATAATACAGGGCTTCTTCATCTTCGGTAACCAGAATTTCCGGCGCCCCGTCCAGCATAAAGCCAAAGCTGCGCATCATAAAAGCCAGTGCGTCGCTATGCTCCATTTCGATTTCATCTACATCCTTTAGTAAGCGAATATGGGTGGTTAAAGCATCAGCCAGTTCCCTTTTCAATAAATGTTGTTCAATCATTTCTGTACTCCTCCATTCTTATCATCAGAATAAACTTCGCCAAAAACTTTTTTTCTCCGTAGATTTTGATTCATCTGTTGTGTGAGGATATTTTTTTTCAATATCGATTTCGTCTTCATTTACTGCTTGATCTGCAGCTAGAATTAAGCCAATAGCATCGGGATCACTGTTTTTAGCCTCATTTACAATCGTAAAACGACCATTGTGCTCATTAATCAGCTTAATATAAGCAGCTTGTAAAGGTGTATCCATTTTTCCGTTAAGCAAAACTGTACCAGCCGGGTGAGCAGCTAGTTCCTTTAAGAAGTTCTTTTTATCCTCTTCATTTTTCATTTGAGCCAGAGTCATTGTTACATAGCAGCGCTCTTTGAAAGTACCTAAGTATTTTCTTTGCTCATCAGGCTTTAGCTGTGGTGTGCCATAACGGGAGTTGTCTAAATGTTTTTGCAGTTCGTCACCCATGCGGGACCTCCTTTACTAGATTTAGTTGTCTAAATTATAGCATAAATAGGAAGCTAAATTCAGTAAAACCAGCTTTTTTGAAGCCGCAAGCTTTGACAATAATAGTAATAAAACTTCTGAAAACAGTTGCATTTACTCAGAAATTCGCCTAAACTATAAACTAAGAATGAAAATCATTCTCAATTAGAAAGAGGAGCATATGCGTGAAAAAAATAGGCCTATTTTTGTTTTTACTCCTTTTAGCATTCATATCGATATTTGTTGGAGTGAAAGACATTTCTTTTACTCAGCTTTTTCAATGGGATTCCGAGCAGCAGCTGGTACTGTTGACTACTCGAGTTCCCAGAACGGTCAGCTTGATGATTGCCGGCAGTACAATCAGTATTTCCGGTCTAATCATGCAGCACCTGACACAGAATAAATTTGTTTCGCCCAGTACAGCTGGAACGATGGACAGCGCCCGTTTGGGTATTTTAGTTGTGATGGTCTTTTTCCCTACAGCTCCGCTGTTGTTCCGTTCGTTTATTGCCTTTATTTTTGCTTTGGCGGGAACTTTGGTTTTTCTAACGCTGACTCGTTTTTTGCCAGCTAAAAATCAGGTGATGATTCCTTTGATTGGTGTGATGTTCGGAAATATCGTTGGATCAATCGCTACCTTTTTTGCCTACCAGTTTCAGCTGGTTCAGAACATGTCCAGCTGGCTTCAGGGAAATTTTTCAACAGTGATGAAGGGCAGCTATGAGCTGCTTTACCTGACAGTTCCCTTGTTAATTCTGGTTTATGCTTTTGCCTACCGTTTTACGATTGCGGGTATGGGTGAAGATATGGCAACAAGTGTTGGGCTGAACTATCAGCGGACGCAGCTTCTAGGGTTAAGCATCGTGGCCTTAGCCAGTGCAGTTGTGCTGATAATGGTCGGCAGTATTCCTTTTTTAGGAGTGATTGTGCCGAATCTGGTCGCAATGCGTTATGGGGATCATATGAAAAATACACTGGGAATTACTGCAATAGCCGGCAGCATCTTTTTACTGTTGTGTGATATTTTGGCTCGTGTGGTCATAGCGCCGTATGAAATTCCTGTTAGTGTGGTTGTCGGTGTATTGGGCAGTATCATCTTTATCGCACTTCTGTTAAGGAGGCGTTCAGTATGAGAAAATTAGCCGGACGTTCAAGTACAAAGATTGCTTTACTGCTGCTGGCAGTGATTGCAGTTTGTTTTCTTTATCTTACGTATAAAACATACGGAAACTGGTCATTTGCTTTGGTTTTGAGAGGGAAGAAGCTGGCAGCTTTTATTCTGGTAGGGATTGGCTCCGCTTTTGGAACCATCAGCTTTCAGACTATGACACAGAATCATTTTCTGACACCGAATATTCTAGGCTTAGATTCCCTCTATGTTTTTATTCAAACCGTTTTATTTTTCTTTTTAGGCGGACAAGTAATTTTAGGACAGGAATCGCTTCTTCAGTTTCTGGGGAATATTCTGCTGATGATGGGAATCAGCATCCTGCTCTCCAAATTTTTATTGGGTAGAGGAAAAAATGATTTATTTTTATTATTGATGATAGGAATGATATTAGGAACATTTTTTAATAGTATCAGTACCTTTTTACAGGTTGTAATGGACCCGAACGAGTATGACTTACTACAAGGGAAACTATTTGCCAGCTTTGGCAACGTCAACAGTCATTATCTGCTGCTGGCTGGTCTTTTACTGGCGGTGTTTGCCGGATATCTTTGGCATCAAAGTCATGCACTGGATGTCCTTCATCTAGGACATGATCAAGCGATGAATCTGGGGATTGAAGTTTCAGGCTTTCAGCTGCTTGTGTTGATAGCGGTCAGTGGGATTGTCGGAATTTCAACTGCATTAGTAGGTCCGGTAACGTTTTTAGGTTTTATCGTGGCAAATATGAGCTATCAGCTGATGGGCACTTACCGTCACCGGGAATTATTTATCGGCGGTAGTTTGCTGGCAATTTTACTGCTAGTCTCCGGTCAGTTTCTGGTAGAGCAAATCTTTGCTTTGAAAACAACCTTGAGTATTGTGATAGAGTTTGGCGGCGGTGTCTATTTTGTCGGAAAAATCATCAGTGAAAGGAAGCAGAAAAAATGATCGAAATCAAAAATGTTTCAAAACGTTATGGAGAAAAGGTCGTTGTTTCAGAGGTTCAACTGCCGGTTGCCGAGCAAAAGCTGACTGCTTTTATCGGGCCAAATGGTGCAGGGAAAAGTACACTGCTTTCAATGATGAGCCGCTTAATACCTAAAGATACCGGAGAAATCTATTTAGATCATAGTGAAGTAAAAACCTGGAAGCAGAGCGAGCTGTCAAAAAAGTTGTCGATTCTAAAGCAGGCAAATAATATTGATTTAAAAATTTCTGTCAGAGAACTGGTTAGCTTTGGCCGCTTTCCTTATACTAAAGGCCGTCTAAAAAAAGAAGATTATGAAAAAATAGAAGAAGCGATGGCTCATCTTGGCTTAACAGAGCTGGCAGACGCCATGATTGATACCTTATCTGGCGGACAGCTTCAACGGGTGTATATTGCAATGGTCATTGCACAAGACACCAATTACATTCTGCTGGATGAACCTTTGAACAACCTGGACATGAATTATGCGGTTCAGATGATGCAGATTCTGCGTCGGCTGGTGGATGATTTCGGCAAGACGGTAGTGATTGTTCTTCATGACATCAATTTTGCTGCCAGCTATGCCGATGAGATTGTTGCAATGAAAGACGGCAAGATGTTCGCTCATGGCACTACTGATGAAATTATTCAATCGAAAACACTGAATAAGCTCTATGATATGAATATCCGAATTTGTGAAATTGAAGGAAAACGTTTCTGTATGTATTTTAGTTGAGAAACGAGGCAATAGAAGCTTGAAAAAAGTCAGATAGAAAACAAGTGGATTAACTAGGGGATTATCTGGCTAAATAACTATTTTGGAGGAAGAAGATGAAGAAAAAATTATTAGCATTCGCAGTCTGCTCAATGGCTGCCGTTTTATTACTAGGTGCCTGCGGCAGCGGAGAAAAAGCAGCAACAGGTGATTCCTCTACTGCGGCTAGCAGTGGGGAAGCTAAAACAATTACAGTAGAGGATTCAGACGGCTCTGTTGAGGTACCAAAAAATCCTGAAAAAGTCGTTGTATTCGACAATGGCTCACTAGATACATTAGATGCCTTAGGTGTTGGGGAAACAGTAATTGGTGCGCCAACAGCCAATCTACCTGCTTATCTAGATAAATATGCAGAGGTAGAATCTGCTGGAGGAATCAAAGAACCTGATTTGGAAAAAATCAATCAGCTTCAGCCTGACTTGATTATTATTTCGGGCCGTCAAAGCGATTTTAAAGAAGACTTAAGCGGGATTGCACCAACGATTTATTTATCTGTGGATGCAGCTGATACATGGAACTCTACAAAGAAAAATATTGAGACCTTGGCAGAAATCTTCGACAAACAAGAAGAAGCAAAAGAAAAAATTGCTTCTTTGGAAGAGGAAATTGCTGAGGTAAAAGCAAAGGCTGAGGCTACTGACGAAAAGGCACTCGTTGTCTTATTAAATGAAGGACAGCTCTCTGCTTATGGGGAAGGCTCACGCTTTGGTATTGTCCATGATACATTTGGTTTTAAACAAGCCGATGAAAACATTGAAGCATCAACTCATGGACAGAGTGTTTCATTTGAGTATGTTTTAGAAAACAACCCAGATATTTTGTTTGTTGTTGACCGGACGCAGGCAATCGGTGGTGATACAACCAATGACAACATCACAGATAATGAATTAATCAAGCAGACGAACGCTGGTAAGAATGGTAAAGTTATTACCCTGCAGCCGGATGTCTGGTATTTGAGCGGGGGCGGACTGGAATCAACCCACTTGATGATTGAAGATGCAATGAAAGCGTTGGACTAATTTTTAGACAATTAAGCATAGAAAATACTAGCTACTTTCAATTTTTTGAAAAAAGTAAGAAAAAGTTATTGACAAAATACAGGAACTGGCATAAACTGAGTAACAATATTAAAGCTTCGAGAAAGAGGAGTAGCAATTTCCGGTACTTTACAGAGAGCTGATGGCGGTGGAAATCAGCAAGGAAGGGATTGTGAATGGACTTTCGAGCGAAGTGCCGAATCAGAGTAGGCATTTCCGGGAACTCCCGTTATAGAGAAAAGTCGTTGTTGGACGACTGACAGAGAGGAAAGAAGGATTCTTTCAAATTGAGGTGGCACCGTGACTTTTCACCCTCAAACCATAGTTTTTTATGGTTTGGGGGTTTTTTGTTTTTTTCGGGACAGTTCAGAAGTGATTGAATAATCTTTTCAATGAGGTGGTACCGTGGATAAACGAATTATTCGCCCTCAAGAAACAGCCGGATAGCCAGGCTGTTTCTTGAGGGCTATTTGCTGTGAATCACTACGATTGCCAAAGGCAGAGCAGCTGATGAACAGCACTAGGCGAACGAAGCGAGCGTAGTTACCCGAGCAGATGATGAACAGCACTAGGCGAACGAAGAGAGCGTAGTTACCGAATAGGAACCATAGCTAAGCAAGCTTCTGATGGACAAAGGAAACGGAGCGTATCGAATAGAGAAATGGAGGGAAACGAGTATGCAGAAAACAAAAGAAATACAAGCTGATTTTTTAACAGCTGTTTCAGCATTCTTAAGAGTACAAGGAAAAAACAAGTGCATGCTGGAAAGTATACCTAGAGATAAAAGCCAGGGAAGGTACACAATTATTGCCTGGAGTCCGGTCAAAGAAATTACCGTAAAAGAAAAGACCTTTATGGTTTCCGGCGTTGGATCTTATCAAATCGATGATCCGCTAAAGGAGCTGGAAAAACAGATTCTTGTATCAGAGACACCTATCAAAGGCTTGCCTTTCCAGGGCGGAGCAATTGGCTATGTTGGCTATGATGTGATTGGCAGCTATGAAGAGCTGGGACCGATTCCCCATGATGAGACGGGGCTTCCCGATATCCATTTTTATTTATTCGATTCATTTCTATTATTTGACCATCTGAAAGAAACCATTTTGCTGGTAGAGGCTGACAGCTATTCCCAACGAACAGAAGCAGAGCTGGAACAAGCGCTAACTCAAACTGCTGAGCAATTAAGAACTCCTGTACCTGAGGAGCAAAAAGTAATCGAGCTAAATCCGCTTGACTACCGCAGTAATTTTTCGAAACATCAATTTGAAGAGGCGGTTAAGAAAATCAAACGCTATATTGCTGAAGGTGATATGTTCCAGATGGTACCTTCCCAACGCTTAAGTGCTGATTGTACGGATAATCCTTTTGATTATTATCGAAGACTTCGAGTGGAGAATCCATCTTCTTACTTATATTTTCTGGATTTTACTGATACTTATGTAGTTGGTTCTTCTCCAGAACGTTTAGTGAGTGTGAAAAATCAGACAGTGACAACCAACCCGATTGCTGGAACGAGGAAAAGAGGAGCGACGCCAGAAGAAGACAACCGGCTAGCGAAGGAGCTGCTTGCCGATGAAAAGGAACGGGCCGAGCATCTGATGTTAATTGATTTAGGCCGGAATGATATTGGAAAAATTAGCGAAATTGGTTCGGTAGAAGTTCCTCTGTATATGACGATTGAAAAATACCGCTTTGTTATGCATATTGTTTCTGTTGTTACGGGTAAGCTGAAAAAGAACTGCACAGCGATGGATGCGTTAAAAGCCACTCTACCGGCAGGAACAGTCAGCGGAGCCCCGAAAATTCGAGCAATGCAGCGTATTTATGAACTGGAGCCGGTTAAACGGGGAATATATGCCGGAGCGGTTGGCTATTTATCTAAAGATGATCAGGCGGATTTTGCCATAGCCATACGGACAATGGTCATCCATCAGAAAAAAGCCTATGTACAGGCAGGTGCGGGGATTGTTTATGATTCCGATCCGAAAAAAGAGTACGAAGAAACCCTACAAAAAGCAAAAGCATTATTGGAGGTAGGACAATGATTTTATTAATTGATAATTATGATTCATTTACACATAATCTTGCTCAGCTGGCTGGACAATTTGCTGATATTTGTATTCTGCGGAATGATGCGCCTGAATTGTTGAGAAAAGCTGAAGAGGCTGACGGAATAATTATTTCTCCCGGACCGGGTAAGCCAGAGGAGACTGGACAAGTATTTTCAATCATTGAACGCTTTTACAAAGAAAAGCCGATTTTGGGCATTTGTCTGGGACATCAGGCAATTGGTGCAGTTTTCGGCGGACAAGTTCAGCAGGCAAATCGTATTTATCACGGAAAGGCATCGACAGTCAGGCAAACAGCAGGCTATTTATTTCAGCAGCTGCCGGCGGTATTTGAGGTTATTCGCTATCATTCATTGGTTATTAAGCAGCAGTCAGTACCAGAAGGATTTTGCATTACCAGCTATTCAGATGAAGACAATGAAGTGATGGGCGTTGAACATAAAAAATATCCTGTTTTTGGTTTGCAATTCCATCCGGAATCTATTGGGACCGCCGATGGAGCAAGTATGATACAGAGATTTATTCAGTTATGTGGAGGGGAAAAGTATGAAAGAGTTATTTGAAAAAATATATCAAAAACAACATTTATCTAAACTAGAAACCACAGGTATTGCCGAAGAGATTTTTGAGGGGCGTTTAACAGATAGTCAGCTGGCAGCTTTTCTGACCGCATTGAAATGTAAGGGAGAAACCGCAGAGGAGATGGCAGGCATAGCTGAGACTATCCAGCGCAAGGCGTTGAAGATTAATTGTCAGGCTGAAGAAGTGATGGACAATTGTGGTACGGGAGGAGATCAGTCAGGGAGCTTCAATATCAGCACTACAGCAGCATTTGTTCTGGCTGCTGGCGGAGTAACGGTAGCGAAGCACGGAAACCGTAGTATTTCCAGCCGTTCCGGCAGTGCTGACCTGTTTGAATGCTTAGGCGTGGATATTCGACTGTCTCCTGAAAGAATCGCTACACTGCTGGACGAGGTAGGATTGGCCTTCCTCTTTGCCCCTGCTATGCATCCGAATATGAAACATGTGATGAAGGTTCGTAAAGAGCTAGGCGTTCCGACTGTCTTGAATTTGATTGGTCCGCTGACCAATCCGGTTCCATTGACTTCTCAGCTGATGGGAACCTATCGTCTGGACTTGTTGGAAGAAACGGCGGCTACACTAAAAAGCTTAGGCCGCCAGCGGGCAGTCGTTGTCAATGGCGGCGGCCGTTTGGATGAAGCTTCGTTGGCTGGAACCACTCATTATGCACTGCTGGAAAATGACAGGATTACCTTAAACTCCATAGAACCAGAGGAACTAGGCTTTCAGCAGCTGCCGTTAACTGCCATTCGGGGCGGCGATGCTCAGCAGAATACTGAAATCTTATATTCTGTCTTGAAAAATGAAGCAGGACCTTATCTGGATACGGTTCTGTTGAATGCAGGTCTAGGTTTCTTCAGCAGCGGAAAAGCGCAGACAATTGAAGAGGGTATTTTGATTGCAGGACACTGCATTAAAGATGGGGCAGCGATGGACAAGCTGCAGGAATTTATTCGTATCCAAAAGGAGGTAGCCTGATGACGGATTTTTTAGAAAAGATACTTCAGGAAAAAGCACAGGAAACCGCAAAGATGTCTAGAGAAAAGCTGAAGACACTGCGTCAGACTCCTTCGTTTTGTGAACGGGTCAGAAATGAACCAGAGTATGTTCATATCATTGGAGAAATCAAGCGGGCATCACCTTCAAAAGGACAGATAAATATGGAAGTAGATGCAGTCAAGCAGGCAAAGCTATACGAAGCAGCGGGGGTGTCGGCTATATCTGTTTTGACAGATGAAGTGTTTTTTAAAGGCTCGATAGAAACCTTAAAAGAGGTTGCAGCGGCTGTGGCTATTCCAGTTTTGTGCAAAGACTTTATTATTGACGAAAAACAACTGATTCGAGCACGAAATGCCGGAGCCACAATGATCCTGTTGATTGTTGCGGCATTATATCCAGAAAAGCTGGCAGAACTGTTCCAAGCGGCACAGGATCTGGGATTAGAGGTTTTGATGGAAGTCCATAATCGAGAGGAATTGACGATTGCAGAAGCTTTAGCGGCTCCCCTGATTGGCGTAAACAATCGAAATTTAAAGACCTTTGAGGTGACGATTGAAACAAGTATTGAACTAGGAAAGCATCAGAAAACCAACGCAGTATACATTAGCGAATCGGGCTTTGAAACCGGTGCTCAGGCAGCAGCAATCAGTGACCGTTATCAGGGAGTTTTGGTAGGGGAAACATTAATGCGGGCTGCTTCACCAGAAGCAAAGGTTAGAGAGCTGAGGGCGGCAAGATGAAGGTGAAGATTTGCGGATTGAAAACAAAGGGAGATGTGGAGACCGCAGTCAGGAATGGTGCAGACTACATTGGTTTTGTGTTTGCTGAGAGCAGACGGCGGATTACACCCAAACATGCACGTCGAATCAGCAAAATGATTCCCCGGAGCGTGAAGAAAGTCGGGGTTTTTGTTTCCCCCACTCTAGATGAATTGGAAGCAATCATTACTGCCGCTGATTTAGATCTTGTTCAAATCCATGGAGACCGACCAGCAAACCGGTTTTCCGTTCCTCATATTCGGGCAGTGGCTGTTAAGGATACGCTTGACTTGGCCGTACTGGCTAATGATCCAGCAGAGTATCTGTTGTTTGATGCCCCGCCTCAAAAATACATGGGAGGCAACGGTCAGACCTTTGACTGGAAAAAGCTGCAGCTTAATGATTTGAGCGATAAAAAAGTATTTATTGCTGGTGGATTAACTGTGGATAACGTTCAGACTGCCAGACAATTGTTTAACCCCTATGCTGTGGATATCTCCAGCGGAGTAGAGACGAACGGTGAAAAGGATTGTGAGAAGATTGCCGAATTTTTAAAAAAAGCGAAGGAGGAAATGTGATGTATAGTCAACCAACTAAAGGATTTTATGGTTCTTACGGCGGACAGTTTGTCCCGGAAACGCTGATGAAAGCAGTGAAGGAACTGGAGGAAGTATATGAAGCCTCCAAAACAGATGTCTCGTTTCAAGAAGAGCTTGCCTATTATTTAAAACAGTACGTAGGACGGGAAAATCCCCTTTATTATGCGGAAAGATTAACGAAAGAAATCGGCGGGGCAAAAATCTATTTGAAACGTGAGGATCTTAATCATACAGGAGCCCATAAAATCAACAATACCATCGGGCAGATTCTGCTAGCTAAAAAAATGGGCAAAAGCAAAGTAGTGGCTGAGACAGGTGCAGGACAGCATGGTGTAGCTACTGCTACTGTGGCGGCGCTGTTCGGTATGGAATGTACCATTTTTATGGGCGCAGTCGATGTAGAGCGTCAGGCGCTGAACGTTTTTCGAATGGAGCTTTTAGGCGCTAGAGTAGAGAGTGTGGAATCGGGAAGTAAAACCCTAAAGGATGCCGTCAATGAGGCTTTGCGGTTTTGGGTTGCTAATGTAGAGGACACTCATTACGTAATGGGTTCGGTTCTGGGACCGCATCCGTTTCCGAAAATTGTTCGGGATTATCAAAGTATTATTGGGGAAGAGGCTCGTCGTCAATTTTTAGAAGCAGAAGCAAAGCTGCCGGATGCAGTCGTTGCCTGCGTAGGCGGCGGCAGCAATGCGATGGGGATTTTTTATCCTTTTATTAACGATCAGGAGGTTGCGCTAATTGGAGTGGAGGCCGCTGGTTTAGGTTTGGAAACTGGGGCTCATGCAGCTTCTATTAATAAAGGCAGAGTAGGTATTCTTCATGGGGCAATGATGAAGCTGCTGCAGGATGATGCCGGACAGGTACAGGAAGCTTTTTCGATTTCAGCCGGCTTGGATTATCCAGGACTAGGACCAGAGCATTGTCATTTAAATGAAAGCGGTCGGGCGCAATATGCCTTTGCTACAGATGATGAAGCGTTGGCTGCCTTTCAGCTGTTGTGTCGAACAGAAGGAATTATTCCAGCATTGGAAAGCTCTCATGCAATTAGTCATGCCGTGAAGGTCGCTCAAGAGCTAGGACCTGAAAAACAACTGATTATTTGCCTTTCAGGTAGAGGAGACAAGGATGTTCAGCAAATTAAAACATTACTGGAAAAGAGGGAATACAATGAAGACATTAACGAAACAGCTGACTAAAAAACAGAAAAATGGCGAAACGATTATCGTTCCGTATATCATGGCGGGGGCTCAAGGACTGGAGAATCTGGCAAATGAAATTCACCAGCTTGCAGCTGCCGGAGCAGGAGCGATTGAACTGGGCATTCCTTTTTCAGATCCAGTAGCTGATGGTCCAGTGATTCAAGCGGCTGGACTAGCTGCGCTAAAGCAGGAGGTAACGCTGGCTAAAATCATTGAGACATTGAAAGAAATAAAAACAGACATTCCCTTGGTATTGATGACCTATTTCAACCCGATTTACTCGTTTGGTTTGGAAAGGCTTATTGCTGAGCTAAAGGAGACACCAGTAAAAGGATTAATCATTCCAGATCTTCCCTATGAACATCGTGGCTACTTGACGCCGCTGCTGAAAAATACGGACATTGCGTTAGTCCCGTTAATTGCACTGACGACACCACAGGAGCGGATTAAGACACTCGTGACTGACGGGGAAGGATTTATTTACGCAGTAGCTGTAAACGGAGTAACAGGCATTGGCAGAGACTATCAGGCAGAATTGGATGACCACTTACGGTTTATTCAAGAAATTAGCGACAAGCCGGTTTTAGCCGGGTTTGGTGTTTCAACAAAGGAGCATGCCCAACGATTTAGAAGAAGCTGTGCTGGAGTTGTTGTAGGTAGTAAAATCGTTCAACTATTAAGCGAAGGCAGCGGTGAGCAGGCCGCTCAATTTGTCAGTGAAATAGCTGGAATCTAATGAAACTTGCCGGAGCAAGTCAGCAAACTGCTCCAGATGGAAAATAAACTGTTAAAAATCAAATGAACTGAAAAATTCTGTAAAATCCCCTATTTTATAAATAAGAAAAGGTTTTCATTTTGGTGATAAAAAGTTATAATGAAATCAGTTGAATATGCAGGATAGTGATTGTTTTCGGCAAGCTAAACCTAATTATGCGGATTCTTTGAATCGGCATAATTAGGTTTTTTATTTTTTTAAAGGGAGGTATGTAAAGAAATCATTGTCCGCTTTCAATAAATTAATGAGGAGGAGTTTAAGAATGAGCATGAAAAAATTTTTAGTAGGACTAGCCGCAGCAGCATTAGTTGTGACAGGCTGTGCTGGGGGAACTGAGAAGGCGGATAAAACGGTAGGCAGCGAAAAAGCAGAGAGCGGGGAAATAACCATTTATTTTGCCAGACATGGGAAGACGATGTTAAATACAGTGGACCGTTCGCAGGGCTGGATTGATGCGCCGCTGACGCCGGCTGGCGTAGAGGTAGCAGAATATCTAGGAAAAGGGCTGGAAGACGTTACGTTTGATAAGGTTTACAGCAGCAATAGTGGACGAGCTATTGAAACAGCTGAGCTGGTCTTAGCCAATAATGGTCAGAATGGTATGGAAATCAACAAGGACAAACGTCTGCGGGAATATAACTTTGGAACCTACGAAGGGATGATGAATGAAGAGATGCAGACGGCTGTGGCAGAAGCCGATGGTCAAACATATGAAGAGTTCATGGAGGGGATGCAGAAAGACGGTTTTTATAAATCAATTCTGCATTTTGCCGATGTTTTAGCTGAATTGGATAAAGACAATGTAGAAGAGGGCGTTAACTGGCCGGCAGAAGATAGCCAGACGATTATTGACCGCCTGACCGCTTCTCTGGATGATATTGTGAAGGATGCAGAAAAAGAAGGACATAAGAATATCCTGGTTGTTTCTCATGGCATGAGCATTATTACCTTACTAGGACAACTGGACAGCAATGCAGAACTGCCGCCAACTGGATTAAGCAATGCCAGTATTTCTACTGTGACTTATAAGGATGGAAAATTCACAGTAAACTCTGTAAATGATATGAGCTACGTAGAGAACGGGCAGAAATAATTGAAGAAAGGAACAGGCCGTTGAACAGCCTGTTCCTTTTCTTATAGTTTTTTTGTGATAGCCAGTTAAATCTTTATTTTTGTTTGCTGGTCTTTTATTTATAACAAGTGAATAAATCGAGAGCGCACGAATCTTTTTTACCCCCATTCCTTTTCTTCTGAATAGTAGATAATACCAGTCTACTCATTTTCTTGAGCAAGATATTCAGTCATTCCCTCTAAAAGCCCCTCAGCTACTTGCTGCTGATAGTTTTTAGTAGTGAAAGCGGCTAAATCATAATCATTGTTCATATACCCAAGCTCTAACAAAAGTGCAGGACGGGTGTTTTCCCTCAGGACATGGAAGTTGCCGGCTTCAACGCCGCGGTTGTCCAAGGGCAGCATACATTTTAAAGAATCATTGACTGCTTCAGCCAGTGCTTCGTATTTCTCATAATATATAGTACGTAATAGTGCCAGAGGCTTCGTTCATATATTCCGTGGAATCATAGTGAAGACTGATAAAGAAATCTGCCTGATTCTGCATACTGATACTGCATATATCTTCCAAGTCTATAGTAGCATCTGTATTTCTGGTTAATAATACGGTACAGCCAGCAGCTTCCAGCGTGTTTTTGATAATTTTCGCAGTAGCTAAGGTAATATCTTTTTCATAGAAAGAGCCGTTGTTGCTAATAGCTCCAGTATCCTGTCCGCCATGTCCCGGATCTAAAACGACAGTTGTATTCTTTAGTGAAGTAGCGGGAGCTGCAACATCAATTAATGCTTTCTCACTATAAAGACTTGAAATATATCCCTCGTACTGATCGTTGACAACCACGTGGTACCAGCTATTAATCTCATCAATATACTCAAGATATTCACCATGTGTCACCGTCGTAACCACATCACTACCGGTATTCGGCTGACTGTATAAAACTATATCTTCTTCTCCAACCTGCACAACAGTTAGGGTCTGGCTATCTAGGTTAACCTCAGAGACTTCACTTTCTGCAGCGGCTAAAGTCAATTGAGCAGCTGATGTATTTGTCTCTGCATTTTCAGTGCCGTTGCCAATGACTGCCGGAAATAAATCGAAATAGAAAATAGCCGCGAGAACTATCAATAATAAAACTGTCAGGGTGAATTTTCGGGAACGAATGCTCATATGATGCAGACCTCTTCATTCTTTGGGATGATTCAACGATAATGATTGAAGCTTAAACCTGACTTAAATTAAAAAATTCTGTAAAACGCTGTTGAACTTTCAGCGATCCTTCGTTAAAGTAGTATAAAAAGCAGGTGATGTAGATGGAAGTAATGGTGAATTATAATTTGATATTAGCTGAAAATCAACGTTTGGAGACAGAGCGGCTAGTTCTGCGCCCAGTAACTTTAGCCGACGCTTCTGATATGTTTGAATATGCCTCTGATGAAGAAACAGTTGTATATGTTTTTCCACTTCATCAACGACTGGAAGATACAGAAGCGGCGATTGCTGATTATTTTATGAGTAACCCGTTAGGAAAGTATGGTATTGAACTAAAGGAAAATAAAAAGCTGATTGGGGCGATTGATTTACGAGTTGAACCAGCAAATAAAATTGCCGAAATCGGCTATAGCTTAAGTAGAAAATATTGGGGATATGGTCTGGTGCCAGAGGCCTGTGAAGCTTTGTTGGAGCTGGGCTTTGAAAAGCTGCAGCTGATACGGATATTTGCCAAACACGATGAAGAAAATCCAAATTCAGGTCGAGTGATGGATAAAATCGGCATGAAGGAAGAAGGGCGCATTCCCAACGCTCGTCTAGCCAAAGGAAAGGCAGTAACAGACGTCATCAAAGGACTGACGATTGAAGACTGGAAGAAAAATCGACAATAGATGAAGGAGGGATAACATGGACTGGAATGAGACATTTAATAGAGAAACAAAACCAGAGCTTGAGGACGTAACTGCGTTTATCCACACAAAAGAATGGGAACAGCTGTTACATGAGCTGACGGAAGAGCTCAAAATCAAACCAAAGCTGGAGCACAGCCGTTGCTCGATCCCCGGCTGGAACCTGAAATTTAAAAAAAGAGGAAAAAGCATATGTACCATTTATCCCAAAAAGGGAACGTTTCGGATATTGATTATTGCCAATAAAGAGTATCAGGCTGAGATTGAAGCCTTAATTGAGAAAAGCGATGAACAGATTCAAGAAGCCTACGAAACCTATGAGTATATGAACGGCGGCAAATGGCTGCTCTTCGATGTAGATAACGAAAAAATTCTACAGGACGCACGAAAGCTGATGGCATTTAGGCTACAGTAAAATAAAAAAGAGAAAAGAATGAATGGCTCTGTTGTTCTTTTCTTTTTATTTTTCAAAAGATAAAGGGAAAAGAGCGCAGGAAAGTAAACTGAAATACATTTGCAGAAAATGGTGAAAAAAAGCTGTTGTAATCGAAAAAATAATCAGAAATTCATTGACTTTACAAGGGATACGGGGTATTATGTTAAATGGTATTGTTTGCCCCACGATGAGCCCCGGAAACTCAAGTGTATGTCAAACATCGAAACGAAAATTGGAGGAAAGAACTGTGCGTACAACATATATGGCCAAAGCTGGCGAAGTAGAACGTAAATGGTACGTAGTAGATGCAACTGATGTTCCTTTGGGACGCCTTTCAACAGTTGTAGCATCTATACTACGTGGAAAAAATAAACCAACATTCACACCACATGTGGATACTGGAGATTTTGTAATTGTAATCAATGCTGACAAAGTGAAATTAACTGGTAAAAAAGCTACTGACAAGATTTACTACCGTCACAGCCAATACCCAGGTGGTTTGAAATCTGTTACTGCTGGTGAATTGCGTGAGAAAAATTCTCGCCGTCTAATCGAAAATTCTGTAAAGGGTATGCTTCCTAAAAATACTTTAGGCCGCAAACAATTTACTAAATTGAACGTATATGGTGAAGCAGAGCATCCACATGCTGCACAACAACCAGAAGTATTAGACATTACTAACCTAATTTAAGGAGGGAAATTCATTGGCTCAAGTACAATATATCGGCACTGGCCGTCGTAAAAATGCAGTTGCCCGCGTACGTTTAGTACCAGGAACTGGTAAAATTACTGTAAACAAAAAAGATGTTGAAGAATATATTCCACACGCTGACTTGCGTGAAGTTATCAATCAGCCTTTCGGCGTGACTGAAACAAAAGGCGCTTACGATGTAATGGTAAACGTAAACGGTGGAGGCTACGCTGGACAATCAGGAGCTATCCGTCACGGAATCGCTCGTGCATTGCTGGAAGTAGATCCTGATTTCCGTTCTGCATTAAAACGCGCTGGTTTGCTTACACGTGATGCCCGTATGGTTGAACGTAAAAAACCAGGTCTTAAGAAAGCCCGTAAAGCTTCACAATTCTCAAAACGTTAATATTCGCTTTATATCAACATTACAGACGCCTTTTGGTTCCACACCATCTGGCGTTTTTTTGTTGAGTTAGAGAAAAGTTCACGCTATAATTCACTCTACTTTTCCGGGCTATTTACTTGGAATATCTGATTGTTTAAAATTTAAACTAGTCGGATTGATAGGTGAACAGATGGAAAGTGTTTTGCAGTTTGTTTCGTTGATTGAACGAGTAAATGGTATTTTAGATAAGCAATAAAAAGGGAAAGTTTTCCCATTTTTATATTTAGTTATTAAATTTAGTATAGTTATTTACAAGTAACTTAAAAAACTATGAAAAAGAAGTACGATTATGTGGAATAGAAGGTAGTGCTAATTGAGTAATTTTAGAATAAAATATATAGTAAAAAGAAGAAGCTATTACAAAGATTAGTACAATTTTTTTAATCAAGCTTTTGAGTATGCTTTAGATAGTATGGAATCAACTAAAAAAAGTAGGGGTTGTAAAATGAGGAGGATTTGAAGATTATGTTATGTGAAATCAAATACATATGAATTAATGAAATAGGCTTTAAAGAATATGTAGATCATGTGATAATTGAAGAGTGAATAGCAAAAAAGACTTCAAATTGCCTAACCTAAATGTTATAGTCAATTTACTGATTTAAAGTTAAAAGAGCAAATAGCGCTTATGGATTTAAAGCGATTTGTATCACTGTTAAACAAGGAGATAGAATATAATATGTTAAACTCGAATAAAGCAAGTGAAACTATTACAGAGAATATTTTTCGTTCCTTTTATGGTGCAGAGACTTTTGTTGAAAAATCTGCTATAAACAGTTCGTATGGGTTTAGATCAAAAAAAAGGACTGATTATGCTGGATATCCTGATTTTTTTATAGATTTACCTGATTTTTCTATTATTGTGGAAGCAAAAGCACTTCTCCATTCTTGTGCTGAAGATGAAGTGAAATTTTATATGGAAAATAATTTAATTAGAAAAAATATTGTTGGTATTGCTGTTTCTGGACAAGATTTAAGTCAAATTAAAGTTACTTATTATTATAAAGAAATGGGTAATAGTAAAATTTATTCTTTTCAAACTAAGGATAAATTATTGTCAATAGAAGATATTGCTAAAACTCTAAGCAAACGTATTTCTGGTGATTTTATATCAGATGAGCAATTGCTTACTATTCTAAAATCTATAAACGAAGAATTTCATACTGGTGGAATTAAAGATACTTACAGAAGCTTATTTTTTTCAGGAATAATGATTGCTTTAACTAATTCAAATTTCCGAAATATATATACTAATATCCAGCCTCCGACCGAGCAGGAAATAGCACAAACATCTGTTACAATTTTAAATTCTCATTATATGAACGCTGCTGTTTTACAAGCCATTGATACACAGTTAGGACTAAAGGTTAATAATTTGTCAAAGGAATTTAGTTGGAGAGATCAGTTTTCATTTATAAAGAATATTGATTTACCATTGGATACGTATAGGGAATTAATTTCTAAAATTCATAATAAAATTTATATCCCATATCAATACGAAGAAAAGCAGGATATTCTAGGAAAGGCTTATAAGATATTTTTGTCAAGAGCGGGTAAAATTGAGAATAAAAATATCATTTTAACTCCTGATCATATAAAAGAGCTAATGGTAAAATTAGCGCGCTTATCTATCGATGATGTCGTGATTGATACTTGTACCGGTTCAGGTGGATTCTTAATGGAATCTATGGAAATTTTATTTAATTTAGCAAAAGACGATGAAGAAAAATTAGAACAAATTAGAACTGAGCAATTGATTGGGTTCGAAATTGATCCAGTTTTATTTTCTCTGGCTTGTTCTAATATGTTTCTACACGGGGATGGTCGCTCTAATATGCTGTTTAGGAATAGCTTGCTGAATGAAAGTAAGGGGCGGATTATGAATAATAAAGATGATGTTTTATTAGAATTCATAAGATCGAAAAAACCGACTAAATGCATTATAAATCCGCCTTATGAAAGAAATAATCCAATAAAGTTCACACTACAAGCTATTGATTATTTAGAAAATAATGGAAAATTAATTATAATCATGCCTAGTCCAACTTTAACAAAAAATCAGGGTAAAGATGGTACTGAAGGCCTTACTGAACAACTTCTAAAAAAAGCTAAATTGGACTATGTGATAAAAATGCCTCTTTCAATTTTTAGAGAACAGGGACGTACCGTAAATACTTCAATTTTTGGATTTACAAAAACACCACATAATGAAGATGATGAGGTACTCTTCTATAACCTTGAGGATGATGGATTAGTAAGTATCCAACACAAAGGGAGAATAGATAGAAATAATAAATGGAACGATATTGAAAATCAAATTGTAGATTCAATTAATAACTTAAATGAAGTAAAAGGTTTATCAGAAAAAAAGAAAATTTATAAAGAAGGAATGCTAAATGTAGCAGGTTTTCAGAATGAACAGGATATAAATCATAAATTAGTTAAGTTTAAGCAAATATTTAATTATGAGAAAGGAACATTAGCTTCAACAGAGGCAATAGATGAGGGAGAATATGATTTTATCACAGCATCAAGTGATTGGAAGAAATTTTCAAGCTATAAATATGATACTGAGGCACTTATTTATGCAGTATTTGCGAGTGGCTCGCTAGGGAAAAGTCAGTATGTAAGAGGTAAATTTATTGCAAGTAATCTTTGCTTAGTATTGACACCAAATACCAAGAATGATTTTCCGATAAATCTGAAATTTTATAACTGGTATCTTGAAGCTATAAGAAAAAAAATAGTGGCAGATTTAGCTGATGGAACATCGAAACTAACTATAACTCCTGATGCACTAGGAGAATATTACATTGAGTATTTTCCGATTGATGAACAAAATAATTTCGTTAAAGATTATATAGAGGACTACGATAGGTTGAAGGTTCAAATTGTAGAAGCTGAAAAAGAATTGAAAGCTAACTTGCTTAATATTGTTTAGCAAACTAGAATAAACTTTGAAATTAATTTATGTTAAGAGAATATAAAATTTTACTAAATATCAATTTATTGTTTTATTTTGGATTGTGTATTTTTGTTTAAAAATTGACATCGTTAATTCTTAATCTATTGAAACTCATTGAAGCTTTGAAATGTTGGTCACTCTGTATCCATTGATATTAAAGGCTTTTAAAACTTATTCAAAATCCGAGCAATCGAACCAGACCTTGAAAAAGTCCGTAAAGTTTTACAGTTCTCAAATCATTAAACACAACTTTATATCAATATTTTCGAGAGGTGCCAAAAAATGGTATCTCTTGTTTTTTGAAAATAGAGAAGACATTTAAAGAAGTATGCTTCTTTAAAAGATGCTGAGGATATTAAGAAATTGGTCAGATTCATGTATGAACTACTTAAAAATAGCAAGTATAATGATAAAGAAATTGCGAGTGAATATATTTTCACAGGAGCTGGGATTACTGTTGACGAAGCAACAAAGGAAGCTACAATACATAGTATGAGGGTGGAAATAGTAAAGGAAAAAAACTTCAAAAAATAGAAGAATTATGGAGGGAAGAAATAATAAAAAGTAGAAACTACTCTATTTTTTTATATTCAAAATGATAAACTGTAAGAAAAAGGTAATTTTAAGGAGGATATCCATGAGCGAAACGAAAAATAATCCCCAACAAGCGATTACATTTGCTAGTGGACTAACTCTTCCTTGTTTGTCACCATATTCTAACAGTGGTTCAGATATTTCAATATCCAATGGCACAGCTGTAGGAGATATTCAATCTATCCTGTCTAAGACAGGAGAATTAATGGCGACATTTGAAGGAGATTTAAAAACAGATGCTCAGAATATTCTTTCAGCTAGTGATGTCTATGAAAAGGCTGACCAAGAAGCAAAGAGGGTGTCTCAAAGTGGGAAATGAAAAGAGTAGACAACTATCTAATCAACTTCAAGAGGTGGAAGAAGAGCGAGAGCTTATGCAGAAAAAGAAGAATTTCTGGGAAGAAGCCAAAGAGCATTGGCGCTATCTTCAACGAGAGGAACAAGCGGTATTGGAAGAAATTGCTTATCTTAGTCAAGGAACAGTATCAGCTAATCATGCGCAAGAACAGTTGGATGTTTTTGAAGCAGAATCATTCGATATTCAACGGCAATTTGCAGAAATTGATGAGAGGTTTGAATCGAAAGGAAAAGCACTTTATACGAGGGAAGATGAACTAACGAATGATTATTATGAGGCTAAGCAACAGGAGGCAGAAGATGACGAAATTTAGTTATTCCGAAGTGCAACGGGCGCATTCCTCTTCCCAAAATGCACGTGTTACCTGTTTATCCAACTTTTCAACAGTAGAAAGAACAATCAGTGAATTTAAAGACTCGACAGAATTAACAGGTCCAGGATGGTCTTCTATAAAAGAGGCATTATCTCCCTATGAGGTTGGGCACTGACCCCCAAAAGTGAGAGGGCAAAAGAGAGGCGATTAAACGGTCTGTTTTCGATAGGCTATCGGTGATAGATAACCCAACTTCCGTTGAATTCTATGGGTATTATAATTCTTAATGTAATTTGTGACAATATCTATTACAGTAGTGGTAGAGTATTTTGGCTCTATGT